>NZ_JBFUHT010000008.1:0-372895 GCF_056402275.1 Azospirillum sp. P4_B5
GCTTTTCCCGGCAAAAGCGGTGCGATCCGCTCCCATTGATCATCCTGCAGCACCAATCGGTCCAAGGCCACCTCCTGCTCGGCAGCCTTGAATCAGGTTTCGCAAGCCGCGGGAACCCCCCTTCGCCACATGAATGTCAACAGACCCTAAGGCAACCGAGGTCGGCGCGGGGCGCCAGCTTCGACCGCACCCGCGCGACCTGCATGAGGCGCTGGCCGCGGCCCGAGCGCGGGAGGCGTCCGCCGACGAGCGGCCGCTCTACGCACTGCGCCTCGCGTTCCCGCTCCCGCTCTGTGGGAGCACGGCACCGGTGGTTCGAAGGCCGCGCCATCTGACGCCCGCCTCCATGACCGCCCAACCCCGTCCAGACATCATGCGGATTTCCGCCCATAGACCAGAGCGAGCATTAGGAAAGCGGCGATCCACAAGACACCCGCCAGCGGAATCAGCAACATCGTGTGCTGCGGGTCGAGTGAGGCCGCGATACGTGCGCAGGCTGCCGCTGCCACGGCGAGGTGGATGCCGGTCGACAGCCGGGAGGTGGTGAGCGCATGCTTGTTATGGGCCAGAGTGGACTGCGCCATCATCACCGACAGCGTCATGCCGCCGACGGCGCCCATGGTCCAGGCGTGGATTGCCGCAGCGTTGAAGGCGGTGTCGCCGCCCAGAGAGGCCCAGGCCGCCAGCAAAAACCCGGCCGGGATGAAGGTGCGAGCAACGTGCAGGACGAACACGGGCAGCCCGGACGGCGCGCGGTGCGGTCGCCACCGTGCGAGCCGCGCCGTCTGCGTGAATCCGGCGGCCAGCAGCAAGGCGCCGGTGAGACGTTCGTCCAAGACACCATCTTCCCGCAAGATCCAGGTTGCGAGAGCCAGCAGCCCGAGCCCCATCGCCACCCTGTTGAGAAGGGTGGAGCGTACGTGCCGAAGGGGATTGCCGCGCGCCGTCCGCCACTTTCCGGCGAGGCTCGGGGTGATCCCCCCGCCGTCCGGTATGATCCCGCCCCCCAGCATGGTCCAGGTCAGGAGCGCTGCCACAGCGAGGCTCGTGCCGTGGACACTTCGCCCGAAGCGCCACAGCTCCCAATGGAACAGGCTCTGCGCGCCGACTAGGGCGGCAAGGACGGTGAGGATCGTCAAGTTGCGGCCGTTTTTCGTCAAAAGGAATTTCCGTCCGGCCACGGGTATGAGGGCCGCCGGGAACAGCAGGGCAAGCAGTGCGACGGTCAGCGGCTCCAGCGCCGCCGATCCGGCCACGCCCAGCCGCCCGACGATCCAGACGGCGATCAGCGCGGCCAACGGCCAGGCGGCTAAGGGCCGACGCACGGTCCGGTTCCCTACAGCCGTCAACAGGACGCTGCCGACAATGAACGGCATGAAGCCGAACAGCAGTTCGTGCGCGTGCCAGGAGGAAGGGGAGAACGCCATTTCCAGGCCGATGAGGCCGAGGAACCATGGCACCCAGACGGCGACCAGCGTCGCGGCGCAGAGTGCCGCGAACAGGAGGAAGGAGTCGCAGCCGGCACGGGTATGGAGGGCGGTTTTCATCGGGGGGCGCCAGTGGGGTTTGCCAGTCTCGCCGGAGATCAACACACCTCCGCCTCCTCTACGCGGGGCCGCGACAGGAAGGGCCAATAGACCTTGAGCCAGAGCAGGAAGGCCGCCGCCCAGAGCAACGCCGCCAGAGCGTGGGGCGGTCCGGGCGGCACCGGCAGAGGGCCCAGTTCCGGCAGGACCCGCAACGCTACGGCCCCGATCAGCAACGCAATGGCCAGACGTGCCGCCGCTGGAAGGGGAAAGGTCCGGCCGGTGTGGAACAGCCCGGCGATGGCGAAGACCGCCAGCACGCCGAGGCCCAGCCCGCCCATCAGCGCCACGTGCAGCGCCGGCGTTTCGGCGAATCCAGCCCCCAGCCGGGAAGCGCCAATCAGCAGCAGACCGGCGCCAGCCATCAGGCTCGACCCGGCCAGGGCGAGGATCTCCGCGCGGAAGACAGTGCGTCCGATGAAGGATTCGGCGACCCGGTCGAGAAAGGCGGCCCCCGCGGCGATGAAGAGATAGGCGCTCACCGCGGGCGACAGCCCGGCGACCTCCCCGGTCAGGGCAATGGCAACCAGACCGGGCGCCAGATTGAGGCGTCCTGGATGGGGCCGGTAGGGCGAACTGCCCTGGCTGGGGTCGAGGACGAGATTCGTGACGGGCACCGAAATGCGCGCCAGAACGAGGCCCAACAGCCCGAGCAGCACCAGACCGGCGGCGTGCAGCCCGGCCTGCGCCCACTCCACGTCACCGATGACAAACGCGACGTGGACCACGGCACCCGACACTGCGAGCGCGTTCAGCCAGAGCAGAACGCCGATCAGCCGGCTCGTGCGCTTGCGCCAGGACACCGCCGCGACATAGACGGGCAGGGCGGCGAGCCACGCCGTGTCGGCGATTGCGGCGACGACGGCCGCCCCGTCGGCACCGAGCAACCCGGCGACCCGCCCGATCCCCCACAGCGCCGCCAGCACGAAGAGGGCGCGCCCCCGAAGCCGCCGGCTGTCGGTCCATTCCGGGATGGCCGTGGTGATGAAGCCGATCACCGCCGCGCCGAAGGAGCCGAACAGCATCTCGTGCGCGTGCCACAGCCCCGGCGGGATCGCGCCGTCGAAGGGCAGGGCGAAACCATTGACCACCGCCCACAGCAGCGGCCACAGAGCGGCGTGCAGGGCCGAGAGCGGGAAGAACAGCCGCAGCCCCTCGTCGCCGAGGATGCCGGCGAGGGTCGGCGCGGGGGCGGTTCGGATCGTATCCGTCACGGAGTCCGCCTTTCGTCGATGTCGTGGATGTGGCGGAACAGCGGGTCGTCGGACAGGAATCCGGCGACCAGCCGGTAGACGGTGCCGTCGTCGCGCCCACCCGGTTCGCCGGGAACGGCGCGCGTCCCGGCGATGCCACGCCCCTGGGCGTCCATCACCACGACGCGGTGGGCGATGCGCACCGCCTCCATCAGGTCGTGGGTGATGAACAGGGCGCCGAACCGCGCCCCGCGCGCCGCCTCGATCACCAGATCCTGCATGCGGCGCTTCAGGGCGACGTCGAGCGCGGTGAAGGGCTCGTCGAAATAGACGAAGTCGGGGTCGATCGCCAGCGCCCGCGCGATGGCGGCGCGCTGGCGCATGCCCCCCGACAGCTCGATGGGAAACTTGTCGAGGTCGGAGCGGTCGAGCGCCACCCGACGCGCGGCCTCCTCCGCCCGCTCCCGCCGTTCGCGGCGAGGCAGGCCGAGCAGGCGCAGCGGGTAGGCGATGTTGGCCCGCGCCGTCGCCCAGGGTAGCAGGCGCGGGTCCTGGAACACCATGCCGTGGCGGCGGTAGCGCCGCGCGACGCGGCCCCGCGACGGCTCGACCACCCCGGCGGCGATGTGCGCCAGAGTGCTCTTGCCGCAGCCCGAGGGACCGACGAGCGCCGCCACCTCGCCCGCCGCCAGCGACAGGTCCACGGCGTCGAGCACCGTGCGGCCGAGATAGGCGTGGCCGATGCTGGACAGCGTCAGGGAGGGGGCGGTGCCCGTCGTTTCGCGGGTCATGGCAGGATGCCTTTCAGATGTCGGATGTCAGAAGCTGACCTTCAGGCCGGCGTAGAAGGCCCGGCCGTCGCCCGGCAGATAGACCGCCTGGGTGGGCGACGCCTGATCGACGATCAGGGTCGAGGAGGCGTAGGTCGCGTCGAAGATGTTGCGCGCCTCGCCATAGACGCTGACATGCTGGTTGATGGCGTAGGTGCTGCGCAGATCGACGGTGGCGTAGCCGTCCGTGTAGACGCTGTTCATGTTGTCCACGGGGGTCTTGCCGGGATACCAGTCCACCTCCGCCCCCACCGACAGCGCCGTCGTGATGTCGTAGCGCGCCGAGGCGTTGATGACGTGGCGCGGCGCGCCGGCCAGCCGGTTGTCGCCGCGCACCGGATCGTCCTGGAACCGGAAATCCTGGAAGGTGTAGGCGATCCGGCCGCTCAGCCGGTCGGTGAGGAAGGCCGACAGCCCGAGATCGACGCCGAAATGCCGTGTCCGGTCGGCGTTCACCGCGCCGAGCGAGGCCCCGGTGGCGTCGCGCAGGCTCAGCAGCTCGTTCTTGACCCAGGAGTAATAGGTCCCGGCATCGACCGCGACGAGCCCGAAACGGCCGCGCCAGCCCGCCTCGACGGTGGTCGCCGTCTGCGCCTTGAGGTCCGGCGTGCGGTAGGCGGTGGAGACGAGTCCGGGCTGGGCCGGGTTCGGGCGACCGGCGCTGCTGTTCGGCGTGCCGTTGACGGTGGCGATCAGATCGTCGTGGGTCGGCGGCTCGAAGCTGCGGCTGACGGCGGCGTAGAGGGTGTGGTCCTCCAGCGGCTTCCAGGTCAGGCCGAGGCTCGGGCTGAATCCGGTGTAGCTGCGGTCGTAGCTGGTGTCGCCGGCGGGGATCGAACCGGCGGGCAGCGCCACCCGCGGGTTGGCCGGGTTGAAGGCGATGGTCGGCCGCCGCGCCGCGCCGAAGGTGTCGTCGTTCTCGCGCGTGGCGTGGGTGACGGTGAGTGCCGGGGACAGGGTGACCGCGTTGCCCAGCGGCAGGTTCAGGCCGCCGTGGAGCGCCAGGGTGGAGGCGTCCATTGTGCTGCGTCCGAACAGGGCGCCCTGGCTGCCGGCGTTGTTCAGGTAATCCTCGCGGTCCGCCGAGCCGACGACGTAGCGCAGGGTCGTCTCGAACAGCGGCAGGGGCTGGCTCGCGTCGGGGCTGTAGGCGTAGCGCGCGACGGCGGTGACGTCGCCGCCCTCCGTCTTGCGGATGCCGGAGGAGATCGGGAAGCGGAACGTGTCGTCGGTGTGGGTGTAGCCCAGCGCCACGTCCAGCAGGTGCGCCCCGAAGGTCGCCGTCGTCCGGTTGCCGACGCGGAACTGCTTGGCCTCGCGCTCGGGCCGGTCGCGGACGACGTTCGGTCCTGGGTTGGTGGCGACACCGTTGACCACGCGGGGGCCGGTGTAGACCGCCTTGGGGTTCGATTCCAGAAGCTGGCGGGTCAGCGGGCCGGCCACGTCGAAGGACAGGTCGGTGTAGCCGGCGAAGAAGCGGGTGGTGACGGTGTCGGACAGCACGGCGCCCGCGTTGGCGTCGAAGCCGGTGCGCTCGGAGCGGTTGTAGTCGCGGTAGCCGTCGCGCTGGCTGCGCTGGACCTGGATCAGCCCGTCGAGCTTTCCGGCGCTGCCGCCGGCCTGCAAGGCGGTGTTGAACTGGCCGAAGCTTCCGCCCTCGACGCCCAGCCGGTAGCCCGGCGCGGAGGAGCCGGTGGGGGAGATAAAGTTGATCGCCCCGCCCAGCATGCTGGCGCCCAGCCGGTTGGCGGTGTAGCCGCGGTAGATCTCGGTGAACTCCGCCTGGCGCGGGTTGGCCAGCCCGACGATGTAGGAGCCGTCGGCCCGGTTCAGCGGCAGGCCGTTCTGCAGGGCCAGGATGCCGCGCTCCACCGGATTCTGCTGAAGCCCGGAACCGCGGATCTGGATGCGCGGCTGGTCATTGCCGCCGAAGAAGTTCTGCACCACGACGCCGGGCACTCCGGACAGCGCGTCGGACACCGTGACGTTCGCCTTGCCGGCCAGATCCTCCTCCGCCACCAGGGCGGTGCCGCCGGGGATCGCCTCCAGACGGCGGCGGGCGGTCGCCTCGGCGTTGTCGGCCTGTCCCTCGACCATGACGGGGGAGAGGACGACGGCGGCGCCCGGTGCCGCCGACTGCGCGTGGGCCGGCGGCGAGGCCGCGGCGCCCAGCGAGGCCAGGGCCAGTCCGGCCAGAAGAATGGGCGCGCGGGTGGCGGTGTCCGCTCGCGCGGTTCGGAACGCCGCTTGGCCGGCCTGTCCCCGTGTCGTCATGGTGCTGGTTTCCCCGGAAAAGCCGATGTCTCGGACTTAAATGCAAATGATTGTCGTTCGCATTTTATCGGCCTTTCGGGCGGGCTGTTTGTCCGCGGTCAAGTTCGAGGCGGAAAAGCAGTGTGCACGGTCGATTTTTCCGTCTCGATTTTTCCGCCGCCGCCTGTTTTGAAGGTCAGCGCTTGACGCCCCAGGGGCGCGCGGCGTTGCGCCAGCGTTCAAACTCGGACCGGATGGGGTGGACCAGCGTGTATTCGACGACGATCAGCCCGGTCACCGCGATCAGCACCCAGGCCAGCGCCTCGGCGACATCGAGGTTGGCGCGGGCGGCGGCCAGCGCACCGCCGATGCCACCGGTGTTGGCGAGAAGCTCGGCCATTACCGCTACCTTGAAGGCGGACCCCAGCGCCACGGTCAGCGCCGGGAACAGGAAGGCGGCGACATGGCGCAGCCCGAGCGTGGTCAGCCGGGCGAGCGGGCCGGCGCCGAAGGCGCGTGCCATGTCGTCCAGCCCGCGGTCGCGGGTGACGGCGCCTTCGGCCACGCCGACGAAGACCACCGGGGTGGCGGCGACCAGCACCGTCGTGATGATGGTCCCATCGGTGGAGCCGAACCAGATCATCGCCAGCACGATCCAGGCGATGGGCGGAACCCCCAGCAGGACGGTCAGGATGGGGCGGGCCAGCCGCATCGTCGCCGGCGAATAGCCAGCGGCCAGCCCGCCCGCGGCGCCGGCAAGGGCGGCGAGCGCGAAGCCCTCGACCGCGCGCAGCGTGGTCTGACCGGCCAGTTCCCAGGCGGCGGGATCGGCGGCGATGGTCAGTCCGGCGGCCAGCGTCGCCAGCGGGGCGGGCAGGATGAAGTCGCCGTAGCGCTCATGCCCCGCCTGCCAGAGCGCGGCGAACAAGGCCAGCCCGGCCAGCCCGGCCCAGCCCGACCACAGAAACTGCCCGACCCGGCCCAGCCGGTCGAGAACCGCGTCGGCGCGCGCCGTCGTCATGCCGCGCCTCACAAATAAAAGTCCGCCGCAGGCAGCGCACCGCCGATGATCTTGGGGTCGAACTCCGCCAGGGCGCGGAAGACGGCCTCCATCGGTTCGCGAACGGCGCTGGCGCGCTGGGCGACCAGATTGGAATGGGGGATCGCCTGCTCGATGACCGGCCAGGGCAGGCCGAGCGGCGCCGCGGCGTCGCKGGCGGCCCGCGCCGGGTCGGCGTTGACCGAAGCGGTGGCCTTGACCAGCGCGCCGTGCAGAGCCTCGACAGCGGCGGGGTGCTCCGCCAGGAAGGCGCCGGAGACGCCGAGGCCGGCCTGCGGCAGCACGGTCGCCAACCCGGTGGCGGCGCCCCAGGCCTGCTGGATGTCGAGGACCCGAGTCACCGTCTTGCCGGCCATCCCGGCGCGAAGGATGGCGGCGGAGGCCGCCGGCTCGGGCAGCAGGGCGGTGTCGGCCCGCCCGGTGACGAGAAGCTGGATCGCTTCCATCGGCGTGCCGGTGAATTGAAGGGCGACATCGCCGTCGGCGGTCAGCCGCTCCCCCGCCAGGAGGCGCCGGAACACGTATTCCGGCGTGTCGTTGCGGAAGGGGATCGCGACGCTCCGGCCCTTCAGCGCGGCCACCGAGGTCAGCGACGGATCGGTGGACAGCAGATACAGCAGCCCGTTGGTCATCACGTTGACCAGCCGGACGCCGAGGCCCTTGTTGAACAGGTTGGCGGCGGACTGGGTCGGCAGCACGAAGGTCTGCATGGTGCCGGAGGTCATCCCGGCGCGCAGCTCGTCCGGGGTGCGCCACGCCTTGAACACCACCTTGTCGGCGACCGGGCGGAGCAGGCCGGAGGCGATGGCGTGGACCAGCGTGATTGACGGGCCTGCGGGCGGTCCCCACAGGGTCAGTTGCGGCAGGGGGGGCGTGGCGGCCGCCGCGGGGCGGCGGAGGGCGGGAGCGGCCAGCAGGGCGGCGAGCCCCGCCAGCGCGACGCGGCGGTTCGGGCGGATCATCGGACGCGTCCTCAGCGGTTCGCCGTCTTGTCGGCGAGGCCGGCGCGGTCGATCACGTCGTACAGCTCCAGATCCTCGCGGGCGATGCGATGCTTCAGGGCGGTCACGACCTCCCGCGTCTCGCGGACGAAGGTTTCCGGATCCTTGGACACGGCCAGCGGGCCGGGCCAGCTTGCCCGGTAGCGGTCGAAGCGTGCGCGCAGGCTGCCCATTTCGGCCTGGAAGCGCGCCGCCGTCGCCCGCAGCGCCGGGGTCGGGTGGGCCAGC
Organism: Azospirillum sp. P4_B5; assembly: GCF_056402275.1. Classification (NCBI taxonomy): domain Bacteria; kingdom Pseudomonadati; phylum Pseudomonadota; class Alphaproteobacteria; order Rhodospirillales; family Azospirillaceae; genus Azospirillum; species Azospirillum sp. P4_B5. The sequence continues at coordinate 8,152 of NZ_JBFUHT010000008.1, forward strand.
AGGCGCGGGTAGAGCGCGCTGTCCTCCAGCGACAGGTGGACGGTGAACACGCCGAACAGGTCGCGGACCGCCGTGGCGAGAGCGGCGGCGTTCGCCACCGGGGACGGTGCCGCCAGCAGGGAGTCGATCCGGTCGACGAGCTGTCCCACGGTGGCGTGGTGATGGCGGTACAGGGTGGTGCTGATGGCTGCACTGGACATGACGAGGTCTCCAACCGGGGCCGCCAGCGAATGGGCGGTGCGTGACGGTGAGAGTGCCGGCGGGAGCGTCGCCGTTCGTTGTGCCAGAGCAAGCAGGAGGAGGGTCGGCGGAGAAACGACGCGGCGGGGRGCGGGGCGCKCGGCCCCGGCYCCCCGCCGCGGTTAAGGCGACGGTTCTCTCAGGAGCGCTCAGTCGTCCCCATGCCCGTGGGCGAGCGCCGGACCGGTCGGCACCGCCGCCGGCTTGCCGGCCCCGACCATCGTGCGCAGCAGGACGTAGAAGACCGGCGTCAGCATCAGGCCGAACAGGGTGACGCCGATCATCCCGGCGAACACCGCCACGCCCATCGCGTGGCGCATTTCGGCGCCGGCGCCGGTGGAGGTGACCAGCGGCACCACGCCCATGATGAAGGCGATGGAGGTCATCAGGATGGGGCGCAGCCGCAGCCGGCTGGCCTCGATGGCGGCCTGCACCACGCTGCGCCCCTGATGCTCCAGCTCGCGGGCGAACTCGACGATCAGGATGGCGTTCTTCGCCGACAGGCCAACCAGCACCATGAAGCCGATCTGCGTGAAGATGTTGTTGTCGCCCCCCGTCAGCCACACCCCGGCCAGCGCCGACATCAGGCTCATCGGGACGATCAGCAGGATGGCCAGCGGCAGGGTCAGGCTCTCGTACTGGGCGGCCAGCACCAGGAAGACGAGCAGGATGCTGATGGGGAAGATCCACAGCGCCGCGTTGCCGGCCAGGATCTCCTGATAGGTCAGGTCGGTCCATTCGAACCGCACGCCGCGCGGCAGGGTCTCCTGGGCGATGCGCTCCGCCGCCGCCTGCGCCTGGCCCGACGAATAGCCGGGGGCCGGGCCGCCATTGATGTCGGCGGCGGTGTAGCCGTTGTAGCGCACGACCATCTCCGGCCCGTAGCTCTGCTTGACGGTGACCAGCGAGGAGAGCGGCACCATGTCGCCCTGGGCGTTGCGCGTCTTCAGCAGGCCGATGTCGGCGGATTCGGCGCGGAAGGGCGCGTCGGCCTGGACCCGGACCTGGTAGACGCGGCCGAAGCTGTTGAAGTCGTTCACATAGAGCGAGCCCAGATAGATCTGCATGGTGTCGAACACCTCGCCGATGGGCACGCCCTGCTGCTTGGCCTTCACGCGGTCGAGATCGACGTCGAGTTGCGGGACGTTGATCTGGTAGCTGGAGAAGGCCGGCCCCAGCTCCGGCGTTTCCATGGCCTTCTTCAGGAAGGAGCCGACCGCCGCGTTCAGCGCCTCGTAGCCCAGCGCGCCGCGGTCCTCGATCTGCATCTTGAAGCCGCCCAGCGTGCCGAGGCCCATCACCGGGGGCGGCGGGAAGATGGCGACGAAGGCTTCCTTCAGGCCGGCGTAGCGCTTCTGCAGGTCGCCGGCGATGGCGGCGGCGGAGAGCGACGGGTCCTTGCGCTCGGCGAAGGGCTTCAGCGTGACGAAGACGATGCCGGCGCTGGAGCTGTTGGTGAAGCCGTTGACCGACAGGCCGGGGAAGGCGACGGCGCTCTGCACGCCGGGGCGGGCCAGCGCGATGTCGGTCATCTCGCGGATCACCGCCTCCGTCCGGTCGAGCGAGGCGCCGTTGGGAAGCTGGGCGAAGCTGATGAGGTATTCCTTGTCCTGCGCCGGGACGAAGCCCATCGGCACGGTGCGGCCGAGCAGCACGGTCACGCCGAGCAGCCCGACATAGACCAGCATCATCAGCCCCTTGTGCCGCACCACCCCGCCGACGCCGCGGCCGTATCCGGTCGAGGCGCGGTTGAAGACCCGGTTGAACAGCCGGAAGAAGCCGCCGAAGACCTTGTTCATCGCGCGGGTCAGCCAGTCCTGCGGCTGGTCGTGGCCGCGCAGCAGCACCGCCGCCAGGGCCGGCGACAGGGTCAGCGAGTTGAAGGCGGAGATGACGGTGGAGATCGCGATGGTCATCGCGAACTGCTTGTAGAACTCGCCGGTCAGGCCGCTCATGGCCGCCAGCGGCACGAAGACAGCGACCAGCGTCAGCGCGATGGCGATGATCGGGCCGCTGACCTCCTGCATGGCGCGGTAGGTGGCTTCCTTGGCCGACAGGCCGTTCTCGATGTTGCGCTCGACGTTCTCCACGACGACGATGGCGTCGTCCACGACGATGCCGATGGCCAGCACCATGCCGAACAGCGACAGCGCGTTGATCGAATAGCCCAGCCCCAGCATCAGCGAGAAGGTGCCGACGATGGACACCGGGACCGCCAGCAGCGGGATGATCGAGGCGCGCCAGGTCTGGAGGAAGACGATGACCACCAGCACGACCAGGGCGACCGCCTCCAGCAGCGTGTGGATCACCGCGTCGATGCTGGAGCGGACGAACTGCGTCGGGTCGTAGACGATGCTGTAATCGACGCCGTCCGGCATGTCGGCCTTGAGGTCGGCCATGGTCGCCCGGATGGCGTCGGAAATGGCCAGCGCGTTGGCCCCCGGCGACTGGTTGATGCCCAGCGCCACCGCCGGCTTGTTGTCGAGCAGCGAGCGCAGGCCGTACTGCGCCGCCGCCATCTCGACGCGGGCGACGTCGCGCAGCAGGGTGACGCCGCCCTGCTCGCCGGTCTTCAGGATGATCGCGCCGAACTCCTCCGGCGTCGTCAGGCGCCCTTGCGCGTTGATCGAGAGCTGCAGGGGCGTGTCGGGCAGGGACGGCGAGGCGCCGATGACGCCCGCCGCGACCTGGACGTTCTGCTCGCGGATCGCCGCCACGACGTCGGACGCGGTCAGGCCGCGCTGGGCGACCTTGTTGGGGTCGAGCCAGACGCGCATGGAATAGTCGCCGGCCCCCCACACCTGCACCTCGCCGACGCCGGCGATCCGGCTCAGCCGGTCCTTGACGTTCAGGATGGCGTAGTTGCGCAGGTAGGTCATGTCGTAGCGGTCGTTGGGCGACAGCAGATGCACGACCATGGTCAGGGTGGGCGAGCTTTTGACCGTCGTCACGCCCAGCCGCTGCACGTCGGACGGCAGGCGCGGCAGCGCCTGGGCCACCCGGTTCTGCACGAGCTGCTGCGCCTTGTCCGGGTCGGTGCCCAGCCGGAAGGTCACGGTCAGCGCCATGTTGCCGTCGCTGTTGGCCTGCGACTGCATGTAGAGCATGTTCTCGACGCCGTTGATCTGCTCCTCCAGCGGAGAGGCGACCGTTTCGGCGATGACCTTGGGGTTGGCGCCCGGGAACTGGGCGCGCACGACGACCGACGGCGGGACGACCTCCGGGTATTCGGAGATGGGCAACTGGAACAGCGAGATCGCTCCCGCCAGGAACAGCGCCACCGACAGCACGCCCGCGAAGATCGGGCGGTCGATGAAGAATTTCGAGATGTTCATGATGGCCTTCCCAGCGGGCGGCATGGAGTTCGGACGCAAGGCCCCCTCCGTCCTCCGCGGTGCGGGGGACGGTTGGGCAGGGGGTTCGGTTGTTACTGGTTCGCGGCGGTTTCGATGGCGTCGGCCGGCTTGCCCATCGCCACGGTCTTCGGGCTGATGCGGGCGCCGGGGCGGGCGTGCTGGACACCGTTGACGACGATGCGCTCCCCGGCGGCGAGGCCGCTCTTCACCACCCGCAAGCCGTTCTGCGCAGCACCCGGGACGATTTCGCGGTACTGCACGGTGTCGTCGCCGCCGACCACCAGGACGAACTTCTTGTCCTGGTCGGTGTTGATGGCGCGGTCCTCGACCATCAGCGCGTCGTGCGGGGTGCTGCCGCCGACCTTGACGCGGGCGTAGAGGCCGGGGACCAGCATCCCGTCGGGATTGTCGAACTTGGCGCGCACGCGGATGGTGCCGGACACGGAATCGAGCCGGTTGTCCACATGCTCCACCGTGCCGCCGCGCGAATAGCCGCTCTCGTTGGCGAGGCCGAGCTGGACCGGCACGTCGGCGGCGTCCTTCACGCTGGCGATGTGGCGCAGGTAGGTCTGCTCGTCGACGTCGAAGGAGGCGTAGATCGGCGAGACCGAGACCAGCGTCGTCAGCGGGGCGGCGGAGGCGCCGGACGCCACGACGTTGCCCACCGTCACCTCGGCGCGTGAGACGCGGCCGGAGATCGGGGCGGTCACCTGGGTGTGCTCCAGGTCGATGCGGGCGAGGTCGAGGGCCGCCTGCGCCGCCTTCAGGTTGGCGCCGGCCTCGCGGGCGGCGTTCTCCTTCTCGTCGAGCGTCTGGCGCGAGACGGTGTTGTTCTGGACCAGCCGCTGGGCGCGGTCGAGGTCGGCGGCGGTGAAGCGCACCGCGGCCTGCGCGGCGGCGACCTGGGCCTCGGCCCTTGCCACCTCGGCGACGTGGGGGCGCGGGTCGATGGTGAAGAGGGGATCGCCCTTTTTCACCAAAGCGCCATTGCGGAAATGCACGGCGGTGATGGCGCCCGACACCTGCGGGCGCACCTCCACCCGGTCGACCGCCTCCAGGCGGCCCGAGTAGGACTGCCAGTCGGTGATCTTGCGGGCGACGACCGGCGCCACGTCCACCTCGGGGGGCGGCGGGGCGGCGGTCGCCGCGGCGGGGGCGTCGGCGTGGCCCTGGGTGGTGACGACACCGGCGACACCGGCGGTCGCGGCGCCGACGGCGAGAAGGAGGGCAAGCTTCGAAGGAGACAACGACATGGGACCACTCTCCTGGGGAGTCAAACGAAGGCGCCGCGGCCGTCCGCGGGGGACAGGCGGCGGCGGAAGAAGTCGGCGACGGCCAGCAGCGCCGGGCGGTGGCCCGGCAGGGCGGCGTGCGAAATGGCGGGGAAGCGGGTGACCTCGGTGGGCACGCCGGCTCCGATCAGGTTGGCGGCGTACTGCTCCGCCTCGATGCGCAGGACGTCCTTCTGCGCGGTGACGATCAGCGTCGGCGGCAGTCCGGCCAGCCGGCGCGAATCCAGCGGTGCGGCGTAGGGGTGCAGGCGCTGCGCCGCGTCGGGCAGATAGGCGCGGTAGCAGCGGGCGTAGGCGGTCGCCGGAACGTCGCACTGCATAGCCTGGGCGTCGCCGGCGCGGGTCAGGCTGGGGTCCAGCATCGGACCGAGCAGAGCCTGCGCCCGGATGTCCACCTCGCCCTGGTCGCGGGCGAGGAAGGTCAGCGAGGCGGCGACATGACCGCCCGCGTCGTGCCCGGCGACGCCCAGCCCGCCCTTGGCGATGTTCAGGTCGCGGGCTTCGGCCAGGGTCCACAGGGCGGCCTGGTGGGCGTCGTGGGCGGCGGTGGGGAAGCAGTGGGCCGGGGCCAGCGAATAGCCGACCGAGACGACCAGCGCCGGCACGCTCTCGGCGATGGCGGCGGCGGCGGTCTCCGCCTCCTCCAGCGAACCGGAGGTGAAGCCGCCGCCGTGCAGGTACAGCAGGGCCGGAACGGTCAGCCCGATCAGCGGCCGGTAGAGTCGCAGCCGGATGTCCTGGGCGTGGCCGGCGATGGTCCGGTCATCGACCGAGAGCGGGCAGGGTGCCGCCCCGGCTGTGCGTGTTTTTGACTGATCCGATGACCGGCCCATGATCCGACGGTGCCCCAGCACCCCTCCCGCATTGCAACAGGAGGGAGTTTGGACGTTAGGCCGGTCGGAATAAATACGCGGTCAACGGCAACACAATTCGGATCGGATGAACAATCGAGGACCTTGGGGATGTCGGCACTTCAACCCTCTCCTCCCCGGGGAGAGGGTGGCCCGAAGGGCCGGTGAGGGGGTGTTACGCCCAGCAGGGCGGAAAAAGAGCGATGGCTTGGCGATCGGTTTCCGGTTCATGACACGCAACGCAGCCCCCTCACCCGACCCTCTCCCCAGGGGGGAGAGGGCTTGATCAGGACTCACATCACGCAGAGGCAGGCGTCCTCCGGCTCCGCGGCGGCGGGGGCCGGCGCGGGCTTCTCCCGCTCCGGGCACTCGTAGCCGTCGATCTCCTCGCCCTGCATCAGCGGGCAGCCCTCGAACCGCTCGGCCACCCAGTCGACGAAGGCGCGGACCTTGGGCGACAGGTGGCGGTTGTGCGGGTAGAGCGCGGAGATCGGCATCAGGGCCGGGCGCCAGTCCTTGAGGATCTCCACCAGGGCGCCGCTGCGCAGGTGGGGCAGCGCCATGAAGCGGGCGATCTGCCCGATGCCCAGCCCCTCCAGCGCGCAGGTGACGTAGGCGTCGGCGTCGTTGACCGAGACCGGGCCGTTCAGCTTCACCTCGCGGGTGACGCCGTCGCGCTCGAAGCTCATCTCGTGCATCTTGCCGGTGCGGGTGAAGTAGTTGACGGCGGTGTGGCCCTCCAACTCCTCGATGGTCTTGGGGATGCCGTGGCGGGCGAGATAGGCCGGGCTGGCGACGGTCACCGGGCGGAAGGCGCCGACCCGGCGGGCGATCAGGCTGGAATCCACCAAGTCGCCGACGCGCAGCACGCAGTCCACCCCTTCCTGGATCAGGTCGATGGGGCGGTCGCTCATCCCGATCATGATCTCGATGTCGGGGTAGCGGGCGTGGAACTCGTGGATGGTCGGGATGATGATGAGCCGCCCGACCGAGCCCGGCATGTCCACCCGCAGCCGCCCGCGCGGCGTCTTGCGGGCGCTGGTGAAGGAGGTCTCGATCTCCTCCAGGTCGGAGAGGATGCGGGTGGCACCCTCCAGATAGGCGGCGCCGTCGAGCGTCAGGCTCAGCTTGCGGGTCGTCCGCTGGAGCAGGCGCACGCCGAGCGCCGCCTCCAGATTCTGGATGGTCGTCGTCACCGAGGCGCGCGGCAGGCCCAGCGTGTCGGCGGCCTTGGTGAAGCTGTTGACCTCGACGACGCGGACGAAGACGCGCATCGCGTGCAGTTTGTCCATGGTCGGTCCATCGACGCAGTGGGTACAGCCCGCACACAAACGGAGCGGGCCGGGTTGCGCCTATCTAAGCACAGCCCGGCGCGAAGTCGATGGGGCTTTGGTGGGGAGCCCTCAGGTGGCTGGCGCCGGCTTGGCGGCCGGGGCGCGGCCCAGCGTCGGAACCAGCAGCGCGGCGCCCAGGCAGAGCAGCCCGGCGATGAAGAAGGCCGGCAGGTAGCTGTCCAGCGTGCTGCGGGCGTAGCCGGCCCCGAAGGCGGCGCAGGCGGCGCCGATCTGGTGCCCGGCGAAGACCCAGCCGAAGACGAGGTTGGCGCGCTCCCGCCCGAACCGTTCGGCGGTCAGTCGGACGGTCGGCGGCACGGTGGCGATCCAGTCCAGCCCGTAGAACACCGCGAACAGCGATAGGCCGTAGAGCGTGAAGTCGGAGAAGGGCAGGAACAGCAGCGACAGGCCGCGCAGGCCGTAATACCAGAACAGGAGCCAGCGGTTGTCGTAGCGGTCGGACAACCAGCCCGAGGCGACCGTGCCGACGAAGTCGAAGATGCCCATCAGCGCCAGCAAGCCGGCGGCCCGCACCTCCGGCACGCCGAAATCGACGCAGAGCGGGATCAGATGAGTCTGGATCAGCCCGTTGGTGCTCGCCCCGCAGATGAAGAAGGTGGCGAACAGCACCCAGAAGACCCGCGTCCTCGACGCGTCGCGCAGGGCGCCCAGCGCGGCGGCCACCACCGATCCGGCGGGCGGCGGGGCGGCCGCAGTGCCTTCCTCGCCATAGGCGGCCAGCCCGAGGTCGGACGGACGGTCGCGCATCAGGGCGAGCACGGCCAGCGCCGCCACCCACAGCAGCCCGCACAGCAGAGCCAGCGCGACGCGCCAGCCCATCTGCTCGGTCAGCATCGACAGCAGCGGCATGAAGACGAGCTGCCCGGTGGCCGAGCTGGCGGTCAGCAGGCCGACGACCAGCCCGCGCCGCCGGCTGAACCAGCGCGTCGCCACGGTGGCGCCCAGCACCATGGCGGTCAGGCCGGTGCCGAAGCCGACGACGAAGCCCCACAGCAGGATCAGCTGCCAGACCTCGCGCATGGCGAGCGACAGCAGCAGCCCGCCGCTGACCAGAGTGAGCGAGGACAGCACCATCCGCTTGACGCCGTAGCGGTTGATGAGCGCGGCGGCGAACGGCCCCATCAGGCCGAACAGCAACAGGCGGATGGCGAGCGCCACCGAGATGTCGGCGGTGGACCAGCCGAACTCGCGTTGCAGGGGCAGCAGCAGGACGCCGGGGGCGCCGACCGCGCCGGCCGACACCAGCATGGTCAGGAAGGTGACGCCGACGACGGCCCAGCCGTAATGGACGTTGCGCCGCGCCAGCGCGGCGGCGACGGGGGAGGACAGCATGGATGCGCTTCCGGTTGGACAGATGGGGTCAGGCGGGCCGTTCCACCGCGATGGCGGTGGCCTCGCCGCCGCCGATGCACAGGGAGGCGACGCCGCGCTTCAGCCCCCGCGCCGCCAGCGCGTGCAGCAGCGTCACGATCAGCCGCGCGCCGGTGGCGCCGATGGGATGGCCGAGCGCGCAGGCCCCGCCGTTGACGTTCAGCGCGTCGCGGGGAATGCCCAGCTCGCGCTGCGCCGCCATGGCGACGACCGCGAAGGCCTCGTTGATCTCGAACAGGTCGACGTCGCCGACACCCCAGCCGACGCGGTCGAGCAGTTTGCGGATCGCCGGAATCGGCGCCGTGGTGAACCAGGCCGGGTCCTGGCTGTGGGTGGCGTGGCCGAGGATGGTCGCCAGCACGGGCAGCCCCTCGCGGTCCGCCAGGGAGCGGCGGGTGAGCAGCAGGGCCGCCGCCCCATCGGCGTTGGCCGAGGAACTGGCCGCGGTGATCGTGCCGTCGCGGCGGAAGGCCGGCTTCAGGCCGGCGATCTTCTCCGGCGCGACCTTCAGCGGGTTCTCGTCGTCGGCGACGGTACGCTCGCCACCTTTGACGGCGAGGGTGATGGGCGCGATCTCGGCGGCGAAGGCGCCGCTCGCGATGGCGGCGCGGGCGCGGGTCAGCGTCTCGACGGCGTAGGCGTCCTGATCGGCGCGGGTGAAGCCGTGGAGTCCGGCGGTCGCCTCGCCGAAATCGCCCATCGGGCGCCCGCCCTCATAGGCGTCCTCCAGCCCGTCGAGCATCAGGTGGTCGAGGATGCGGTCGTGCCCGATGCGGTAGCCGCCGCGCGCCTTGGCCAGCAGATAGGGCGCGTTGGACATCGACTCCATGCCGCCGGCCACCACGATGTCGGACGAGCCGGCGCGGATCAGGTCGTGGGCGAGCATCGTCGCCTTCATGCCGGAGCCACAGACCTTGTTGACGGTGGTGGCGCCGGTGGCGTCGGGCAGACCGGCGCCGCGCGCCGCCTGCCGGGCCGGCGCCTGCCCCTGGCCGGCGGGCAGCACGCAGCCGAGCAGCACCTCGTCCACGCGCTCCGGCGCCAGCCCGGCGCGGCTCAGGGCGGCGCGGACCGCGTGGGCGCCCAGCGCGTGGGCGGGCAGCGCCGACAGCTCCCCCTGGAAACGGCCGAGCGGGGTGCGCGCGGCGGAGACGATGACGACGGGATCGATGGATTCCATGATCGCGCTTTCCCTTATGAGAGGAGGATCACTGCACCGTCAGCCCGCCGTCGACGTTGATCGACTGGCCGGTGATGAAGGACGCGGCGTCGGAGCACAGCCAGACCACGGTGTCGGCGACCTCGCGCGGCTGGCCGACGCGACCGACCGGGTGCAGCGGGCCGAGCGCCGCGTTCACCGCCTCCTCCCCGCCGAAGGACCCGGCGCTCATCGGCGTCTGGATGATCGCCGGGCAGACGGCGTTGACGCGCACACCGGACTTGGCCACCTCGATGGCGACGCTGCGGGTCATGCCCTCGACCGCCGCCTTGCTGGCGGAATAGACGCTGTTGCCGGCCAGACCGATCTGGCCCAGCACGGAGCCGGTGGACACGATGGCGCCCTTGCCCTGCCGCAGCATGATCGGCAGCTCGTGCTTCAGGCACAGCCAGACGCCCTTGATGTTGACGGCGACCATGCGGTCGAAGTCGGCCTCCGTCGTGTTGGCCACCGTCCGGCCGAAATGGATGCCGGCGTTGTTGAAGGCGTAGTCGAGCCGGCCGTGATCCCGCTCGATCCGGGCGAACAGGGCGGCGACCTCCTCGGCGTCGGCGACGTCGGCCTGGACGAAGACTGCGCGCCCGCCGGCCTGCCGGACGAGGTCCACCGTCTCCAGCCCCTCCGCCTCGCGCCGCCCGGTGACGATCGCCGTGGCGCCCGCCTTGGCGAAGGCCAGCGCGGTCGCCCGCCCGATGCCCGAGGTGCCGCCGGTGACCAGGGCCACGCCGCCGCTCATATCCGTCATTGTCCTCTCCATGCTCGCTGGGTTATGATGATGATCATCATGAATGGACTTATTCATGACGTCCATCATGAATATCGCCATGAGCCCCCGCGATGGAGGCGTGGCAGCCATGCACAAGGTGACGACGTGAAGGTTTCCAAGGAAAAGGCGGCGGAGAACCGCGCCGCCATCGTCAAGGCGGCGGGACGCCTGTTCCGCGAGCGCGGGTTCGACAAGGTCGGGGTGGCGGAGATCACCAAGGCCGCCGGGCTGACCCACGGCGGCTTCTACGGCCATTTCGCCTCGAAGGACGCGCTGGCCGCCGAGGCGTGCGAGGCCGCATTCGCGGAGAGTCTCGCCCGGCTGCCCGCCGACGAGGCGTCGCCGGAGGGGGCGCTCAACGCCTTCCTGACGCGCTACTTGAGCGAACGGCACCGCGACCAACCGGACGCCGGCTGTCCGATGGCCGCCTTCGCCGGGGAGGTGGCGCGCCAGGATCCCGCTGTGCAGGAGCGCTTCGGGACCGGAGTCGAGCGCTTCTTCGAGGTGGTGGAAGAGCGCCTGCCGGAGCGGGACGGGGAAGGCGCCACCGGCCGCCGTGACCGCGCCATCGCTATCGTGTCGGCCCTGGTCGGCGGCATGGTGCTGGCCCGCGCCACCGCGCCGACCGAGCCCGAACGGTCGGCGGCGATTCTGGCGTCGCTGCGCCGTCAGCTTGGGATCAGCGGAGGCGGCGGGGAGTGAGCATTCTCCCGCGTGAAGGTCAGCCCGTAGGGCTCGGAGGCGCTGTGGTGATGACGCCGGTCGGCAACTCGCGGACGGTCACCGGGGCCATCGGTCCCGCCAGGGCCGCCGGTTGAAACAGGTCGGCGCCTCGGCAAGATTGACCTCCGGCCCGGCGATGGCGTTACCTGTCCGGGATCAGCCTGGGCGAGGACCAGATCGGGGATGCCGCGCGCCGCTCCGCCCGGGTTGGCATTGCGGACCGGATGGACGGTTGCCGCTTTCCCGGAGACCGCCCGCCCATGACCCACACTGCTCCTGTCCGCCCGCCGATGGGCGCCGAAACCCCGTTGGACCGTCAATTGCGCCTTTGGCGCAACCACCATCGCCTGGCGCCGCCCGACGAGCGGATGCGCGCCCTGACGGAGCGGTGGCTCGGCCCCCATCTTCCCGCCCTGGAAGCGCTAATGCTGGAACTGCGCCACGGCGTCGATCGGGATCGGGACGAGGGCCGGCTGACCTTCCCAAAGCGCCGCAACCCTTACCCCAAGGGCTTTTGCCGCGAGATCAGCGCCGCCGTCTTCGAGCGGCTGCGCCGGCGGATCGCCGCGCCGGACACGCCGGTCACGCAGGCTCTGGCGGCTTTCGTCCGCGAGGGCGGCCGCCTGTCCCCGATCTGGGGGGCGCTGCGCGGCAGCTATTTCCAGAACGCCATGCAGGTCGGCTCCCTGTACGTCGACGCGGCCAACGACACCGTGACCGTCACCAAACCCAAGGTCGAGATCCTGCCTCTGGAGGCCAGCGGACTCGAACCCGTCGTCGAGGTGGCCCACTTTGCCCGGATCGCCCAGGTTTACTGGGGCGGCACACTCTGGGCGAACACCCTGTTCCCGCGGCTGGCGCCGGTCTTTCCCATCCTCCACATCGGCCCGGACGGGCGTCCCCACCTGCACCCGGACAGCCTCGGGGTCTTCGCCGAAAATCTGGCCGGCGGCTGCCGGTCGGCCCTGGCCTTCCTGGAGCAGGAGCGCGACGGCGGACGCGTTTTGCCGGCCGACGTCGCGGCGGCGCTCGCCCCGTGGCGGAAGCATGGCCCCTGGTTCGAGGAGATGTGCCCGACGCCCAACTGGGACCGGCTCCGCGCCGGTTTCGCCCAGGCGGCCGATCCGCAGGGGCCGTACCGTTCGCCCCAGAGCTTTCAGGGGATGATCGAGGCGGTCAAGCGCGCGGCGGCGGTGTAACAACACGCCCCACGGCCCGGCCTCTTTACGGAGTGGTGCCCCGACGGTAAGCTGGAGCTATTGAGTTTTGCTATGGCCGCTCCGGCAGCGGTGCTGTGGAGCAGGACGGTCCGATGAACGGCATTCCCAACATCCGGCATTTGAGGGCCTTCCGCGAGGTGGCGCGGCGCGGCAGCATCAGTCAGGCGGCGGAGCATGTGCATCTGTCCCAGCCCGCCATCACCCAGGCCATCGCCAAGCTGGAGGAGGAGGTCGGCACCCCCCTGTTCGAGCGGCGGCCGGACGGCATGGCGGTGTCCGCCATGGGCGTGCTGTTCCTCGACCGCGTGGAGCGCGCGCTGGACCGCCTGCGCACCGGCACGCGTGAGGCGGTCCGCATCGGCGGGCGCAAGGGTGGCCTGCGCGGCGTCGCCGACTTCGACCAGCTTCTGACCGCGGCGCAGATCCGCGCGCTGGCTGCGGTCGCCGACGCCGGAAACTTCAGCCTCGCGGCGCGCACCGTCGGCATCTCGCAACCGACCTTGCACCGCGCCGCCCGCGATCTGGAACGGCTGTCGGGCATGCCGCTGTTCACGCGGACCGCCGCCGGCATTGCGCTGACCCCCGCCGCCAAGGCGCTGGTCCAGCATGTGAAACTGGCGATCACCGAGCTGGAGCAGGGCTTCGCGGAGGTCGGCGAGGGGCTGGGCGGCGACACCGCCCGCATCGTCGTGGGCAGCATGCCGCTGTCGCGCCCCTTCATCCTGCCGACCGCCGTCAACGCGCTGGTGCGCGAGCGTCCGGACGTCCAGTTCGACGTTCTCGACGGCCCCTACGACGACCTGCTGCACGGGCTGCGCCACGGTGAGATCGACGTGCTGATCGGCGCGCTGCGCGACCCGCTGCCCATCGACGACGTCGTGCAGGAACCCTTGTTCGAGGACCCGCTGGTCGTGGTCGCGCGCGCCTTCCATCCGTTGTCCCGCCGGCCCAGGCTGACGCTGGAGGAACTGGCGGGGTGCCAATGGGTGGTCCCGCGCCGCGGCACGCCGACGCGCGACCGGTTCGAGGCGCTGTTCGCCGACGCCCCGCCGCGTGGGCTGGTCGAGACCAGTTCCCAGATTCTGGTGCGCGGCCTGCTGCTGGGCAGCGACCGGCTGACGCTGATTTCGGCGCACCAGATCCGGCATGAGCATGAGCTGGGGCTGCTGGTCATCCTGCCTGTGGAACTGGCCAACACCGAGCGCACCATCGGCCTCACCGTGCGCCGGGGCTGGCGTCCGACCGCGACGCAGGCGCATTTCCTCGACCTGCTGCGCGCGGCCGGGACGCAGGCCGTCTCGCCGGTTCCCCGCCCGTAAAGGACCATTCAAAACACCGACGAAGCGCTATTCGAAAATTGGATAGAACGGTCCGTCATTGAATGACGCCGGCAGGGCGCCGGCGTGCTAGCCATGCCCATTGGAGGGGAGATGGGCTCCCAGCGCACGGACGGGCGGAGGCGGCGATGACGGTGCAGGATCGGCGGACGGCCAAGGTGGCCTTCATCGGTTTCGGGGAGGCGGCGTCGGCCTTCCGCTCCGGCTGGCGGGGCGCCGGGCTGGCCGACACGGTCGCCGCCTTCGACGTCAAGACCGGGTCCGCCGACGCGGTGGTGCGCGCCCGCAAATGGGCCGACTACGTGGCGGCCGGCGTCACCGGCGCCGAGCGGGTCGAGGACGCCCTGTACGGGGCCGCGCTGGTCTTCTCGCTGGTCACCGCCGATCAGGCGCAGGCCGCCGCCCGCAACGCCGCCGCCCATCTCACGCCCGGCGCGCTGTTCTTCGACGGCAACTCCTGCGCGCCCGGCACCAAGCGGGAGTCGGCGCAGGCGGTCGAGGCGGCGGGCGGGCGCTACGTCGATCTGGCGGTGATGGCGCCGGTCCATCCGAAGCTCCACAAGACCCCGCTGCTGGTCGCCGGCCCGCACGCCGCCGAGGCCCTGGCCGCCCTGTCGGCCCTGGAGATGGATGCCAGGGAGGCGCCGGGTCCGGTCGGCACCGCCTCTTCGATCAAGATGATCCGCAGCGTCATGATGAAGGGGCTGGAGGCACTGTTCCTCGAATGCGTGCTGGCCGGGCGCAAGGCCGGGGTGGACGGGGTGGTGCTGGAGTCCCTGGACGTCACCTATCCCGGTTTCGGCTTCAAGGAACGCGCCGCCTACATGCAGGAGCGCGTCATGACCCACGGCGTCCGTCGCGCCGCCGAGATGCGCGAGGTCGCGCGCACCGTCGATGAACTGGGTTTGGCCGGCGGCATGGCCCGCGCCGCCGTCGACTGGCAGCAGCGCGTCGGCGACCTCAAACTGGACGCCCGCGCCATCGGGGAGGGCGATTACCGGGCGCTCGCCGACGCCATTCTGGCGCGGCTTGACACGGCGGACCAGTGACGTACGGCCCGCGCTATTCGGTGCGCGCCGCGCGCCGGAAGGCGGCGGGCGTCTTCCCGGTCAGCCTCTTGAAGACGCGGTTGAAGTAGCCGGGGTCCTGGAAGCCCAGCTCATAGGCGATCATCGCCACCGGTGCGGCGATGTAAACCAGACGGCGCTTCGCTTCGAGCAGCAGGCGGTCCTGCACCACCTCGAAGGCGGAGCGGCCGGCGAGATGCCGGCACAGGCGATTCAGCCGCGATTCCGTGATCCCCAGCGCGTCCGCGTAGCGCGGGATCGTCCAATGCTCGGTGAAATGGTCCTCGACCAGCGCGCGGAAGCGGGCGAACAGCTCGGTGCGCACGCGCTCCGCCGGGTCGGCGCCCGCCGCCGCCGCGCGCTGGCGCTCCAGAAGCAGCAGGACGCCGCGCAGCAGCCACTCGCACATCGCCGACCGGCCGAGCTGCGGCCAGCGGAACTCCGTCATCAATTGATCGAGCAGCGTTGAGACGCGCTCCGCCGCCGCCGGGGCGTCGGTGAAATCGATCAGGCAGGGGCGCAGGAACAGCGCCTCGAACAGCGGCCGGCTCTGCGCGCTCGCCCCGTTGAACAGCATCACCTCGGCCACCGTCAGCACATAGCCGTGGCTGCCCGGCTGGAACTGAAAGGAATGCACCACCGCCGGGGGAACGACGATCACGCAGGGCGCCGCGACGTCGGCCACCCGGTCGTCGATCTGCACGCGCGCCCCGCCGTCGAGCACCGCCACCAGCTGGAACAGCCCGCGGTGGGTGTGGGAGCCGATGCCCCAATCATAGAGGCGGCTGCGGCTTTCGATGTCCTCGATGTGGATGAATTCGGCGTCGGTGAGCCGGGCCTCCTCCCCGTAGAGGGCGAACAGCGGCACCGTGCCGGAGCGTGTCTGCGCCGTCCCCTCCGCCGCCTGCTCCATGCCGTCCTCCCCCGCGCCTTCGTTTGTCGGAAAAGTACAATTTTCCTTCCGCTTCGTCCATTCCGCGGCAGGGGTCGACCCGTCTAGGATGAAATTGTTCGCGACCCGAGCGGTTCGCGTCGATCCAAACCAAAAACCGCCAACTGGCCGCCCGCCGCCGCGGGTGTCGGAGGAGTGCGCCCGATGTTCCGTTTCGATCCCTACTCTCCGGCCGTCGATGCCGACCCGTTTCCTTTCTACAAGACCTTGCGCGACGAGCATCCCTGCTTCTGGAGCGAAGAAGCCAACATGTGGGTGCTGTCGCGTTACGACGACATCGTCACCGCGCTGAACGACTGGGAAACCTATTCTTCGGCCAAGGGCAACCTGATGGACGAGATGCCCAACCGCGCCGGCAACACGCTGGGCACCACCGATCCGCCCCGCCACGACCGCCTGCGCAGTATCGTCCAGTTCGCCTTCACCAAGAAGGCGGTGGAGGGGCTGACCGAGCCGGTGCGCGCCTCGGCCAACCGGGCGCTGGACGCTGTGCAGGGGGAGAAGACCTTCGACTTCGTAAGCGACGTCTCCAGCAAGGTCACGGTGGACGTGCTGTTCGGCCTGTTCAACCTGCCGCGCGAGAACGAGCGGATGGTGCGCGACAAGGCCGTGCTGATGGTGCAGTCCGATCCCCGCACCCGCCAGAAGGGGCCGGAGCACCTCGCCGCCTTCCAGTGGATGAGCGAATACGCCAAGGAGCTGGTCGAGCTGCGCAAGCGCGAGCCCGGCGACGATCTGATCACCGCCCTGATCCAGGCCGAGGTCGCCGGCGAGAAGCTGGCCGACCGCGAGGTGCAGATGACCATCACCACGCTGATCATGGCCGGCATCGAATCCCTGTCGGGCTTCCTCGCGATGTTCGCCCTGAACCTCGCCGACCACGCCGCCGCGCGCCGCCGGCTCGCCGCCAACCCGGCGCTGATCCCCGACGCCATCGAGGAATCGCTGCGCTTCAACACTTCGGCCCAGCGCTTCCGCCGCTGCCTGCAGAAGGACGTCGAACTGCACGGCCAGACGATGCGCGCCGGTGATTTCGTCTGCCTCGCCTACGGGTCGGGGAACCGCGACGAGCGGCGTTTCGCCAACGCCCACCTCTACGACATCGACCGCAAGCCGAAGGGGCATCTGGGATTCGGCGGTGGCGTCCACGCCTGCCTCGGCACCGCCTTCGCCCGTCTGGCCGCCCGCGTCGCCTGCGAGGAGTTCCTGAAGCGCGTGCCGGAGTTCGTCCGGGTGCAGGACCAGCTGCCCTGGATGCCCTCCACCACCTTCCGCAGCCCGACCCGCCTCGAACTGGCGGTCGGCTGATCACGGGGACGACGGCGCGGCCGGGGGAGACTCCGGCCGCGCCAAGACGCAGAACACGGTTTTCGCAGAACACGGTTTTCCAAAGGAATTTTCGGCCATGGCGAAGGTCACCTTCATCGAGCACGACGGCCTGGAGCAGGTCGTGGACATCCCGACGGGCTGGACCCTGATGCAGGGCGCGGTGCAAAGCGGCGTCGCCGGCATCGAGGGCGAATGCGGCGGCTCCTGCGCCTGCGCGACCTGCCATTGCTACGTGGACGGGGCGCTCGTCGACTCCCTGCCGCCGCCCAGCGAGACGGAGGAGGAGATGCTCGACTGCACGGCGTCGGAGCGGCGGAGCAACAGCCGCCTGTCCTGCCAGATCCGGGTGAGCGACGCGCTGGACGGCATCGTGGTCCGCCTGCCGGAGGCCCAGAGCTGATGGGCGGCCCGGCGCAAGCGGACGCGGGTATGGTCATCGTCGGGGCGGGGCAGGGCGGGTTGCAGGTCGCCGAATCCCTGCGCGCCGAGGGCTACGACGGTCCCGTCACGCTGATCGGGGAGGAGGTTTCAGCCCCCTATCACCGGCCGCCGCTGTCCAAGGCGATTCTCGCCGGGGCGATGGAGGAGGCGCAACTCGCCATCCGCGGCGCCGAGTTCTTCGAACGGCAGCGCATCGCCCTGCTGACCGGGACGCGCGTCGCCGCCATCGACCGCTCCGCCCGTCACGTGCGCCTGGAGGACGGACGCCGCCTGGCCTATCGCGGGCTGGCGCTGGCCACCGGCGCGCGGGTGCGCCGTCTGCCGATCACCGGTGATGATTTGGACGGTGTGCTCGGCCTGCGGTCGCTGGACGATGCGCGGCGGATTCGCGCGGCGCTCGACCGGACGGCGCGGGTGGTGGTGATCGGCGGCGGCTACATCGGACTGGAGGTCGCGGCGGCGGCGCGCAAGCGCGGCCTGGAGGTGACCGTCCTGGAGGCGGCGGACCGGCTGCTCGCCCGCTCGGCGACGCCGTTCCTGGCGGCTTTCTACGCGGACCTGCACCGTGGGCAGGGCGTGATGGTCGAACTGGGGGCCAAGGTGGTCGGGCTGGACGGGCAGGGGGGCCGCGTCACCGCCGTGCGCACCGCCGACGGGCGCTCGCATCCGGCGGATCTGGTGGTGGTCGGCGTCGGAATCGTTCCCGACACGGCGCTGGCCGAAGCCTGTGGGCTGGCGTGCGACGGCGGCGTCCTGGTGGACGACTGCGCCCGCACGGACGATCCGGCCATCGTCGCGGTCGGCGACTGCACGGCCCGGCGCACCGGCACCGGGACCCTGCTGCGGCTGGAGTCGGTGCAGAACGCCGTCGAGCAGGGCAAGTCGGCGGCCGCCGCGCTGCTGGGGCGGGAGCGTCCCTTCACGGCGGCGCCCTGGTTCTGGTCCGATCAGTATGACGTGAAGCTGCAGATCGTCGGCCTGTCCGCCGCTCACGACCGGATGGTGCTGCGCGGCGCGCCGGAGGACCGCCGCTTCTCGGCCTTCTATTTCCGCGGCGACGCGCTGGTCGCCATCGACTCCGTCAACCGCCCGCCGGACCACATGGTCGGCCGCAAGCTGCTGGACCGGAGGGCCGCCCTGACGCCCGAACAGGCGGCCGACGAGACCTTCCCGCTGGCGTCCTTGACGCGCTGACTGCCGGACCGCGAAACGAGTCAAGCCGGTGCAGCGCGCGCTGCACCGGCCTTGCGCTTATGGCCCCCGGCCGCCGGGGCCGCCCCCTGGGCGCCGGCCAGCCGCACCAGATCGTGGATGGAGTATTTCGCCAGCGCCTCCGGCTCGTCGACGATCTTCTCAAGGCACATCAGGTCGAAGTCCTTGTTGATGAAGCCCGCCCGCTCGCCGTCGAGCTGGTGCGACAGCCCGCCGGTGCCCAGCACGACCACCTTGAGGTCCTTGGGGTAGGAGGCCACCGCGCGGCCGATGGCCTCGCCCAGCTTCAGGCAGCGCGCCGGGGTGGGCAGCGGGTGCTGCACCGTGTTGACCGCCACCGGGATGGTGCGGACGGGACGCTGGGTCTGGTCGGGCCACAGCAGGGCCATCGGCACGGTGAAGCCGTGGTCCACCGCCATCTCCTGGCAGGAGCAGATGTCGAACTCGTCGTTCACCAGCGATTCGATGATGTGCCAGGACAGCTCCGGATCGCCGGGGTAGGGCGGCAGCGGCTTCAGGCCCCAGCCCTCGTCCTTGTTCTGGTACTCCGGCGCCGCCCCGACCGAGAAGGTCGGCATCTTGTCGAGGAAGAAGTTCAGGCCGTGGTCGTTGTAGACCACGATCGCCACGTCCGGCTTGACCTCGGCCAGCCACTCGCGGGCCTTGGGATAGCCGTCGAAGAACGGCTTCCAGTAGGGGTCCTCGAAGAGTTCGTTGGCGATGGCGTTGCCGATCGCGGGAATGTGGGAGGTGGTGACGCCACCGACGATCCTGGCCATGGTTTCAGTTCCCCGCCGCCTTGAGCTTCGCCTTGAATTCCTCGACCGTCATGCCGGTCTGCTGCGCGCCGATGTCCTGGACATTCAGGCCGAGCATGCCGATGAACTTGGCGAGGTAGTAGATGTTGCCGCCCGCCGCCAGCAGGGCCAGCGCGTTGCGCTCCCGGATGGCCGTCTTCTGCTCGTCGGTTAGGCCGAACTTGGCGCAATAGGCCTCCTCGTCGGCCAGGAACTCCTGCCGGGCCGCCGCCTCGTTGAACGAGTAGCACATCTTGTTGAGCGGATAGCCCTTCATCGCCATCCGGCCATCGAAGATGGTGGTTCCCGGAATGGCCTCGTGTGTCAACGGCGCGCTCATGGGTGTTTTCCTCCGGATCGTTTCTGTCTTATTCGGACCAGTAAAGCCGCATCGGGTTGTCGACAAGAAGCGCAGTCCGCTTGGCCTCGTCGGTGGCGATGCGGGGGATGACGTCGACCAGATGCCCGTCGTCGGGCATGTGCGAGGTCATGTTCGGGTGCGGCCAGTCGGTGCCCCACAGCACGCGGTCGGTGAAGCGGTCGACCAGCAGGCGGGCGAAGGGCACCACGTCGTCGTAGGCCGGCGGTCCCTGGACGCTCAGCCGCTCGGGGCAGCTCACCTTGCTCCAGACCTTCGGGTTCTCGTCCATCAGGGCGACGAATTTCTGGAACTGCGGGTGGTCCACGCCCTTGGCGATGTCCGGGCGGCCCATATGGTCCACGACGATGGTGGTGGGCAGCTCGCGCAGGAAGGGCGTGAGGTCGTCCAGGTCCGGCGCCTCGAAATAGACCACGATGTGCCAGCCGAACGTGGCGATCCGGTCGGCGATGCCGAGGAAGACCTCCTTGGGCGTGGCGTCCACCAGACGCTTGACGAAGTTGAAGCGCACGCCGCGCACCCCGGCCTCGTGCAGCTCGGCCAGCTCGCTCTCCGTGATCGCGGGGGCGACCGAGGCGACGCCGCGCGCCAGCCCGTTGGAGGCCTTCAGCGCGTCGACCAGCGCCCGGTTGTCCTTGCCGTGGCAGGTCGCCTGGACGATGACGTTGCGCGCGAAGCCCAACTCGTCGCGCAGGGCGAACAGCCGTTCCTTCGGCGCGTCGCAGGGGGTGTATTTGCGCTCCGGCGCGTAGGGGAAGCGGTCGGCCGGGCCGAAGACGTGGCAGTGGGCGTCCACCGCGCCGGGCGGCGGCGCGTAGGCCGGCTTGCTCGGGTTGGGGTGGAAGGGACGGTAGTCGGCGTCCATGGAAGGCTCCCTTCAGGGGAAAGAGATCAGTCGGCGTAGACGGTTCCGTCGAACAGCTTGCGGGCGGTGCGCAGCAGGGCGGCGCGGGTCACCGTACCGGAGCCGTCCAGGTCGAGGACCACGGTCATCTCGCCGGTCGGGTGCTCGACGCTCAGCGTCCTGGTGGCGCCGTCGGGAACCACGGCGAGCGACGCGGCGGGGGAGCCCTCCAGCGCGCAGGCGGTGGCGACGCTGACCGCGCCGAGCACGCCGATGGAGGCGTGGCAGCGGTGCGGGATGAAGGTCCGGGTGGACACCGTCCCGCCGTTGGCCGGCGCGCTGACCAGCGTCATCTTCGGCACCGACTTGTCCGTCACGTCGCCCAGATTCATCCGTGGCCCGGCCTGCCGCCGGATCGATTCCAGCCGCGCCTTCAGCGCCGTGTCGGCGTCCAGCTCCTCCCGCGTCTCGCCGCCGCGCACCCCGAGGTCGGCGGCGCGCAGCACCACCACCGGCATGCCGTTGTCGATGCAGGTGACCGGAACGCCGTCGATGACGTCCACCACGTTGCCCGTCGGCAGCAGCGCCCCGCAGGAGGAGCCGGCGGTGTCGCGGAATTCGATGGGAATCGCCGCCGCCGTGCCGGGCACGCCGTCGATGCGCGCCTCGCCCCGGTAGGTGACCACCCCGCCCGGCGTCGGCACGCCGGCCACCGCCATCTGCCCGGTGTTCTCCATGTGGATGGTCACCGGCGTCACGCCGTCGCGGGCGGGGATGAGGCCGCGCTCGATGGCGAAGGGGCCGACGCCGGCCAGGATGTTGCCGCAGTTCTGGGCGTCGGTGACGATGGCTTTGTCCACGAACACCTGAAGGAACAGGTAGTCGACGTCCACCCCCGGCCGTTCCGACCGGCGCACCACCGCCACCTTGGAGGTCAGCGGGTCGGCGCCGCCCATCCCGTCGATCTGGCGCGGGTCGGGCGAGCCCATCGCCCGCAGCAGGAAGGCGTCGCGCGCCGCCGTGCCGGGCGGCAGGTCGTCGGCCAGGAAATACCCGCCCTTGGAGGTCCCGCCGCGCATCCACAGGCAGCGCACGCCGTCAGACATAGCGCAGCCCCTTCGCGGCGAGCGGGCCGCGCATCCCGTAGAGGTCGAGGCCGAGTTCGCCGGCCGACAGCCGCGCCCGCTTCTCCTCCTCCTTGGCCAGCCGGTCCTGGGCCTTCGCCAGCACCTCGGCGGCCTCCTCGCGGCGGACCACGCAGACGCCGTCGTCGTCCGCGACGATCAGGTCGCCGGGATTCACCAGCGCGCCCGCGCAGACCACCGGCACGTTGACCGAGCCCAGCGTCTCCTTCACCGTGCCCTGGGCGCAGACCGCGCGGGACCAGACCGGGAAGCCCATGTCGGTCAGCGTCCGGACGTCGCGCACCCCGGCGTCGATGACCAGGCCGGCGCAGCCGCGCGCCTGGGCCGAGGTCGCCAGCAGGTCGCCGAAATAGCCGGCGTCCGACGGCGAGGTGGTGGCGAGCACCAGGACATCGCCGGGCTTCACCTGCTCGATGGCGACGTGGAGCATCCAGTTGTCGGCCGGCGGGGCCAGCACGGTCACCGCCGAGGCGGCGAGCTGGACGCCGGGATAGATCGGCCGCAGGGCGGAGGCCAGCAGGCCCTTGCGGCCCTGCGCCTCGTGCACGGTGGCGACGCCGCATTCGGCCAGACCGGCGATCACCGCCGGGTCGGCCCGCTCGATGGTTTGGACGACGACGTTCATCACAGCTCATCCACGGTGCGGGGATAGACCGACTGGAAGCCCTCGGCGTAGCGGGCGTTGCGCCCGCCGGCCTGCCCGCCGGAGTTGCGGCGGAAGTGGTTGCCGCGGTTCTGCGCCAGGTTGGTGTAATAATCCCAGAGGTGCTCCTGCCCGGCCATGCATTCGATGGCGGCGCGCTTGTTGTCCCACACCTCGGTGATGTCGAGGAAGACGTCCGGCTTCCAGCCCATCTGCTCGGTCTGGTGCGGCTCGAACAGGTAGAGCTGGGGCGCGCCGAGCACCTTCTGCCCCGGATTGTGGCCCCAGGCCTGGGCGATCATCCGGCATTCCATCAGGACCTTGGTCGCGTAGGAATGGTCGGTGTTGTAGGGATCGTAGTGCGAGTGGCTCATCAGGAAGGCCGGCTGCACCTTGCGGATCACGTCGACCAGACGGAACTTGGCCTCGCGGTCGATCTCCAGCGGGTAATCGCCGAGGTCGAAGAACTGGATGTCGTGGGCGTTCAGCGCCTTGGCGGCGGCTTCGGCCTCCTTGCGGCGCTCCGTCTTCACACGATCCAGCGTGCAGCCGTCCTGCTTCCACAGCTTGGCGGATTCTCCGCGTTCGCCGTAGGACAGGCAGACGATGGTGACATCGTAGCCTTTCTTCTGATGCAGCGCGATGGCGCCGCCGGCGCGCCACACGAAGTCCGCCGAGTGGGCGCTGAGCACCAGCGCTCTTTTGTTCTGTGCCATGAATGTCCGCTCCCCAGTCTGGGCAGTCTGATTTTGGGCAGTCCGATTGTGGGCAGTCCAATTCCGATGGCCCATCATCCGCCGGCCCGCCGGCAAATCCTATTTCGAACTCCCGTCCTGACCATTTGGTTTTGCTATAGATGCCTTTTTCGGTTGAGCCTCGTCGCCGACCGGCTGGCGAGGGAGAGACGCCGGTCCTGGCACGAAGATGTCGTCCTTCACGTAATCCTATGTCGAATCATGAGCATAGGGCATACGGTGCTATGCTTTAACCGGTGCTGTCGCGCAATGGATGGGCCGGTTTGGCGTGGGCGTGACGCAGCCGGAATCACCCCATTCCACCATTCTGCTATTCAAAAAACAAATGGGCTCTTCGATGAACGAATTTCCTCAGGGGCGGGCGGGATGATACCCATTCGATCGTGAGGGATTAAGGGCGAGGGGCCGGACCCGCCGTTGCGGGGGCTCCCCAGCCCGAGCAGGGACTTCGGGAGAGGACGCGATGAGGATTTGTGTGGCGGGGGCCGCGGGCGCCTTCGGCGTGAAGCATCTGGAGGCGGTCGCCGCCATCGACGGGATCGAGGTGGTCTCGGTGGTCGGCGGCGAGCCGGACGACATCGAGGGCTTCGCCAAGGCGCGCGGCATTCCGCATTGGACCAAGGATCTGGCCGAAAGCCTGGAGCGGACCGACGTGGAGGCGGTGATCCTCGCCACCCCGACGCCGGTGCACGCCGCCCAGGCGATCGAGTGCCTGGAAGCCGGCAAGCATGTGCTGGTGGAAATCCCGATGGCCGACAATCTGGCCGACGCGGAGCGGCTGGTCGCGGCGCAGCGGGCCAACGGCCTGGTCGCCATGGCCGGGCACACGCGGCGCTTCAACCCCAGCCACCAATGGATCCGCAACCGGGTCCAGGCGGGGGAGCTGACGATCCAGCAGATGGACGTGCAGACCTATTTCTTCCGCCGCTCCAACATGAACGCGCTGGGCAAGCCGCGCACCTGGACCGACCATCTGCTGTGGCATCACGCCTGCCACACGGTGGACCTGTTCCAGTACCAGACCGGTGAGGTCGCCAGCCAGGTGCACGCCCTGCAAGGGCCGACGCACCCGCAGCTGGGCATCGCCATGGACATGAGCATCGGCATGAAGGTGCCGTCCGGGGCGATCTGCACCCTGTCGCTGTCCTTCAACAACGACGGGCCGCTGGGCACCTTCTTCCGCTACATCTGCGATAATGGGACCTACATCGCCCGCTACGACGATCTGTACGACGGCAAGGACAACAAGATCGACCTCAGCGGCCTCACTGTGTCGACCAACGGCATCGAGCTGATCGACCGCGAGTTCTTTGCCGCCATCCGCGACGGGCGCGAGCCCAACGCCAGCGTGGCGCAGTGCCTGCCGGCCATGCGGACGCTCGACCGCCTGGAAAAATCGCTGAACGCCTGAGCGGGGAACGCGTCAGGCCGCAATTCCCAAAGCCAAGACGACGGGACGCAAAACAACAAACGCCCCGTGACGAGTCCCCTCGAGGAGGAAACCCATGCCAACCGCGCGCAGCGTCGACGTCCAAGCCTTTCTCAACGAGCACCCCTTCTCGCGATACCAGTGGCTGGTGTTCGCGCTGTGCTTCTTCATCGTCCTTCTGGACGGCTTCGACACGGCGGCCATCGGCTACATCGCCCCGTCGCTGACGACGGAATGGGGCATCGCGCGGCCGGCGCTGGCGCCGGTGCTGAGCGCGGCGCTGTTCGGGCTGGCCTTCGGCGCCCTGTCCGCCGGGCCCCTGGCCGACCGCTTCGGCCGCAAGGCGATCCTGATCGGCTCCGTGCTGGTCATCGGCGCCGCCTGCCTGGCCTCCGCCTTCTCGGGCAACCTGGACCAACTCGTCATGCTGCGCTTCGTCACCGGCCTCGGGCTGGGGGCGGCGATGCCCAACGCCGTCACGCTGATGAGCGAATATTGCCCCGAAGGGCGGCGCGCCATGGTCACCAACGCCATGTTCTGCGGCTTCCCGCTCGGCGCGGCCTTCGGCGGCTTCCTCGCCGCCTGGATGATCCCGCTGTGGGGCTGGCGCAGCGTCCTGGTGCTGGGCGGCATCGCGCCGCTGGTCCTGGCGGCGGTTCTGCTGGTCCTGCTGCCGGAATCGGTCCGCTACATGGTCGCCCACAACCACCCGGTGGAGCGCATCCGCGCCGTGCTGCGCCGCATCTCCGAGACGGCGGCCGGGGCGGCGAGCTTCGTGATGACCGAGAAGGCCCCGGCGACCAAGGCGCGGAACGGCATCGCGGTCGTGCTGTCGCGCTGCTATCTGGTCGGCTCGGTGATGCTGTGGGTCGCCTATTTCATGGGGCTGGTGATCTTCTACGCGCTGATCAACTGGATGCCGATCCTGTTCAAGGACGCCGGGCTGGCGCCGCGCGACGCCGCGCTGATCGCCGCGCTGTTCCCGCTGGGCGGCGTCGGGGCCATCCTGTCGGGATGGCTGATGGACCGCTTCAACGCCAACAGGATCATCGCCTTCGGCTTCGTGCTGACCTACGGCGCCGTCTACGCCATCGGGCAGGTGGCCGGGAACGTCGGGCTGCTGGTGGTCACGGTCTTCGCGGCGGGCACCATCATGAACACCGCCCAGACCTCGCTTCCGGCGCTGGCCGCCAGCTTCTACCCGACCCACGGGCGGGCCACCGGCGTGGCGTGGATGCTGGGGCTGGGCCGCTTCGGCGGAATCGGCGGCTCGTTCCTGGTGGCCGAACTGGCCCGCCGGCAACTGGATTTCACCAGCATCTTCACGATCGTCGCCATTCCGGGGCTGGTCGCCGCCCTGGCCCTGCTGATCAAGCAGTTCGTCCATCCCGAGGACCGGTCGAGCGGCACGGGCCGGACCGTCGAAGCCCTGGGGCATTGAGTTTTACTATAGCCTGCCCATAGGCTTTGCAGCCTGGCACCCTCGGTTGCCGGTTCGGATGTCCATGCCGCATTGCAAAGGCGCCCCGAACGTTATTCAAAAAACGAATGGGGCCTTCGTCCAACGAATGAGCGCAGCGCTGCGATCACTGATATCCCTGCTGTGGTGACGGTATCGGCGGCCTGTGCGTCCGGCCCCGGCGAACGCCAAGACGCCCCCGAATCAACGACGAAAAAGCACGGGGGCTTTCAAAACGAGGAGGAAACATGTCCGGAACATTTCGCAAGGCCCTGCTGGGCACGGCTTTCGTCTGCGCCCTCGCGGTTGGTGGCGGCGCCGGTTCGGCCTGGGCCGACACGATCAAGGTCGGGGTGATCGCGCCGTTCTCCGGCCCCTTCGCCACGGTCGGCCAGACCTTCAAGCAGGCCATCGAGGTCTATCAGGCCCAGCACGGCAAGACGGTCGCCGGCAACACGGTGGAGTTCGTCTACAAGGACCTCGACCAGGCCAACCCGGCGCAGAGCAAGGCCCTGGCCCAGGAGCTGGTGGTCAAGGAGAAGGTCGGCTACCTCGCCGGCTTCTTCTTCACGCCGGACGCGCTGGCCGTCGCCCCGCTGATCGACGAGGCGAACATCCCCTGCGTGATCTTCAACGCCGCGACCTCGGCCATCACCGAGAAGTCGCCGCGCTACGTCCGCACCTCCTTCACCCTGTGGCAGAACACCGTGCCGCTGGCCGAGCATGTCGCCAAGCAGGGCATCCGCAAGGTGGCCACCGCGGTCAGCGACTACGGCCCCGGCATCGACGGCGAGACCGCCTTCAAGCAGACCTTCGAGAAGGCCGGCGGCAAGGTGGTCGACAGCATCCGCATGCCGCTGAAGTCCACCGACTTCGCCCCCTTCATGCAGCGCATCAAGGATTCCGGGGCGGAGGCCATCTACGCCTTCCTGCCCGCCGGCCCGACGACGCTGGGCTTCGCCCGAGCCTTCAGCGACACCGGCCTGAAGGCGGCGGGGATCAAGTTCTTCGGTCCCGGCGACATCACGCAGGAACCGGACCTGCCGGTGCTCGGCGACGCGGCGGTCGGCATCACGACGACCTTCAACTACAGCCAGGCCCACGATTCCGACCTGAACCGCCAGTTCCTCGCCAAGCACAAGGAGCTGTTCGGCGCGTCCGACATCGTCACCTTCACCTCGGTCGGCGCCTATGACGGCGCGCACGTCATCTACCGCATGGTCGAGGCGACGGGCGGCAAGAGCGACGGGGCGAAGGCGGTGGAGGCGGTCAAGGGCATGGCCTGGGAAAGCCCGCGCGGCCCGGTGCGGATCGATCCCGAGTCCCGCCACGTCACCCAGACCATCTATCTGCGCGTGACCGAGCGCAAGGACGGCCGGCTGCAGAACACCGAGGTCGCCGGATTCCCCGAACAGCCCGATTACGGCTTCAAGGTCGGCAAGTAGGACCATCGACGGCCCCTTCCCCGACGGGCGGGGGCTTGTCCGCGCTGGAGTTCCTGATGGAAACGCTTTTCGGCATCGTGGTGGACGGGGTCGCCTACGGGATGATCCTGTTCATCATCTCGGTCGGCCTGTCGGTCACGCTCGGCCTGATGCGCGTGGTCAACCTCGCGCACGGCGCCTTCGCCATGGTCGCCGGCTACGTCGCCTCCTACGCCGCGCAGGGGCTGGGCCTGCCGTACGCCGTGGGTCTGGTGGCGGCGATCCTGTTCACCGTGCTCGCCACGCTGCCGCTGGAGAAGCTGCTGTACCGGCGCATCTACGGCTCCGCCAACGAGCTGGCGCAGGTGCTGCTGACCATCGGCCTGACCTTCGTCATCGTCGCCGGGATCAACTACCTGTTCGGCCCCACGCTGAAGCGCATCCCGCTGCCGGACGCGCTGCTCGGCACCGTGGCGATCGGGCCGAAGTCGATCCCGGTGCACCGCGCCTTCGTCATCGCCATGGGGGCGGCGACCGTGCTGGGCCTGTGGTGGCTGCTGGAGCGCACCGATTTCGGCATCAAGCTGCGCGCCGCGGTGGACGACCCGAACATGGCCGGCGCGCTGGGCATCCGGACGGAGCGCCTCTACACCGCGACCTTCGCGCTGGGCACCGGGCTGGCGGCGCTGGGCGGCGTGCTGGGGGCGGAGCTGCTGCCGCTGGAGCCCTATTACGCCATCCGCTACATCGTCCTGTTCCTGGCGGTGGTCGCCGTCGGCGGGGCGGGCAACATCCTCGGCTCGGCCGCCGCCGCCCTGGCGCTCGGCATCGTCGACACGGCGGGCAAGTACCTGATCCCCAGCTTCGGCGAGTTCTTCTTCTACGCCGCGCTGATCCTGATCCTGTTCCGCTGGCCGCACGGCTTCTTCCAGGGGAGGGCGGCCTGATGGCAGGAAGTCACACGGTGGCCGCCGACCAGCCCCCGCAGGTCGCGGCGCGCGGGCCCCGGTTCCGCCGGGCGCTCGGCGGGGTCGCGGTTCCGCTGCTGGCCGCCGCCGGGCTGGCCGCCTTCTGGCTGTTCCCCAACGATCTCGGCCTCATGACGCGGATCGCCGCGACGGCGCTCTACGTCCTGTCGCTCGACCTCGTGCTCGGCTTCGGCGGCATCGCCACGCTGGGGCAGGCGGCGATGTTCGGCACCGGGGCCTACGCCGCCGGCATCGCCGCGGTGCATCTGGTGAGCGACCCGCTCGTCCTGCTCGCCGTCGGCGGTCTGGCCGGCGGTCTGGTCGCCCTGGTCACCGGCGCACTGATCCTGCACGCGCGCGGCCTGACCCTGCTGATGCTGACCATCGCGGTGGTGCAGATCGTCCAGGAGGTGGTCAATAAGGCGCGCGACCTCACCGGGGGCAGCGACGGTCTGTCAGGCATCGAGCCCAGCCCGCTGTTCGGCCTGTTCCGCTTCGACATGTTCGGGCGCACCTCCTACCTGTTCGCGCTGGCGGTGCTTCTGGTCGGCTTCCTGATCGCGCGGCGCATCGTCCGCTCGCCCTTCGGGCTGGCCTGCCGGGGCGTGAAGGAGGACCCGCTGCGCGTCGCCGCCCTGGGTGGTTCGCCGCGCCGTTATCTGGTCACGCTCTACGCCGTCGCCGGGGTGTTCGCCGGCGTGGCCGGGGCGCTGACCGCGGTGACCAGCGGCATCGTCGGGCTGGACAGCGTCAGCTTCTCCTGGTCGGCGGAGGCGCTGGTCATGCTGGTGCTCGGCGGCGCCGGTCGGCTGGTCGGCGCCATCATCGGCACGGTGGCCTTCATGACCATCCATCACGTGATGGCCGCGATCGATCCCTTCCACTGGATGCTGTTCATCGGCCTGTTCCTGATGGGCACCGTGCTGTTCCTGCCGGGGGGCATCGCCTCGCTCGCCGACCGTTTCATCAAGGGGAACCGGGCATGACCGCGCTTCTCGAGGTCCAGGGGCTGAGCAAGAACTTCGACGGCCTTCAGGTGTCGGCCGACATCACGCTGGCGCTCCATCCCGGCGAGCGCTGTGCGCTGATCGGGCCGAACGGGGCGGGCAAGACGACCTTCGTCAATCTGGTGACCGGCGTGCTGGCGCCCAGCGCCGGCACCATCCGGCTGGCCGGGCAGGACGTCACCCGGCTGTCGGCCCAGGCGCGGGTGCGCCTCGGCCTGATCCGCTCCTTCCAGGTGGCCCGGCTGTTCCGTTCGATGACGGTGCGCGAGCATCTGGAGCTGGCCGTTCTGGAGCGCGAGCGGCGGACCTTCCGCCTCTTCGCCTCGGTCCGGCGCTCGCCGGGGCTGGCCGACGAGGTGGCCGGCCTGCTCGACGGCATGGGGCTTGTCCCGGTGGCGGGCACCGCCGTCGGGGCGCTGGCCTACGGGCAGCAGCGTCTTCTGGAGATCGCGCTGGCGCTCGCCCTGAAGCCCAAGCTCCTGATCCTCGACGAGCCGGCGGCCGGCGTGCCGCATTCGGAAAGCCACCGCATCCTCGACGCGCTGGACCGTCTGCCGCCCGATCTCGCCGTGCTGATGATCGAGCACGACATGGATCTGGTGTTCCGCTTCGCCAAGCGCATCGTCGTGCTGGCGCAGGGCCGCCTGCTGTGCAGCGGCACGGCGAAGCAGATCACCACCGATCCGCGCGTCCGCGAGGTCTATTTGGGGAGCCGGGCCAATGCGCCGCACTGAAGGGACGCTGGAAGTCACCGGCCTGACCGCCGGCTATGGCGAGACCCGCATCGTCGAAGACCTGTCCTTCACCGTGCCGGCCGGCGGGCGGCTGGCCCTGCTGGGCCGCAACGGCATGGGCAAGACCACGACGCTGGCCACCCTGGTCGGGCAGACGACGCGGCACGCCGGCAGCATCCGGCTGGACGGCGTCGAGCTGGGCGGCCTCACCTCCTCCGCAAGGGCGGCGGCCGGGCTGGGCTATGTGCCGCAGACGCGCGACATCTTCCGCTCGCTGACGGTGGAGGAGAATCTGGTCACCGGGCTGAAGGGCCGGCCGCGCTCCGCCCTGGAGGAGGCCTACGCCCTGTTCCCCCGCCTGAAGGAGCGGCGGGGCAACGGTGGGGGGGCGCTCTCCGGCGGCGAGCAGCAGATGCTGTCCGTCGCGCGTGCGCTGCTCGGCCGGCCGACGGTGCTGCTGCTGGACGAGCCGCTGGAGGGCCTGGCCCCGGTGATCTGCGATCAGCTGATGAAGGCGCTGGCGCAGCTGACCGTCACCCTGATCCTGGTGGAGCAGCAGGTGGACCGCGCCCTGGACTTCGCGCAGAGCGCGGTGATCCTCGAACGCGGCCAAGTGGTGCATGAGGGGGCGGCCGCCGATCTGCGGGACGACCACGCCCTCATGGAGCGGCACCTCGGCGTCGCTCTGGCGGTGTAACAGACCCGCGGGATCAGTCGGCGCTGACCGTCCGGTCCGCCGGACCCGTGCCGACGATGCGGACCCACAGGTCCTGCCACGCCGCCCGCGATGCGTCACGGGGGGTCTGGAAGGTCTCCACCGGACCCACCAGCCTCCCCGCCGGGTCGACGACGGCCCGGATGCCCCAGAAGCCGAGCGACGAGATGCCCGGCATGCCGTAGCGATGGTCGAGCGCTTGAACCAGGGTGTTCCGGGACTCCAGCGGCTGCTCGCGCCAGATGAGATTGTCCATCGAGAACCACCGGAAGACCTCGGCCTCCGGGGTCGCCGCGACCGCCTCGATGGCCGGGGAACGGCCCCGCTCGAACCGTTCCCACTGGATCTTCCTGTCGCTCAGCACGGAGTGGAAGCCGACCAGCACCGCGTCCGGGGTTTCGGCCACAACCCGGCGCAGCAGCGGCTGGAACAGGGTCGGGTAGGCCGCCACCTGGGCCGTGCCGCCGGTCTGCGCCTTGGCAAGCGCCTCGACACGGTCGTTGATGGCCCAGCCACCGAGCGTGTAGGCCGTCACCAGGATCAGCGCCGCGCCCGCGATGTCCTGCGCCAGGGTCGCCCGCTTGCGGAGCGCGACGCCGGCCACCAGCGAGACCACCAGGATCAGGCTGTAGATCGGGTCGATGATCGGCATCGCGTTGATGGCGAAGCGCGTGGTGGTGAGCGGATAGAGCCACTGCGTGCCGTAGGACGTGAAGACGTCGATCACCGGGTGGGTCATCAGCGCCAGAATGGCCAGCCAGATCCAGGCGCGCCGCGCCTCGCCGTCGCCCGACGGGCTGTCCGGGCCATGACGGCGGC
This sequence comes from Azospirillum sp. P4_B5, assembly GCF_056402275.1. Classification (NCBI taxonomy): domain Bacteria; kingdom Pseudomonadati; phylum Pseudomonadota; class Alphaproteobacteria; order Rhodospirillales; family Azospirillaceae; genus Azospirillum; species Azospirillum sp. P4_B5. The sequence continues at coordinate 40,001 of NZ_JBFUHT010000008.1, forward strand.
GCTGCCAGCGCCAGACCAGCCAGCCGAGCAGCAGGCCGGCGACCGGGCCGAACAGGATCGAATGGGTCAGGCCACGGTGATGGACCCAGTTTGCGAAGGGGCCGCCGATCCAGCCGGCGGCGACGTCGAGGTCGGGGATCAGCGCGATGCCCGCGCCGACGGCCAGCGCGCGGCGGCCCAGCCGGCGGCGGAAGCCGGCCTGCGCGACCGTGGCCCCGAGAAGCATTTGGGTGACGGTGTCCATGGTCCCTGGTGATGTGGTGATGCGCCGGGGTCAGGCGCCGGGGGCGATCGCCAGCATCCGCTTCAGCGCGTCCGAAATTTCCTCGACGCGCACCGGCTTGGGCATGATCGCGATCGGGTCCGGAAAGCTCACCTTCAGCTTTTCGGAAATCTCGCCGGTGGCGTAGCCGCTGACCACCACCACGGGCAGGCCGGGCTCCTCGCTTCGCAGGTTGCGGATAAGCTCGTCGCCGGCCATCACCGGCATCCTGAGGTCGGTAACCAGGGCGTCGAAGGAATCGTCCTGCCAGATCTTCAGGGCCTCCTGGCCATTGAAGGCCGTGGTGACCCGGAACCCCTCGTCCATCAGGCCATGCTCCAGCGCCATGATCGCGATGGCTTCATCGTCGACCAGCAGGATGTGGCGGGGTTCGGTCATGTCGGCTCACCGTACAGAAGAAACACACTTCCGAGGGGCGGGGCAATACGCTTCAGCTCCAGGTCTGATTGTAGCGAGCGGCTCCCGCAAAAACAAAGCCGAACGGTTTATGGTTGTTTCAGCGGCTCCTTCGGGGGCTATTTCGGGGAGCGTGCAACCCTTGTTCGTTCCGCGGGGATGTGCGCATTCTTCCCGATGCGAAGCGGCGCGGCCGGACCTTGGTGCGATGCTACGAACCGATGCTCCGATCCGAACCCCTCAACCAAAGGAAGACCCGCGACCTTGAAAATCGGCCTGAGGGCGATGTTGATCGCGTGCCTGGGGGGTGTCGGGCTGGCCTTCACGGCCGGCACCGCCGCGATTCTGCAGGTCGAAGCCGGAGACCGGCTTCAGCGCATGATCGGCGAACAGCTGCACCTGTACGCCGGCCAGGTCGCCGACAAGCTCGACCGTGGCATGTTCGAGCGCTACCGCGATCTTCTCGTCGTGACGAGCCTCGAGACGATCCGCTCGGCGGACACCTCCCGCGATTCGCGGCGGGCCGTCCTCCAGAAGTTGCAGGACACCTACCCGGACTATGCCTGGATCGGCTTCATCCGACCGACCGGCCTGCTCGAAGCGGCGACAGGCCGTGTCTATGAAGGCATGGACGTGAGCGCGCGCGGATGGTGGAAGCAGGCGTTCGACCGGCCTTATGTCGGCGATGTGCACGACGCGGTGGTTCTGGGCAAGATTCTCTATGCGAACCGGCTGGAGGTTCCGCGTTTCGTCGACCTTGCGGCGCCGGTGCGCGACGAAAATGGAACGCTGACCGGCGTTGTCGCCGCCCATCTGAGCTGGGATTGGGCGTCGGAGGTCGAACGGTCCGTGCTCGGTCAGATTTCCGAGGACACCGCGGCCGAGGCGATGATCCTCGCCGCCGACGGCACGGTGATTCTCGGGCCTAAACCCCTGGTGGGCAAGCCGCTGGCCTTCGCGGCGGCGCCAGGGCGGGGCGCGTGGGTCGAATCCTGGCCGGACGGGCGCCGCTTCCTGACGAGCGTTGTGCCAACGAAGGGCTACCGGGATTATCCCGGGCTGGGGTGGAGCGTCGTGCTCCGCCAGCCGGTCGATCAGGCGATGGCGCCGGTCGCCGAACTGCGGAACCGGGTGATTGCGTGGGGAATCGGCGCCAGCCTGTTGGCGGTCCTCGTCGGCCATGTTCTGGCGACGTGGCTGTCGGCTCCCCTGCGCGCCATGTCCAGGGCCGTCAAGGCCGCGGGCACCGACGGCGCGATGCCCCACCTGCCCCTGACCGGCCGCTACACGGAGGCGGCCACGCTGTCCGGGGCGCTGCACACCTACGTGAACGACCTGCAGGAGGCGGACCGGCGGCTTCGCGGCACCGTTGCCGAGAAGACGGTGCTGCTTCGCGAGGTCCACCACCGCGTGAAGAACAACCTGCAGGTGATCTACGGTCTGATGATGGTGGAGATGCGCCGATTGCCCAAGGGGGACCTGTCGCGGGGCCGCATCGAGGCGCTGGCCGGGCGCGTGACCTCGATGGGGCGCCTGCACGAGCAGCTCTACACCTCCGGGGACCTGATGAACGTCGATTTCGGAACGCACCTGCGCCAGCTCTGCGACGCGCTTCAAGAACTTCTTCCGAACGAGGCGATCACCATCCACCCCGACACGGACGACGTGTCCTGCTCCATCGAACTCGCCACACCGCTCGGCCTGATCGCCAACGAACTCGTCGTCAACGCGCTGAAGCACGCCTTTCCGGAGGGGAGAAGCGGAACGGTCACGGTCCGGCTGCGGCAAGCGGGCGACCGTCTGACGATGACGGTGGCCGACGACGGCATCGGCTGCCCGGACATGCCGCCCAGGGGAGGGACCGGCATGACGCTGGTCGACGCGCTTGTCCGGCAGATCGGCGGCACCATATCCTTGGATGGCCGGCATGGCTGCACCGCCACGGTCAGCGTGCCGTTCATCGCCGACGCGCACCGCCCCGTCGCCGTCCACGCGTGATGTGATCGCGGTCTCACCTCTGCGAGGCGCCCGCCAGCGTCCTGTATGAGTTCCGGTCTTTTCCGGAAAACGGACGACACGGCTCAGTCCCCGCTTGTAAAAGCCGACGGGTCTTCCCACCTGGGGTCGATCAAGATTGTTTCGGGGCCTGCTGTCCTCAGCCATGGCCAACCGGTTTGGGTCTCTTTTCCCGAAGTGAATTTGATCCCTTCCCGATGTCGGGCGGGGCAACAGCAGCAGGGGAACAGACCCATGGCTAACGGCACCGTGAAATGGTTCAACTCCACCAAGGGTTACGGCTTCATCCAGCCGGATGACGGTTCGGCAGACGTCTTCGTCCATATTTCCGCCGTCGACCGCTCCGGTATCGGCCAACTCAACGAAGGGCAGAAGCTGTCGTTCGAGGCCGTCCGCGACCCGCGGCGGGACAAGGTTTCGGCCGAGGACCTGCGCGCGCTCTGAGCGCCGCGGACCCCGGATTTCAACACAAGACAACATCGGCCGGCGGGCATCGCCCGCATCGGCAACAGGATTCGCATGACCATCAAACTTCCTTCGACCGGGGTGGCGCAGGCCGCCCAGCCTCAGTATCAGCAGCCCGTTCCCGCAGTCGAGCCGGCTTGGGCGCCGGGGTGGCCCCGCCTCACCCCGCGCGAGATCCGCCAGATCGTTCTCGATACCTTGGGCTAACCGCCTCATACGTACCGAAAAAAAGCCTTTCCACAGCAACAACCGGAGGAACGCCGCCCTATGCTCGTTCAGGTCCGCGACAACGATGTGGGGGGCGCTCTGCGCGTCCTGAAAAGAAAAATGCAGCGCGAGGGGCTTTTTCGTGAGATGAAGCTGCATCGGCGTTACGAGAAGCCCTCGGAGCGCCGGGCACGACAGGCAGCGGAATCGGTCCGGCGGCGGCGTAAGCTGCTGCGCAAGCGCCTACTGCGCGAGGGCTATTGACCGTGGCCGCCGATGCTTTAAATTGAGGGACGGCGTCAGGGCCGTCAGCACCCATTCCGGTTCCTCGCCGGACAGACCGTTGGAGACAGGACATAGCTAAACTCTACGATGCGGACCCGGTCCGCGAAGGCCCGCGCATCAATCGGGAAATCACGGCACGCACGGTGCGCCTCGTCGGGGCCAACGGTGAGATGATCGGCGTGGTCTCGCTGCGCGACGCCTTCGACGCTGCGGTGGAGGCCGAGCTCGACCTCGTCGAGGTCGCTCCCCAGGCTGAGCCGCCTGTCTGCAAGATCCTCGACTACGGCCGGTTCCGGTTCGAGGAGCAGAAGAAGGCCAACGAGGCGCGCAAGAAGCAGAAGATCATCGAGATCAAGGAGCTGAAGCTCCGACCGAACATCGATGACCATGATTACGACGTGAAGATGCGGGCCGCGCGGCGCTTCCTCGAAGAGGGCGACAAGGTCAAGATGACCATGCGGTTCCGTGGCCGCGAGATGGCGCACCAGGATTTGGGCATGAACGTGCTGATCCGTGTGCGCGACCAGTTCGAGGACATCGCCAAGGTCGAGCAGATGCCCCGGATGGAAGGGCGCATGATGGTCATGGTCATCGCCCCGCGCTGACCGGCCACTGACCAGCCGGCGCGTTTGATGGCAAGGGGACCGCCCTCCATGGGGCGGTCCCCTTGCGTTTTCAGCCACCGGCCGCCGAAAGCTCTCCTCACCGCACGTACTTTTCAGCGGCATCGCTGAACCCAATCGACTCGGCCCTGTTTAGAGGGGCACGGTTGAACGGGAGCACTCTCGATGCTGCGCCTTCGCCACGGCCTCGCCGTTTCGTGCCTTCTCGCCCTGCTCTATTCGGGCGGGGTCCTGGCCCAGCAACCGGCGAACGCTCCACCCCCCACGGTCACGACCGAGGTGGTGCGCGAACGGGAGGTCACCCCGACCAGCGAGTTCATCGGTCGCGTCCAGGCGATCCAGGACTTCGAAGCCCGCGCCCGCGTCGAGGGTTACATCGAGCAGGTGGCCTTCCAGGAAGGCCAGAACGTCAGCAAGGACACCCTGCTCTACGTCATCGAGCAGGCGCCCTACCAGGCCGCCGTGGACAGCGCCAAGGCCGACCTCGCCCGCGCCCAGGCGACCCTTCGCGAGTCCCAGCGCGCCTTCCAGCGCGCTCAGGAGCTGCGGACCCGCGGCAACATCTCCCAGGCCGACCTTGATCAGGCCCAGGCGGGGCAGGAGACGGCGGAAGCCGACATCATGCAGACGCAAGCCAAGCTGCGGCAGGCGGAGCTGAACCTCGGCTACACGCGAATCGCCTCGCCCATCGACGGGCGCATCGGCGCCACCGCGATGACGGTGGGCGACCTCGTCAACCCCTCCAGCGGCCCGCTCGCCACGGTCGTCCAGCTCGACCCCATCCGGGTCGTCTTCTCGGTCAGCGACCGCGACATCCTGGAGGTCCAGCGCGCCGCCCCCGATCTCGCCTCGGCCGACGCGGTGAACCGCTTCGTGCCGGCCCTGCGATTGGCCGACGGTTCCGAGTACGAGCAGAAGGGCAAGGTCGCCTTCGCCAGCAACCGAATCGACCCGCAGACCGGGACCATCCCCGTCTACGCCGACTTCGCGAACCCCAAGGGATTTCTGCTGCCCGGCCAGTATGTGACCGTCCTGATCCGCCCGGCGCAGACCGAGCGGCAACCGGTGGTGCCGGTGTCCGCCATCCAGCAGGACCAGCAGGGCAGCTACGTCCTGGTGCTCGACCAGCAGAACCGGGCGCAGCGCCGCCCGATCGAGCCCGGACCGCAGCTCGATCAGGTGATCGCCGTGCCGAAGGGCGTCCAGGCCGGCGAGACCGTCATCGTCGGCGGCGCCCAGAAGGTCCGCCCCGGCATGGTCGTGCAGCCCGAACGAGCCCCCCAGACCGCCGAACAGCCGCGAGGATAAGCGCCCATGTTCTCCGGCCTGTTCATCCGGCGCCCGAACCTCGCCATCGTCATCGCGCTGGTCGTGACCATCGCGGGCGCGTTGGCCATCCTGGCCATCCCGGTGGCGCAGTTCCCGCCGATCACGCCGCCCTCGGTGCAGGTCTCCGCCACCTATCCCGGCGCCAACGCCCAGGTCGTCGCCGACAGCGTCGCCGCCCCGATCGAGGCGCAGGTGAACGGGGTGGAGGGCATGCTCTACATGTCCTCGACCAGCACCGACACCGGCGCCTACACGCTGTCGGTCACCTTCGCGCAGGGCTCCGACCCCGATCTGGCCCAGATCAACGTGCAGAACCGCCTGTCGCTCGCCACGCCGACCCTGCCGGTGGAGGTCTCGCGCCAGGGCGTCACGGTGCGCAAGCAGTCGTCCAACATGCTGATGGCCGTCAACGTCTTCTCCCCCGGCGGCCAGTTCGACCCGATCTTCATCTCCAACTACGCCAGCATCAACCTGCGCGACGCCATCGCGCGGGTGCCCGGAGTCGGCGACGCGCAGGTGATGGGCGCGCTGACCTACGCCATGCGCGTCTGGATGGACCCGAACCGCATGACGGCGCTGGGCATCACGGCGGCGGACGTGGTCGCGGCGATCCAGAACCAGAATCTCCAGGCCTCGGCCGGGCAAATCGGCGCCCCTCCCGTCCCCGACGGCCAGCAGCAGCAGCTGACCATTCTCGCCCGCGGCCGGCTGGACGACCCCAAGCAGTTCGCCGGCATCATCGTGCGCACCAACCCGAACGGCGGCGTGGTGCGGCTGGGCGACATCGGGCGGGTGGAGCTGGGGGCGCAGAGCTACGGCTCCACCGCCAAGCTGGACGGCGACCCGGCGGCGACGCTGGTCGTCTACCAGTCGCCGGACGCCAACGCGCTGGACGTCGCCAAGGCGGTGCGGGCGGAGCTGGACCGGCTGTCCGGCCGCTTCCCGGAGGGGCTGGACTACGCCGTCGTCTTCGACACCACCAGCTTCGTCAGCGCGACGATCGAGGAGATCGTGCTGACGCTGGGCATCACCTTCCTGCTGGTGGTGGTCGTCATCTACGTCTTCCTCCAGGACTGGCGGGCGACGCTGATCCCGACCCTGGCGATCCCGGTGTCGATCATCGGCGTCTTCGCCGTGCTGCTGGTGCTGGGCTACAGCGCCAACACCATCACGCTGTTCGCGCTGGTGCTGGCGATCGGGCTGGTCGTGGACGATGCCATTGTGGTGGTCGAGAACGTCCGCCGCGTCATGGAGGAGCATCCCGACCAGCCCGCCCCCTCGGCCAGCCGCATCGCCATGGAGCAGGTGACCGGCGCCATCGTCGCTTCCACCCTGGTGCTGGCCGCGGTGTTCGTGCCGGTGGCCTTCCTGCCCGGCATCACCGGCCAGCTCTACCGGCAATTCGCGGTCACCATCACCACCGCCTTCCTGATTTCCGGCATGGTGTCGCTGACGCTGACCCCGGCGCTGTGCGGCCTGCTGCTGCGCCCGCCGACCCCGCCCTGGCGCCCGCTGGCCGCCTTCAACCGCGGGCTGGACGGGGTGCGCGACCGCTACGGCGGCCTCGTCGGCTGGCTGTCGCGCAAGCTGGTGGTCGGGATCGCCGTCTTCGCCCTGCTGACCGCCGGGGCTTTCCTGCTGCTGCGCGGCCTGCCCACCGCCTTCCTGCCGTCGGAGGACCAGGGATACTTCTTCGTCAACGTGCAGCTTCCGAGTGCCGCGTCGCTCAGCCGAACGGAGGCGGTGATGACCGACGTCACCGAGCGGCTGCGCGCGACGCCGGGTGTGGCCCATGTGATCTCCATCGCCGGCTACAGCATCCTCAGCGGGGCGGCCTCCAACGTCGGCCTGCAAATCGTCGTGCTGAAGCCCTGGGGGGAGCGGGGGGCCGCCGAGACGGTGGACGCGCTGCTGGGCCGGCTGAGGCCGCAGCTCGCCGCGGTGCCGCAGGCGACCATCGCCGCCTTCAACCCGCCCTCCATCCCCGGCCTCGGCAGCACCGGCGGGTTCCAACTGCAGGTGCAGGCGCTGGGCGGGCAATCCGCGCAGCAGCTCGGCGCGGTGCTGCGCGGCCTGCTGGTCGCCGCCAACCAGGACACCCGGCTGTCGGCCGTCTTCAGCACCTTCAGCCCCGACGTGCCGCACCTGTTCGTCGACCTCGACCGCACCAAGGCGGCGCTGCTCGGCGTCTCGCCGGGCGACGTCTTCACCACGCTGCAGTCCCATCTCGGGTCGCGCTACATCAACGATTTCAACCTCTACGGCCGGGTCTTCCAGGTGCAGGTCCAGGACGCCGCGGAGCACCGGGACGAGGTGGCGGCCATCGACCAGCTCTATGTGCGGAGTTCGTCGGGGGACATGGTGCCGCTGCGCAGCATCGTGACCATCCGCCACACGCTGGCCCCCGACAGCCTCGTCCGCTACGACCAGTTCCTGTCCGCCTCGGTCAACGGGAACCCGGCCCCCGGCGGCAGTTCCGGGCAGGCGTTGGCGGCGATGCAGGACGTGGCGAACCGCACCCTGCCGACGGGCTACGCCACGGAATGGACCGGCCTGTCCTATCAGGAGAGCCGCATCGGCAACCAGACGATCATCATCTTCGGGCTGGCGGTGATGTTCGGCTATCTGTTCCTGGTGGCGCAGTACGAGAACTGGCTGATCCCGCTGGCCGTGCTGTTGTCCGTGGCCATCGCGGTGCTGGGGGCCGGCATCGGCCTGAGCGTCGCCGGCATCGCCAACGACGTCTACGCGCAGATCGGCCTCGTCCTGCTGGTCGGCCTCGCCGCCAAGAACGCCATCCTGATCGTCGAGTTCGCGCGGGAGCAACGCGCCGCCGGCCACCCCATCATCGATTCCGCGGTGATGGGCGCCCGCCAGCGCTTCCGTGCGGTGCTGATGACGGCGTTGGCCTTCATCCTGGGGGCGGTGCCGCTGCTCGTCGCCACCGGCGCGGGAGCGGCCAGCCGGCGGTCCATCGGCACGACGGTCTTCAGCGGCATGACCGCGGCGACGCTGGTCGGCATCATCTTCGTGCCGGTCCTGTTCGTCGTCTTCCAGCGCCTGACCGAGCGGCTCGTTCCGCACCGCGCCCAGGCGGATGTGCCTGGGAAGACCTCTCCGGCGGAATGACCCGGCCCGGCCCCTGTTGGACGTCGGACACACACTTGGACCCAGGAGGCACGGACATCATGACCAGAAGAGGAAGGGACCTGTGGTCCACAAGCGGTCTGATCGCCTTCGCCAGCGGTGCCGCCGTGGCGATCCTCGCCAGCCGCCTGCTGCCGCCGGTGGTCGCCCAGGCCGCCGGGACGACGATGGCGCGCGACCCGTTCGACGCCCTGATGGACGACCACCGCCACATCATGGCGCTGCTCGACGCGATGGAGCGGACGCACACCGGCGAGACCTTCCAGCGGACGCAGCTCCTGCTCCGCTTCAAGCGCCGCCTCGCTGCGCACGCCATGGCCGAGGAGGACGTCGTCTATCCCCTGCTGCACGACCACGCGCATCAGGAGGCGGACGCCCGGCACCTCTACGGCGAGCACGCCGACATGAAGATGCACCTGTACGCCCTCGAACAAATGCCGAAGGACGATCCCGCGTGGCGGCGGCGCGTCATCGCGCTGAGGCAGCTGATCGCGGAGCATGTCCAGCAGGAGGAGGAGGTCGATTTCCCCAAGCTGCGCGACGCGCTGAACCAGCGGGAGACCGCCCGGCTGTCGGGCCATGTGCAGCGGGAGAAAGCCCTGCTGCTCTAACGCCGCGATCCGGCTACGTCTCGGAGTCGGCGGTGATGCCGTGCTTGCGCAGCTTCGCGTAGAGGTTGGTGCGCGACAGGCCGAGGCTCCGCGCGGCTTCGAGCTTGTTGCCCTGCGCGTCGTCGAGCGCGGCGAGGATGAGCGAGCGCTCCAGCTCATCCATGCTGTCGGCGAGGGGACGCTTGCGCGCCGGCGAGCCCGGAGTCTTTGCTGCGGCTCCGGGAAGGATGTCGGCGAAGTCGTCGGCCAGGATGCGCTCGCCTTCGGTGCGCACATAGACCTGCTCGATGACGTTGGCCAGTTCACGGACGTTGCCCGGCCAGTCGTGCCCGCGCAGCGCGTCGAGCGCCGCGGGGGTGAGGTCGCGCATCGGCTGATCGAGGCTCACCGCCATCCGTTCCGAAAACAGGGAGGCGAGGATTTCCAGATCCTCCTTGTGGTCGCGCAGCGCCGGCAGCTGGATCGGGAAGACGTTGAGCCGGTAGTAGAGGTCCGAGCGGAAGGTGCCGTTCCGCATCATCTCCGGCAACGGCCGGCTGGTCGCGGCAATGATGCGGACATCGACCTTGATGACCTGGTTGGAGCCGAGCGGCTCGACCTCGCGCTCCTGAAGCACGCGCAGCAGCTTGGCCTGGAGCGGCAGCGGCATGTCGCCGATCTCATCGAGGAACAGCGTGCCGCCGTGGGCGAGCTGGAACTTGCCGGGCCGCGGCTGGCGCCCGGCGCCGGTGTAGGCGCCCGGCGCCACGCCGAAGAATTCCGCCTCCAGCAGATTCTCGGGGACGGCCGCGACGTTGACGCCGACGAAGGGGCGGTCGACCCGATCCGAGGCGGCGTGGATCGCCTGCGCCACCAGCTCCTTTCCGGTCCCCGTCTCGCCCAGCACCAGCACCGCCGAGTTGATCTGGCCCGCCTTGCGCACCAGCCGCTTCACCTGGAGCATCGCCGGGCTGAAGCCGACCAGATTCTCGACCGAATATTTCGGCGCCCGGCTGGCGGCGAGTTCCTGTTCCATACGCGCGAGCCGCGATTGCAGCTTGTTGAAGCGCTCGGCGATGGGGCGGAGGTAGGTCAGGCTGTTCTTCAGGGCGAAGGCGAGGGCGCCGATGATCTCCCCCTGTTCGTCGCGCAGGGGCAGGCGGCTCACCAGCAGCGTGTGCTCGCCATAGCGCATGATGTCGAGCGGGAAGGAGCGGCCGGTCTCCACCACGTCGCGCATCTGGCTGTGCGGGATGACCCGTTCGATCGGCTGCCCCACCACCTCGGTGAGGGAGCGGATGCCCAGCAGCGCCTTGCGCTTGTCATCGAACCAGACGTGCTTATCATTGGACCAGACGATGCGCGCGTCCTTGTCGACGAGAATGGCGCCGTCGATCATCTCGTCGATCATCACCATCAGCGCGCGCGCCGCCGCGAAGTGCTCGTCCCGTCCCGCCGTCATGGCCCGCCTCCCGTCGCACCGTTTCTGTCAATATTATGAACACTGTTTGTCAAAATTCAGCACACGACGGAAGCCCTGAGTCGCAGGCCGATGGCGGCAACGGGCTCAAATCCGCAGGCAATCCGCCCGTTGGCTCGGCCGAATGCCCTCCATACCAACAATTCCCATCGCTGGCACGCCCCTTGCTTTGATTGCGCAAAGAAAATATGTGCGCCGCGAACAATTGGCCCGACGGCCGTCGCGGCGGCGCTCAAGGCAGGGGGGACGCGACAAACGCATGACGCAGCAGCGTATTGGAATCATCGGCGCCGGGCTGATGGGGCATGGGATCGCCCAGGCGTTCGCCGTCGCCGGGCACCCGGTCGACATCCACGAGCCCGATCCGGGCCGCCGGGCCGGGATCGTCGATCGTGTCCGCGGCAACCTTGAGACTCTGGGGATGGACGCCGCCGCCGCGGACCGCATTCGCCCCTGCGAATCCCTGGAGGACGCGGCTGGCCACGCGGACGTCGTCATCGAAGCGGTTCCGGAGGATCTGCCCCTCAAGCAGCGGATCTTCCTGGCGGTCGAGGCCGCCGCACCGTCCCATGCGCTTCTGGCGAGCAACACGTCGGTGATCCCGATCACCCGGATCATGGAACCGCTCCGGGACAAGAGCCGCGCGCTCGGCACCCACTGGTGGAACCCGCCGTACCAGATCCCGCTCGTCGAGGTCATCCAGACCGCCGACACCGACGACGCGGCGGTCGCCGCGATGATCGGGCTGCTGGCCGCCATCGGCAAGACGCCGGTGCATGTCCGCAAGGATGTTCCCGGCTTCATCGGCAACCGCCTGCAGCACGCGCTCTGGCGTGAGGCCATCGCGCTCGTCCAGAACGGCGTGTGCGACGCCGAGACGGTGGACGCCGTGGTCAAGGCCAGCTTCGGCCGCCGCCTCGCCGTCCTGGGGCCGCTGGAGAACGCCGACCTCGTCGGCACCGACCTGACCCTGGCGGTGCACGAGCATGTCCTGCCCGACCTCGACCGGACGCCGGAACCGTTGCCCCTGTTGCGCGACCTCGTCGCGTCCGGGCGGTTGGGCATGAAGTCCGGCGTCGGCTTCCGGACCTGGACTGAGGCGCAGCGGACCGAGACCCACGCCCGTCTGGCGGCCCACCTCCAGCGGCTGGACGGCGTCGAGCGCGGGTGACCGCACGCCGTTCACGCCGTCCTTCCCTTCGAACCGAACCCACACAGAGAATGTCCCATGGCCGCACCACAGAAGGCACCACAGAAGAAGGTCATCATCAGCTGCGCGTTGACGGGGTCGATCCACACCCCGACCATGTCGGACGCGCTGCCGGTGACGCCGGATGAAATCGTCGAGCAGGGCGTCGGCGCCGCCGAGGCCGGTGCGGCGATCCTCCACCTGCACGCCCGCGACCCCCGCACCGGGCAGCCGACGCCGGACCCGGCGGTGTTCATGCAGTTCCTGCCGAGCCTCAAGCAGTCCACCGACGCGGTGCTCAACATCACCACCGGCGGCTCGCTCAACATGACGGTGCAGGAGCGCCTTGCCGCCCCGCTCCAGGCCCAGCCGGAGATGTGCTCGCTCAACATGGGCTCGATGAATTTCGGCATCTTCCCACTGGCCGACCGTTACCAGGGCTGGAAGCACGATTGGGAGGAGCCCTATCTGCGCAGCACCGACGACTTCATCTTCCGCAACACCTTCCGCGACATCGCCTACATCCTGGAGCATCTGGGCGAGGGCTGCGGGACGCGCTTCGAATTCGAGTGCTACGACGTCGGGCATCTCTACAACCTCGCACACTTCGTCGATCGGGGGCTGGTGAAGCCGCCCTTCTTCGTCCAGACGATCTTTGGCATCCTCGGCGGTATCGGCGCGGAGCAGCGCAACCTCGTCTTCATGCGCGAGACCGCCGACCGGCTGTTCGGGACGGATTACGAATGGTCGGTGCTGGCCGCTGGCCGTCACCAGATCCCCTTCACGGCCATGGCCGCGGTCATGGGCGGCAACGTCCGGGTCGGGCTGGAGGACAGCCTGTATCTCAGCAAGGGCCGGCTGGCCCGGAACAGCGCGGAGCAGGTGGCGAAGATCCGCCGGATTCTCGAAGAGCTGTCGCTTGAGGTCGCCACCCCCGCCGAGGCGCGAGCGATGCTCGCCTTGAAAGGCGCCGATCAGGTGGCCTTCTGAACCGCGACACGCCACTGACCTCCATGACGCCCGAAAGAAGGACCGAGATGCGAAACAGGAATGCCGTCGTCACCGGCTCCACCACCGGCATCGGGCTGGCGACCGCCCGCGAACTCGCCCGCCAGGGCTGCCATGTGATGCTCAACGGCTTCGGCGACCGCGCGGAGATCGACCGGCTGTGCGCGGACATCGCGGCGCAGAGCGGCACGACGATCGTCTATTCGGGGGCCGATCTCAGCCGGCCGGACGAGGCCCGCGCCATGATGGCGGAGGCCGCGGCGGCGCTCGGCCCCATCGACATCCTGGTGAACAACGCCGGGGTGCAGCATGTGGCGGCGGTGCACGAGTTCCCCGACGACAAGTGGGACCTGCTGCTCGCGGTCAACCTCAGCGCCGCCTTCCACACCATCAAGGCGGCCCTTCCCGCGATGCGGGAACGCCGCTGGGGGCGCATCGTCAACACGGCGTCGGTCCTCGGCCTGGTCGGCGCTCCGCACAAGCCCGCCTATGTCGCGACCAAGCACGGCATCATCGGCCTGACGAAGTCGGTGGCGATCGAGGTCGCGGAGCACGGCATCACCTGCAACGCGGTGTGCCCCGGCACGGTGCTGACCCCGATCATCGAGAAGCAGATCGCCCAGCAGGCCCAGGTCACCGGCCTGCCGGAGGAGCGGGTCCTTCAGGCGGTGTTCCTCGACCGCATGCCGACCGGCCGGCTGATCCCCCCGGAGGAGGTCGCCGCCGCCATCGCCTTCCTGTGCTCCGACGCCGCCGCGTCGATCACCGGCACCGCGATCCCCGTGGACGGCGGCTACACGACCCACTGAGTCCCTGCCCATTGAATCCCCAACCACCAAGAACAACACCTTAGGGAGTGAACCATGCGCAGCACCCGTCTCGCCGGCCTTCTCGCCGGAGTCGCCTTCGCCGCCCTGGCGTCCGGCACGGCCCAGGCCCAGATGTCGGACAACGTCATCAAGATCGGCATGCTGTCCGACCGGTCCGGCATCTACGCCGACATCAACGGCGAGGGCTCGGCGGTGGCCGCTCGGCTGGCCGCCGAGGAGTTCGGCAACGCCATCAACGGCACCAAGATCGAGATCATCGTCGGCGACCACCAGAACAAGGCGGACATCGCCGCCAACCTCGCCCGCCAGTGGATCGACGTGGAGAAGGTCGACGTCGTCGCCGACGTGCCGAACTCGGCGGCGGCGCTGGCCGTGCAGGGCATCACCAAGGACAAGAAGCGCATCTTCCTGATGTCCGGCCCCGGCTCCACCGATCTGACGGGCAAGGATTGCAGCCCCTACGGCTTCCTGTGGACGTGGGACAACCACGCCGTGGCGTCCTCCACCGCCCGCGCGCTGGTCGAGCAGGGCCGGAAGAGCTGGTTCTTCATCACCGCCGACTACGCCTTCGGCCATTCGCTGGAAACGGAGGCCGCCAACACCGTCAAGCAGCTCGGCGGCACCATCAAGGGCAGCGTCCGCCATCCCCTGGCAAGCTCGGACTTCTCGTCCTTCCTGTTGCAGGCGCAGGCCTCGGGCGCTGAAGTCGTCGCCTTTGCCAACGCCGGCGGCGACACCATCAACGCGGTCAAGCAGGCCGCCGAGTTCGGCATTCCCCAGGGCGGCCAGACGCTGGCCGGTCTGCTGCTGAACGTCAACGACATCCATGCGCTGGGCCTCGACACCGCGCAGGGGCTGATGCTGGCGAACTCCTTCTACTGGGACATGAACGAGGAGACCCGCGCCTGGTCGAAGACGTTCGAGGAGCGGACCGGGCGCAAGCCGTCGATGAACCAGGCGGGCGTCTATTCGGCGGTCAAGCATTACCTGAAGGCCGTGCAGGAGGCCGGCACCGACGACGCGGACAAGGTCGCCGCCAAGATGCGCGCCACGCCCATCACCGACATGATGATGAAGGACGCGAGGATCGCCGACAACGGCCGGATCTTCAACGACATGTATCTGGCGCAGATCAAGGCGCCGGGCGAGTCGAAGGCGGCCTGGGATTACTTCAAGATCCTCAAGACCATCCCCGGCGAGCAGGCCTACATCAACCCAAAGGACAGCGGCTGCCCCCTCGTGAAATGACGACCTGAAGTGAAGACCTGAAGTGACGGCGGCTGGGGAGCGGGCACGCTCCCCATTCGACTTTCAGATGTTCTGCACGAGATCCGTCGTAAAGGCCTCCATTCGGGGCGGTGGCCTCACTGGTACTTGGCGTAGACCCAGAGAACGCGGGCGTCCTCGTCCCCTTCCGAAACCCAGAGATGGGGGGTGCTGGCGTCGTAATACATGGAATCGCCGGCATCAAGCCGCAGCGGCTCGTAGATCTGGCTGTGCACGACCAGCGTGCCGGAGACGACGTGCAGGAACAGCTCCGCGTCGTACTTGGCCCACTCCGGGTAGGCGTCGAGCGAGCGGGCGACGACGGTGGTCATGATCGGGGTCATGACCTTGCTCGTCAGGTCCGGGCAGAGCCAGGCGTTGTTGCAGGTGCCGGTCGGGAAGGGGCGGCCCTGTCCCGACCGCGTCACCGAGCGGCGCCCGGCGACGCGCAGCGCCGGCGTCTGCCCGCCGATGATCGCCGCCGCGTCCATCTCGAATCCGGCGGCGATCTTCAGGAGGGTGGTGACGGTCGGCGACAGCTCGTTCCGTTCGATCTTGGACAGGGTGGACACCCCGACCCCGGTGCGGTCGGCCGCCTGCTGGAGCGTCAGCCCCAGGCGCTTGCGCAGGTTCTTCAGCCGGACGCCGAGGTCCAGCTCCCCATCCGTCCCGCTCTGGGAGGGGGAAGGGGAGGTGGCCGCGTCGGGCCGGTCGATCACATCCATTGCGTCATCCGCCGCCGGTCGTGTCGCGATTCGTCGTACATGCTTGGTCGTCAGGGCGGGCCGCTTCATTGAGGGTCCTCGAACACCAGAACCTTTCCAGGATTCATCATATGGTCGGGGTCGAGCAACGCTTTGATCTGGGTCATCAGCCGATAGCGCGCCGGGTCGATGGAATGGGCGAGCCGTTTGCGGTTGCTGAGGCCGATCCCGTGCTCCGCGCTGATCGAGCCGTCGCAGGCGAGCGTCGCGCTGTCGACGATCCCGTTGATCCGCCCCGCCGTCGCCTCGAAATCGGCGCGGGAGGGAAAGGCGTCGTGGTCGAAATGGATCACCGCGTGCAGGTTCCCGTCGCCGACATGACCGACGAACAGCAGCCGCGCCTGCGGGAAGGCGGCGCGCACGCCGCGCTCCGTCTCCGCCGCAAAGTCGCCCAGCCGGTCGAGCGGCACCACGGTGTCGTAGGAGACGCTGATGCCGGCGACCTTGTTCGCCTCCGACACCGAATGGCGCAGGCGCCATAGCGCCTCGCGCTGCGCCCCGCTCCGGGGGATCACGGCGTCGGCGACGAGGCCGCGCTCCAGCGCGTCGGCCAGGCAGTCCTCCAGGATGGCGGCCAGATCCATGGCGGCGAAGCTGTCCTCCGCCTCGATCAGCACGTACCAGGGGTGCGGCTCCGCGAAGGGCAGGGTGCAGCCGGGAATGTGGTCGAGCACGAGCTGCATCTGGGAGTGCGACATGACCTCGTAAGCGCTCACCCGGTCGCCGAGGCGGGCACGGACGGAGGCCAGCAGTTCCAGCGCCTGGTCGAGGTGGCCGGCGCCGGCCATGGCGGTGGCGCTCGTCTGCGGCTGCGGGAACAGCTTCAGCACCGCCGCCGTGACGATGCCCAGCGTGCCCTCCGCCCCGATGAACAGGTGGCGCACCGCGTAGCCGCTGTTGTCCTTGCGCAGCCGCTTCAGGTCGTTCATCACCGAGCCGTCGGGAAGCACCACCTCCAGCCCCAGCACCATGTCGCGCATCGGGCCGTAGCGCAGCACCGCCGTGCCGCCGGCGTTGGTCGCGATGTTGCCGCCGATCTGGCAGCTCCCCTCCGCGCCCAGGCTGAGCGGGAAGAGGCGCCCGACCTCCTGCGCGCGGGCCTGAAGGTCGGCCAGGATGCAGCCGGCTTCCACCGTCATGGTGTTGTCCAGCGCGCTGACCTGCCGGACCCGGTTCAGCCGGTCGAGCCGCAGCACCACCGTCTCCTCCGAGAAGGGCGTGGCGCCGCCGCACATGCCGGTGTTGCCGCCCTGCGGCACGATCCTGCCGCCATGCTCGCGCACCAGCAGCACGGTCGCCGCCACCTGCTCGGTGTCCGCCGGATAGACGGCGCACAGCGCCGTGCCATCGTAGCGGCCTCGCCAGTCGCGGGTCAGTGGTTCGAGGTCCGTCGCCTGCGTGACCACATGGCGCTCCCCCAGGAGCGTACGCAACGACGTCAGCAGAGCCTGTGGGTCACGCATCGGGCAGGTCCTTGTGGCTTCGGGGCCGGGGAAGGGGGCGGACATCGGTGCCGCGAACAATCGGCCGGCACGATCGGACGTTGACGATACTGTTTCACCATGTCTAGCATACGAAAAATTGTTCCCGAAAAGATAATTTTTGTCGGAGCAGCACCCAATGGGCATAGCCTGCGAATCGTCTGATGCACGCGTCCTCCCTCGCAAACCGGGGACATGGCGGTGACCGCATCGCTCAACATTGCCGAGGCCCGGCTGCGGGCACGGTCCCGCCTCCCCCGTGGCCTGTTCGAGTACATCGACCGCGGCACCGAGGATGAAACCGGCATCGCGACGAGCAAAACGGCGCTCGACAGCCTCACCTTCAAACCGCGCGTGCTGGTGGACGTGTCGAAACGCGACGCCACCACCCGTCTGTTCGGGGTGAGCCAGCCCTTGCCGCTGGTGGTGGCGCCCACCGCCGTGGCCGGGCTGGTTTGGTACGACGGCGAGGTGGAGCTGGCCAAGGCCGCCGCCGCGGTCGGCATTCCCTTCTGCGTCTCCACCCAGTCCATCACCTCGATCGAGCGGATCGCCGGGGAGTCCGGGGCGCGGCTGTGGTTCCAGCTCTATGTCTGGCGCAGCCGCGAGCGCACCCGCGAGCTGGTGCGGCGCGCCGAACGGGCCGGGGCGGAGGCGCTGGTCCTGACCGTCGACACGGCGGTGACGCCCAACCGCGAATACAACATCCGCAACGGTTTCGGCATTCCGATCAAACCGTCGCTGCGCGCCGGTCTGGATTGCCTCGCCCACCCGCGCTGGTTCGCCGGGGTCTTCGCCAAGTACCTGCGCAACGGTGGCGTGCCGACCTACGCCCACTATCCCGACGAGTTCCGCACCGCGCTGGGGCGGGTCGCCGTCGGGGACGAGATCAGCCTCGCCCAGGACGTGGGATGGGACGACGTGCGGAGCCTGCGGGACGCCTGGAAGGGCAAGCTGATCGTGAAGGGCGTGCTGCGCGCCGACGACGCGGAGAAGGCGGCCGAACTGGGGGTGGACGGGATTGTCGTGTCCAACCACGGCGCCCGCAACCTGGATCACGCCATCCACCCGGTGCGCTGTCTGGCGGACATCGCCGAGCGGGTCGGCGACCGGGTGACCGTTCTGGCCGACAGCGGGGTGCGCCGCGGCAGCCATGTCGCCGGCTATCTGGGGCTCGGCGCGCAGGGCGTGCTGCTTGGCCGTGCCGTTCTCTACGGGCTGGCCACCGACGGGGCGGCGGGTGCGCAGGCGGTGCTGGAACTGGTCCGGCGCGAGCTTCTGACCACCATGGGTTTCCTCGGCGCACCGAGCGTGGCCGACATCACGGGGACGGTGGAACGGCCACGTTGACGTGTGTTGGCGCGCCTGATTTTATCGGATCATCACTTTTCATCCATGAAACGATTTGTTATTGCAGCAAAAGGAAAAATAAGGTCACATCTCCTTAGTCGGAAGCGGACGGGGCCGGATCGAGGTCTCACAAGGGACACCCATCGCCCCCGTTCCCTCCGGCCCCGACCCAAGCATTGTTCAGGATGTGGGTTCAGACACGGATTTCCGGCGGCGCGCCGGTCTTTGTCAATTTCATCGAACTCGTTTCATCGCGGTTTTTTTCGATCGTCCCGAACCGGCTTCCCGCATCGCGGGGGCAAGGCCGCCTTGCGCCCCCGGCACACGGCCAAGCCTCGCTTCAAACGCCACGCTTAGGAAATCCGAGGACCCCATGGCACTCACCCAATCGGAGATCAGCGGCCTGTTCAGCGCCATCGTCACGCCGCTGACGGTCGACGGCTCCGTCGACATCGCCGGCCTGAAGCGGCTGGTGCGCCACCAGCTCGACGCCGGGGCGTCCGGCGTCGTGCCGATCGGCGGCACCGGCGAATACCCCGCCCTGTCGCGGGACGAGCGCAAGCGTGTCGTCGCCGCCTGCGTGGAGGAGGCCGGCGGCAAGCCGGTGATCCCCGGCGTCCTGTCCACCGGTTTCCAGGACGCGGTCGAGGCCGGGCGCGACTTCGCCGCCGCCGGGGCGGCCGCGGTGATGACCGTCACCCCCTATTACGCCGCCGGCACCCAGGAAGGCATGCGCGCCTACTTCGGCGCCTACCGCGACGCGGTGGACCTGCCGGTCATGCTGTACCAGATCCCGCGCCGCACCAACGTGGCGGTCACCGCCGAGGGCGTGCAGGCGATGGCGGAGGACGGCTCCATCATCGGCATGAAGTTCTCCTCCTACGACATGCCGGAATTCATCAAGACGGTGAAGTACGCCGGTGACAAGATCTCGGTGCTGAGCGGCGAGGAACCGCTGTTCGCCACCCACGTCGCGCTGGGCGCGCGGGGCGGCGTGCTGGCCTCGGCCACCATCTATCCGCGGATCTGGCTGCGCATCTTCGAGCTGGCGCGCGCCGGCAAGCTCAACGAGGCGCTGGCCGAGCAGACCCGGATCGAGCCGGTGGTGAATTCCATCTTCCTGGAAACCAACCCCGGCCCGCTGAAGGCCTTCATGGCGATGGCCGGCATGCCGGTCGGCGGGGTGCGGCTGCCGCTGACCGCGCCGACCGCGGAGACCACCGAGAAGCTCCAGGCCGTCGCCCGGCACGCGCGCGACATCGCGCTCGCCTGACGGCCAAAAGGAACACTTCGGGCGCTCCTTCCCCCGGAAAGCGCCCCAACAACGCGAAGCCGCGGCGGCGGCCGGTCAACGAACACGGAATGGCCTGACCACACGTAAAGACACACACGTCGAGACACATCCGCTCGGACAGCCCGACGGACCACAAGGGAGACGGACATGGTGAATCGCAGGGAACTGGCTGGGTTTCTGGGCGCCGGCGCGGCGGTCGGGGCTTTCGGGGCCACCATGGCGGCGGGCATCGCCCCGGCGGCGGCGCAGGAGGGCGGCAGCTCCTTCGACCGGGTCCTGAAGGCCAAGAAGCTCCGCATTGGCGGTGTGGCGACCGGTGCCCCCTGGATCATGAAGGACCAGACGACCGGCCAATGGGCGGGCCAGTTCTGGGACATCGGGTCGGCGCTGGCCGCCGACATGGACGTCGGCATCGAGGTGGTCGAGACCACCTGGGGCAACGCCATCCTTGACCTTCAGGCCAACAAGATCGACGTCATGTTCGGCATGAACCCGACGCCGAAACGCGCCCTGGCCGTCGACTTCACGGTTCCGGTCTACAACAGCGCCCTGGTCGTCATCGCCAAGCCGGGCTTCGAGCCGAAGAGCTGGGCCGACATGAACAAGCCCGAGGTGAAGATCGCGGTGGACGTCGGCTCCGCCCATGATCAGGTGGCCAGCCGCCTCTGCCCGAACGCCCAGCTCATCCGCTTCAAGTCGCTGGACGAGGCGACGCTGGCCGTGCGCAGCGGCCGGGCCGACGCGCAGTCGATCTTCTGGATGGGCGGCGTGCGCGCGGTGAAGCGCGACCCGTCGCTGGGCAAGGTGATCGTGCCGCGCCCGGTCTTCGGCTCCACCTCCAACGCGGCGGTGCGGCGCGAGCCGGACAAGACCCTGCGCGACTTCGTGAACACCTGGATCGTCTACGCCCAGGGCCTGGGCCTGATCCGCGAGGCGGTGGTGAACAGCCTCGCCAAGGTGGACATCGCCATGAGCGACATCCCGGAAGGCATCACTTTTTAAAGGACCCGCCGACGGACCCGGGTTCCGATGACGCACGGCGGCCGGCCCCACGGGGATTCGGCCGCCGTTCCGAAGTTTTGCAAGCAGGCCCGCCATGTACACCTTCAACTTCGAGATGCTCTGGGGATACCGCTGGCTGTTCCTGAACGGCACGCTGGTCACCATCGGCCTGACGGCCGCCGTCGTCGTGCTGGGCCTGCTGCTGGGGCTGGTCGGCGGGCTGGCCCAGCTCTCGCGCTTCGCGGTGCTGCGCTGGATCTCCTGGGCCTACATCGAGCTGTTCCGCTGCACGCCCCTGCTGGTGCAACTGCTGTGGTTCTATTACGCGCTGCCGATGCTGACCGGCATCCAGATCGACGCGGTGACCGCCTCCGTCCTCACCCTCTCGCTTTACGGCGGCTCCTTCTACGCGGAGGTGATCCGGGGCGGCGTGGTCTCCATCGAGGCCGGACAGTCGGAGGCCGGGCTGGCGCTCGGCATGACGCCGGCCAAGGTGATGCGGCGCATCGTTCTGCCCCAGGCGGTCAAGCGGATGATCCCGCCGCTGATGAACCAATCGATCATCCAGTTCAAGAACACCTCGCTGGTGTCGGTGGTGGCGGTGCCCGACCTGCTCTACCAGGGACAGGTCGCCGCGACGGACACCTTCCGCCCGCTGGAGGTCTACACGATCGTCGCGCTGATCTACTTCGTCGTGCTGGTCCCCCTGACGGCCATCGTGAAGCGGGGCGAGAAGCAGCTCCAGACGGGTCATTGAAGGATCCGATCACTGACACTCCCCCGGCGATCCAACGCGAGAGGCCCCGTCCCATGAGCACCCCCAAGATCGAAGTCGCCGGGTTGAGGAAGCAGTTCGGCGAGCTGGTCGTCCTGCGCGACATCAACCTGAAGGTCGATCCCGGCGCCGTCGTGGCGCTGATCGGCCCCTCGGGGTCGGGCAAGTCCACCCTGCTGCGCTGCCTCAATCTGCTGGTGGTGCCGAATGGCGGCCGGGTCCGCATCGGCGACGACGCCTTCGACTTCGAGACGGGCAAGGCGCTGCCCCGGCCCAAGGCGCAGGCGAAGTTCCGCTCCAACACCGGCATGGTGTTCCAGCACTTCAACCTGTTCCCCCACATGACCGTGCTCGGCAACGTGATGGAGGGGCCGGTCTCCGCCAAAGGCATGCCGAAGGCGCAGGCCGAGGCGATCGGGCGCCGGCTGCTCGCCAAGGTCGGGCTGGCCGACAAGGCCGAGGCCTACCCGGACCGGCTGTCCGGCGGGCAGAAGCAGCGCGTCGCCATCGCCCGCGCGCTCGCCATGGAGCCGGAGGTGATGCTGTTCGACGAGGCGACCTCCGCCCTCGACCCGGAGCTGGTGTCGGAGGTGTTGGGGGTGATGCGCGACCTCGCCGCCGAGGGCATGACGATGATCATCGTGACCCACGAGATCGCCTTCGCCCGCGAGGTCGCCGACCGCGTGATCTTCATGCGCGACGGCGTGATCGTGGAGGAGGGACCGGCGCGCGACGTCATCGACCGGCCGCAGCAGGAGGCCACGCGCGCCTTCCTCAGCCACTTCCACACCCGGAGCTGAGCCGGCTCTATTCCTGCTCGGGTAGTCGGAAGGTGGCGACGGCGTCGCGGAACTCCCCCAGAAAATCCTGCGCGAGGGTGGACAGCGACCGCTGCGCCGAATGCAGCACGGCCATTTCGAAGGTGATGGCCGGCTCGAAGGGGCGGATGGCGACGCCGCGCCCCGCATATTCCTCCGCCGTGAAGGGATCGACGATGGAGATCCCCGCCCCGGCCGCGACCATGGCGCAGGCGATCATGGTGAGCTGCGTCTCGACCCGCGTGGACCGGCCGACGCCGTGCTCCGCGAACACGGCGTCGATGGAATAGCGCATCAGCGTGGCGGCACCGAGCGCGATGAAGGCCTCGCCCGCGAAATCCTCCGGGACCAGCCGCTTGCGGGCGGCCAGCGGGTGATTGCTCGGCACCACGGCGACCGCCCGCACCCGCGGCATCCGCTCGCACAGCACCGTCGCGTGCTCCACCGCCGACTGGCCGAAGCCCAATTCGCACTGGCCGGCGGCCACCCAGTCGAGCACCTGCGGGGAACTGCTGCCCCACAGCAACACATCCACCCGCGGCCGCTGCTCCAGGAAGCGGGCGACGAAGCGCGGCAGGAAGCCGATGGCCATCGCCGGCATGGCCGCGACCCGCAGCGTGCCGGCCCGCCGCTCCTGGAGGTCGCGCGCCGCCTGCTCGATCCGCTCCAGCCCGACGAAAGAGCGCTCCACCTCCTGGTACAGCGACATCGCCTCGCTGGTCGGCGCGATGCGCGAGCCGCGCCGCTCGAACAGCGTCAGCTTCAGCGCGTATTGCAGGTCGGCGATCAGGCGGCTGACCGCCGGCTGAGAGATGTTCAGAAGCTCCGCCGCCGCGGTGATCCCGCCGGTCAGCATGACGGCGCGGAACGCCTCGATCTGGCGGGGATTGAGCATTCCAGGGTTGTCCGACGGTGACAGATGCGCTGCAGCATAACATTCGTTTATAG
This sequence comes from Azospirillum sp. P4_B5, assembly GCF_056402275.1. Taxonomy (NCBI): domain Bacteria; kingdom Pseudomonadati; phylum Pseudomonadota; class Alphaproteobacteria; order Rhodospirillales; family Azospirillaceae; genus Azospirillum; species Azospirillum sp. P4_B5. The sequence continues at coordinate 63,547 of NZ_JBFUHT010000008.1, forward strand.
ACACCGCCAACAATTCGATTTGACGATTATGCCAGCGGGGCGCGACGCTCCGGGGGTGCGACAAAACGCGCAAGCGCTGGGAAACGAACCGGAACCGGAACAGGAGAGGGACAGATGCGAGCGTTGGTGTACGGCCTGATGGCAACCGCCGCCCTGGGATGTGGCGCCGCGCAGGCGCAGCAGAAGACCCTGTATGTCGCCGCCTACGGCGGGTCCTTCGAGCAGACCATGCGCAAGGACATCATCCCGGCTTTCGAGAGCAAGACGGGCGTGAAGGTCGAGTATGTCGCCGGCAATTCCACCGACAACCTCGCCAAGCTCCAGGCCCAGAAGGGCAACCAGCAGATCGACGTGGTGATCCTGGACGACGGGCCGATGTACCAGGCGGTGGCGCTGGGCTTCTGCACCGACATCGCCAAGGCGCCGGTCTATGACGACCTCTACGATCTGGCGAAGATCCCCTCGGGCAAGGCGGTCAGCGTCGGCGCGGTCGGCACCGGCATCGTCTACAACAAGAAGGTCTTCGACGAGAACGGCTGGGCCGCCCCCGCCTCCTGGAAGGACATCGAGGACGCCAAGTTCCGCAAGAAGCTGGTCGTCCCGCCGATCAACAACAGCTACGGCCTGCACGCGCTGGTGATGATGGCGCGGCTCGACGGCGGCGGCGAGAAGAACATCGATCCCGGCTTCAAGGCCTTCAAGGACAAGGTGAACCCGAACGTGCTCGCCTACGAGCCGTCGCCGGGCAAGATGACCGAGCTGTTCCAGAGCGGGCAGGCCACCGTCGCCGTCTGGGGCTCGGGCCGCGCCAAGGCGCTGGCCGACACCGGCTTCCCCGCCGCCTTCGTCTACCCGAAGGAGGGCGGCGTCGTGCTGGCCTCGGCGGCCTGCGCCATCACCGGCAGCAAGCAGGCGGCCGAAGCCCAGCAGTTCATCCAGCACATGCTGTCGCCGGAGGTGCAGACCGTGATGGCGACCGGCGCCGGCTTCGGCCCGGTGAACAAGACCGTCACCCTGACCGCCGACCAGCAGGTGGGCATCCCCTACGGCCCCGAGCAGATGGGCAAGCTGCTGGTGGTCGACTGGGACACCATCAACGCGAACCGCGAGGCCTGGAACAAGCGCTGGACCCGCGAGATCGAGCGCTGACCGCAACCCCCGGCCCGCGTCAACGGTGGGCCGGGATTTTCCAGGCTCCTTGGTGGGAGACGACGCCATGCCTTACCTTGTCCTTGATCGGCTGACCAAGCGGTTCGGCCCCTGGGTCGCCGTCGACAACCTGTCACTGACGGTGGAGAAGGGGGAGCTGGTCTCGCTGCTCGGCCCGTCGGGCTGCGGCAAGACCACGACGCTCCAGATGATCGCCGGCTTCCTCGACCCCAGCGCCGGGCGCGTCACGCTGGACGGCGCCGACCTGCTGGCCAAGAAGCCCAACGAGCGCGGGCTCGGCATCGTCTTCCAGAGCTACGCCCTGTTCCCCCACATGACGGCGGCCGAGAACGTCGCCTTCGGGCTGGAGATGCGCGGCATCCCGCGCGCCGACCGCGACCGCATGGTGCGCGACGCGCTCCAGCTCGTCGGGCTGGGAGCCTTCGGCGACCGCTACCCGCGGCGCATGTCCGGCGGCCAGCAGCAGCGCGTGGCCCTGGCCCGCGCCATGGTCATCAAGCCGAGCCTGCTGCTGCTCGACGAGCCGCTGTCGAACCTCGACGCCAAGATGCGCGAGGAGATGCAGATCGAGCTGCGGCGCATCCAGCGCAGCGTCGGCACCACCATGATCCTCGTCACCCACGACCAGGCGGAGGCGATGGCCCTGTCCGACCGGGTGGTCATCATGAACAAGGGCCGGGTCGAGCAGGTCGACGCCCCGCAGGACGCCTACGACAACCCGGCCAGCGCCTTCGTGGCCAACTTCCTCGGCCGCACCAACCTGCTCCAGGGCATGGTGCGCCGGGACGGCGGCGGGCGGCGCATCGACGTAGCGGGAACGGCGTGGCCCGTCGCGGCGGAGGTGCCGGACGGCCCCGGCCTGCTGACCGTGCGGCCGGAGAAGGTCCGCTTCGTGGACGGCGCCGGCGTGCCGGGCCACGTCCGGGCGCGGGTCTTCCAGGGCACCCAATGGCTGTTCGAAATCCGCACGGAGGCCGGCGACCTGACGGTGATCCGCCAGCACGACGGCCAGACCCTGCCGGCGGAGAACGAGCCGGTCATGCTCGGCTGGCGGGCGGAGGACATGCGCGTGATGGCGGGTGAGGCATGACCGCCGTGGACGCTCACAAATCCCTGGGCAAATCCTTGATCGACTCCCCGGGCACGGACACGGCGACCGATGCCCCGCCGGACCGGCCGGAACGGCGCCCGCTGGCGCCCTACCTGCTCAGCCTGCCGGCGCTGGCGCTGTTCGCCGTGCTGCTGCTGGTGCCGCTGGTCATGACCGGGCTGCTGTCGCTGAACAGCTTCGGATTCTACACGGGCATCGAGGACGTCTGGCAGCTCGGCAACTACATCGACATCGTCACCGACGACTATTTCCACGAGATCTTCCTGCGCACCTTCCGCATCGCCGTGGTGGTGACCCTGCTCTGCGCCGTCCTCGGCGCGCCGGAGGCCTACATCCTGCGGCGCATGCGGTCGCCCTGGCGCGGCCTGTGCCTGCTGGTCGTGCTGGGACCGCTGCTGATCTCGGTGGTGTCGCGCACGCTCGGCTGGGCGCTGCTGTTCGGCTCCACCGGCATCATCAACACGGCGCTGATGGCGGTCGGGCTGATCGCGACGCCGATCGAGTTCATGTACACGGAGACCGGCGTCATCATCGCGCTGACCCACGTGCTGGTGCCCTTCATGGTGCTGTCGGTCTGGGCGTCGCTGCAACGGCTGGACCCGCAGGTCGAGAACGCCGCGCTGTCGCTGGGGGCCAAGCCCTTTACGGTGCTGCGCCGGGTGGTGCTGCCGCAGGTGGTGCCGGGCATCCTGTCAGGCTCGATCATCGTCTTCGCGCTGGCCGCCAGCGCCTTCGCCACCCCGGCGATCATCGGCGGGCGGCGGCTGAAGGTGGCGGCGACGCTGGCCTACGACGAGTTCCTGAACACGCTGAACTGGCCGCTGGGCGCCGCCATCGCGATGCTTCTGCTGCTCGCCAACATCGTGATCATCGTCGGCTGCAACCGGCTGGTCGAACGTCGCTACAAGCAGGTGTTCGAATGAACCGCAACGGCCCCGTCGCCCTGGTCTTCCACACGCTGTTCCTGGCCTTCCTGCTGGCGCCGATCCTGGTGGTCTGCGTGGTCGCCTTCACCTCGCAGGGCTATCTGTCGCTGCCGACCGAGGGCCTGTCGCTGCGCTGGTTCAAGGCCATCGGCGACAACCCGGAATTCGCGCGGGCCTTCCGCGACAGCCTGCTGCTGGGGGCGGTCAGCTCCACCATCGCGGTGGCCTTCTCGGTCCCGGCGGCGCTGGCCATCGCCCGCCACCAGTTCCGGGGACGCGAGGCGATCACGGCGCTGTTCCTGTCGCCGCTGATGGTGCCGCACATTGTGCTGGGCATCGCCTTCCTGCGCTTCTTCACGCAGATCGGGCTGGGCGGGACCTTCGCCGGGCTGGTGCTGAGCCATGTGGTCATCATCCTGCCCTTCGCGCTGCGGCTGATCCTGGCGGCCTCCACCGGCATGGACCGCTCGATCGAGAACGCCGCGGCCTCGCTCGGCGCCACCTCCTGGACGACCTTCCGGCGGGTGACCCTGCCGCTGATCCTGCCGGGCGTGGCGAGCGGCTGGGTGCTGGCTTTCATCAACAGCTTCGACGAGGTGACGATGACCGTCTTCATCGCCTCGCCCGAGACGACGACGCTGCCGGTGCGGCTCTTCCTCTACATCCAGGACAACATCGACCCGCTGGTCGCCGCGATCTCCGCCTCGCTGATCTTCATGACGGTGGCGGCGATGCTGGTGCTCGACCGGCTCTACGGGCTTGAGCGGCTGCTGGTCGGCCGCGGACAGGAGTGAGCGTCACCATGACCGAGAGAACGAGGTCCGACTGCGACGTCGCCGTGATCGGCGGCGGGCTGGTCGGGTCGGCCATCGCCTGGGGCCTCGCCCAGCAGGGGCAGACGGTCGCCGTCCTCGACGAGGGGGACGTCGCCGTCCGCCCGTCGCGCGGCAACTTCGCCCTGGTCTGGGTGCAGGGCAAGGGGCTGGGGCTGCCGGAATACGCCGGCTGGACCAAGATGTCCTCCGACACCTGGACCGGCTTCGCCGAGCGGCTTCAGGAGCAGACCGGCATCGACGTGTGCTACCGCCGGCCGGGCGGCTTTCTGCCCCTGCTGTCGGAGGAGGACATGGAGCGGCGCGCCGGCCAGCTCCGCCGCCTGCACAACCAGCCGAACGTCGTCCGCTACGACTACGAGATGATGGACCGCGCCGCCGTGGCGAAGGAGATGCCCTTCATCGGCAAGGACGTGGTCGGGGCCAGCTACTGCCCGCTCGACGGCCATTGCAACTCGCTGAAGCTGCTGCGCGCGCTGCACAGCGGGATGAGCCTCTCCGGGGTCTCCTACCGGCCGCACCACCGGGTGGAGCGGATCGAGCCGCGCGACGGCGGATTCCGCATGGTCACCGCCTCGGGGGACGAGTTGCGGTCGGGCAAGGTGGTCATCGCCGCCGGGCACGACGCGCGCCGGCTGGCCCCCATGGTCGGGCTGGACGCCCCGGTGCGGCCGGAGCGCGGGCACATCATCGTGACGGAGAAGACCGCCCCCTTCCTGAAATTTCCGGTCGGCTTCATCCGCCAGACCGACGAGGGCGGGGTGATGATCGGCGACAGTTTCGAGGATGCCGGGCTCGACACCACGGTGCGCAACGGCGTCACCTCGACCATCGCCGACCGCGCGCTTCGCATCTTCCCGCTGCTCGGCAAGCTGAACGTGGTGCGGACCTGGGCGGCGCTGCGCGTGCTGACCCCGGACGGCTTCCCGATCTACGAGCAGTCCACCACCATGCCCGGCGCCTTCGTCGCCACCTGCCACAGCGGCGTGACGCTCGCCGCCAACCACGCTTTGGCGCTGGCGCCGCACATCGCCGCCGGCCGCCTGCCCGACGAGTTTTCGGCCTTCAGCGCCCGGAGGTTCCATGTTCCAGCGGTTGCCTGACGCGGGCGGAGAGCGCGTCTCCTTCACCATCGACGGCCGCCCGGCGGAGGCGCTGTCCGGCGACAGCGTCGCCGCCGCCCTGATCGCCAACGGGGTCGGCGCCTGCCGGACCACCCCGGTCTCCGGCGCCCCGCGCGGCCCCTACTGCATGATGGGCGTGTGCTTCGACTGTCTGGTGACCATCGACGGCACCGGCAACCAGCAGGGCTGCCAGATCCGCGTCCGTCCCGGCATGCGGGTGGAGACCCAGAACGGCAAGCGGGAGATCGACCGGTGACCGACCTGAAGCCTCGTTACGATCTGGCGGTGATCGGCGCCGGCCCGGCCGGCCTCGCCGCCGCCACGCTGGCCGCCAAGCGCGGCCTGTCCACCGTCCTGCTCGACGAGCAGGCGGCCCCCGGCGGCCAGATCTACCGCGCCATCACCCGCTCGCCGGTGAAGAATCCCAGCGTGCTTGGGACCGACTACTGGCACGGCGCCGATCTGGTCGGGCCGTTCCGCGACAGCGGCGCCGACTATCTGCCCGGCACCGCGGTGTGGAGCGTCTCGCGCACGCTCGACATCGGCCTGTCGCGCGATGGTGCGGCGCGAATCCTGCCGGCGCGGCACGTCATCCTGGCGACCGGCGCGCTGGAGCGGCCCTTCCCGGTCCCCGGCTGGACGCTGCCCGGCGTGATGGGGGCGGGGGCGGCGCAGATCCTGCTGAAGACCTCCGGCCTCGTCGCCTCGGGCGGTGTGGTCATGGCCGGCACCGGGCCGCTGCTCTGGCTGCTCGCCTGGCAGTATCTGCGGGCCGGCGCGCGCATCGACGCGATCCTCGACACCACCCCGCGGGAGAACTGGCGGCAGGCCATGCCGCACCTCTCGGCCTTCGCCCGCTCCGGCTATGTCGGCAAGGGGCTGAAGCTGCTGCTGGAGGTCCGGCGCAAGGTCAAGGTGATCGGCAACGTCTCCGCCCTGCGCGCCGAGGGCGACGGGCGCGTGCAGTCGGTCGTCTACCGCCAGGGGAACGGCGCCGAGCAGCGCCTTCCGGCCGACACCCTCCTGCTGCATCACGGCGTGATCCCCAACATCAACCTCGCCAACGCCACCGGCTGCGCCCAGTCCTGGGACGAGGCGCAGCGCTGCTGGGCGCCGGACGTCGACGGCTGGGGCGCCACGTCGGTGGCGGGGGTCTCCATCGCCGGCGACGGGGCCGGCATCGGCGGCGCGCTGGCGGCGGAGCACCGCGGCCGGCTGACGGCGCTGGACGCCCTGCACCGGCTGGGCGCCATCGACCGCGCCACCCGCGACCGCGACGCCGCCCCGCACCGCGAGGCGCTGGACCGGGCGCTGCGCGGCCGCGACTTCCTCGACGCGCTGTACCGGCCGGGCCAGGAGTTCCGCGTCCCCGCCGACGACACCATCGTCTGCCGCTGCGAGGAGGTGACGGCGGGGCAGGTGCGCGACGCCGTGAAGTTGGGCGTCAGCGGGCCGAACCAGACCAAGTCCTTCCTGCGCTGCGGCATGGGGCCGTGCCAGGGCCGGCTGTGCGGCCCGACCGTGGTCGAGGTCATCGCCGACGCCCGCGGCGTCTCCCCGGCGGAGGTCGGCTACTACCGGCTGCGCCCGCCGGTAAAGCCGATCACGCTGGCCGAACTCGCCTCGCTGCCCAAGGCCGAGGACGAGGTGGCCGCCGTGATGCACCACTGACGGGGCAGGGGGACGCCATGTCGGAGCCGGACGTCATCGTCGTCGGGGGCGGCCTGCACGGCTGCTCCACCGCGCTGCACCTCGCCATGCGCGGGGTCCGGGCGCTGGTGCTGGAGAAGGACCACATCGGCCGCCACGCCTCCGGCGTGAACGCCGGCGGGGTGCGCCAGCTCGGCCGCCATGCCGCGGAGGTGCCGCTGTCCGTCGCCTCGATGGCGCTGTGGCACGGCATCCGCGACCTTGTGGACGACGACTGCGGCTTCGAAAGCCACGGCCAGATCAAGGTCGCGGAGACCGAGGCGGAACTGGACTCCTGCCGGGAGCGGGCGGCCCAGCTCACGGCACTCGGCTTCACGCACGAGGAGGTGGTGGATCAGGCGGAGCTGCGCCGCCTCGTCCCGTCCATCGCGGAGCATTGCCTCGGCGCGCTGGTGTCGCGCCGCGACGGGGCGGCCATCCCCTACCGCACGACCTTCGCCTTCAAGCGCAAGGCGGAGAGCCTTGGCGCCCGCTTCCACGAGGGGGCGGCGGTGGCGCGGGTCGCCCGCTCGGGCCGGAACTGGCGCGTGGAGACGGCGGACGGCGTTGCGCATGAGGCGCCGGTCCTGGTCAACTGCGCCGGGGCCTGGGCCGACCGACTGGCCGCCCAGCTCGGCGAGCCGGTGCCGCTGGAGGTGATCGCGCCCATGCTGATGATCACCGCCCGCGTGCCGCCCTTCCTCAAGCCGGTGGTCGGGGCGACGGGCCGCACCCTGTCCTTCAAGCAGTTCCCCAACGGGACGGTGCTGATCGGCGGCGGGCTGCTGGGCCGCGCCTACCGCGACGAGAACCGGACGGACCTGGACTTCGCCAACGTCACCACCAACGCCCGCACGGTGTGGGACCTGTTCCCGATCATGCGCAGCGCCACCATCGTCCGCGCCTGGGCGGGGATCGAGGCGCGGATGCCCGACGACATCCCGGTGATCGGCCCCAGCGGAACGGAGGAGGGGGTGTTCCACGCCTTCGGCTTCTCCGCCCACGGCTTCCAGCTCGGCCCCATCGTCGGGCGGATCACCGCCGACCTGATCACCCGCGGGGCGAGCGACCTGCCCATCGACGCCTTCCGCATCCAGCGATTCCGCCACACGGCGGCCGCCGCGTGACCGCTCCGGCGGAGCGGCCTTTTCAGGAGACCCGTGTTTTGACGATTCAGCGTTTCGATTGCGGCCCGCGGATGAGCGAGATGGTCGTTCATAACAGCACCGTCCATCTGTGCGGCCAGATCGCCGATTTCGAGGCCATGGGCGGCGTGACCCACGACGTGACGGCGCAGACCCGCGACGTGCTGCGCCAGATCGACGTCCTGCTGGAGCGCGCCGGCACGGACAAGAGCCGGCTGCTCACCGCCACCGTCTATCTCGCCGACATGGCCGGCTTTGCGGCGATGAACGCGGCCTGGGACGCCTGGGTGGACCGCCCCAACGCCCCGGCCCGCGCGACCGTCGAGGCCAAGCTCGCCGACCCCGACCTGCTGGTCGAGATCCAGGTGATCGCGGCCCTCTGAGCAGCTCTCATTGACTTTCAAATCCGGAGTTCACCCATGAAACGTCTGGCCCTCGGGCTGGCGATGAGCCTGTGCGCCCTCGCGGCGGCCGTCCCCTCGGAAGCGCGGGCCGACGGTCCACCCCTGCGCATCGCGACGGAGGGCGCCTACCCGCCCTTCAACATGACCGCCCCCGACGGCACGCTCGGCGGGCTGGAGGTGGAACTGGCCAACGCGCTGTGCGAGCGCATGAAGCGGCGCTGCACCCTGGTCGCCCAGGATTGGGACGGCATCATCCCCGGCCTGCTGTCGCGCCGCTACGACGCGATCATGGCGACCATGAACATCACGCCGGAGCGCGCGAAGGCCATCGCCTTCTCCGTCCCCTACATGGTCGTGCCCGCCTATTTCGTGGCGGCCACCGGCGGCGGCATCGACGGAACCGAGGCCACCCTGGCCGGCAAGTCGGTCGGCGCCCAGACCTCGACCACCCATTACCGCTACGTCGAGAAGCACTTCGGCAAGACCGTCTCACTGAAGAACTACGACACCGCGTCGAACCTGCTGGCCGACCTGAAGAGCGGGCGCATCGACGCCGCCATCACCACCGGAGCCACCGCGTCCGACTGGGTGAAGGCCGACGCCTCGAAGTCGCTCCAGCTCGTCGGCAAGCCGCTGGTCGACGCCGAGGTGTTCGGCCCCGGCGTGGGCGTCGGCCTGCGCAAGGAGGACGCGGACCTCAAGGCCGCCTTCGACGCGGCCATCGCGTCGGTCGTGCAGGACGGCACGCTGGCCCGCATCGCCGCCAAATACGTCGACTTCACCGTCACCCCCTGACCAACAACCCCACCGATACCAACCAAAACCGGGAGAGTTCTCGTGATCAAGCGCGTTGAGAAGACCAAGATCATGCACCGCGTCGTCGTCAGCAACGGCATCGCCTTCCTCGGCGGCATCATTGCCGACGACGTCAGCGTCGGCATGCAGGAGCAGACCGCCCAGATCTGCAAGAAGCTGGACGCCGTGCTCGCCATGGCTGGGACGGACAAGACGAAGCTGCTGTCCGCCCAGCTCTTCATCACCGACATGAAAGCCAAGGACGGCATGAACGCCGCGTGGCTGGAGTGGCTGAACGGCGACGACCTGCCGGCCCGCGCCACCATCGGCGTCGCCGACCTGGGCGACCCGTCGATCCTGATCGAGGTCGTGGTCACCGCCGCGGTCTAACCACACCCTGAAACGAACGGGGGCGCCCGGCACCGTCATGGTGCGGCGGGCGCCCCCGGTCAACGAGCCCGGCCGTGATCGGCGGCCGGCCTCACGCCATGTCCTCACGCCATGTGGCGGAGGACTTCGTTGCTGCCGCGCCAGATCATGTCGAGCGCGACGTAGGAGATGATGGCGAGGCCGACCCAGCCGATCCAACGGTGCTTGTGCAGGACATGCGCGATCATGTTGGCGGCGGCGCCCATCAGAACGACCGACAGGACCAGACCGATCACCAGGATGGTCGGGTGTTCCTTGGCGGCGCCGGCCACCGCCAGCACGTTGTCGAGCGACATCGACACGTCCGCCACCACGATCTGCCAGATCGCCGCGCCGAAGGTGGTCGCTCCGGCCGCCGCGACGGCGGCGTTGCCCGCCATCCCGGCGGTGACGGTGCCCGAGGGGTCGGGCGCGTCCATCGCCTCGTCGGGGGCGATCTCGTCCGCGCCGTGGCTGCGCAGCTCGCGGTACATCTTCCAGCACACCCACAGCAGCAGGACGCCGCCCGCCAGGGTCAGGCCTATGATGGCGAGGAGCTGGGTGGTGATCAGGGCGAAGAACACGCGCAGCCCCATGGCGGCGGCGATTCCCCAGAAGATGACCTTGCGGCGCTGGGCCAGCGGCACCGCCGCGGCGGCCATGCCGACCACGATGGCGTTGTCGCCGGCCAGAACGAGGTCGATGGCGATGACTTGGAGCAGCGCGGCGAGCGCGTCGGCTGTGAACAGATCGGTCATGCGGTGCCTTCCTCTAGCATAGGGCAAGAGAGCAGCACCCACGGGCGGGACCAGGCACAGGGCAGAAACGCTGCCGGCAGGGGCGGGCGGGCGGGGGCCACTCTGAATGTCTCCAGTCCGACATCACAGTTCAGGGAACTGTCAGAGGGGCCCGGCCTGGTAAGCCGGTCTTTATACCAACACTCCCGGCACCACAACTTCGGTTTCGCCGGGGCGGCCATGCGATTGTGTATGGGGTGAGGGCGGCACGCCCACGCCCCGGACGTCGCGGCCTTGGGTGCGGGCGTGCCGTTTCGCTCAGAGCGGCCCCGTCAAAGAGGCAGCGTGCCGACCGGCGTGCCGTCCGCCGTCTCGATGGACAAGGACGTCCAGCGCGGCGCCCGGCCGCCGCTGCGGCTCACCGACAGAGAGGCCGCGTCCGTGCCGCTGATGGTCAGCAGGCAGATGGACTCGTCGCGGCACACGCTCTCCCCGTCGTCGTCGAACAGGGTCAGCGGGGCGTAGCCCTCCGGGCCGGGGAAGCAGCGGACGGTCAGCGGGCCTTCCGCCCAGGAGGGGGCAGGGCCGAGCGGCAGCAGCGTGCCGGCCCGGACGAAGGCCGGGGCCACGCCCAGCGGCGCCGCCACGGTGACGCGCCCGCCGCCGTCGTAACGCCGGCCGTCGCGCAGGTCGTACCAGCCGCCGGGCACCGCCGGCAGCCAGACCTCCAGCTCCGTCCGGCCGGGGTCGAGGACCGGGGCGACCAGCAGCCGGTCGCCGACCATGGTGCTGTCCTCCTCCCCGTAGGCCTCGGGCTGGTCGGGGAAATCGTAGAACAGCGGCCGCATCACCGGGTCGTGGTCGCGGTGCGCCCGCCACAGCAGCGTGTAGAGCAGCGGCACCAGCCGCTCGCGCCAGTCCAGCGCGGCCTTCACCTGGGGCAGCAGCTCCGGGTAGGTCCAGGGCTCGGTGACGCTGCCGTCGTCGTTCCAGGAATGGATGGTGAAGCGCGGCCACCACACCGCCTGCTCGATCCAACGCATCAGCAGTTCCGGCTCCGGCCGGGGACCGGCGAAGCCGCCCACGTCGTGGCCGTAGTCGAACAGGCCCGACAGGCTGAATCCGTGCCCCATGCGCAGGTTCCAGCGCAGCGTCTTCCAGCTCGTCCGGTTGTCGCCCGACCAGGTCTGCACATAGCGCTGGAGGCCCGGCCCGCCGGAGCGCGAGATCAGGTAGGGGCGCTTGTCCGGCGCGTGGGCCACCTGGGCCAGATGCGAGGCGCGGATCATCAGGTGCGTCTGCACCGGGCGCAGCGTCGCCATCGTGCCGCCATGGCCGTTGACGTCGCAGACCGCCGCGTCGTCCCAGATCTCGAACTCGTTGTTGTCGTTCCAGGTCGAGCCGATGCCGCGCTCCAGCAGCTCCTTCGTGACGTTCGCCATCCACCAGCGCGTGGTCGCCGGGTTGGTGAAGTCGAGATAGGCGCCGTCGCCGCCCCAGAACTGGGTGATCTGCGGGGTGTCCGGGGCGTCGCTGTCGCGCACGAAACCGCCGAAGCCCTGGACCTCCGCGAATTTCGGATGGTCGTTGAGCAGCGCCGGCTTGATGTTGGCGACGAGATGGACGCCGGCCTCGGCGAACTTGGCGGTCACCGCCTCCGGCTCGGGGAACTTGTCGCGGTTCCAGTGGAAGACGTAGCGCTTGTCGCCGATCATCGTGTAGCCGGACGACATCTGGAACGAGCCGCAGGGCAGGCCGTGCTGCTTCAGCGCGTCGAGGAATCCCAGCAGCCGCACCCCGGCGTCCGGCGCGTCGGTGTACTGCATGGTCGAGCCGGAATAGCTGATCGCCCAGCGCGGTCGGAAGGAGGTGCGGCCGGTCAGGGCGGTGAAGTTCGCCACGACCTGCGGAACGCTCGGGCCGAACAGGACGTAGCAGTCGAGATCACCATCCGACGCCTCGAAGCGGATGAAGTCGCCGTGGTAGGCGTCGATGGTCTGGCCGAGGTCGAAGAGGCCGCGCGACAGGTTGTCGTAGAAGACGCCCACCGCCGCCCCGCCGCGCTCCGGACGCACGCTGAGGCAGAAGGGGATGTGCTTGTAGAGCGGGTCGCTGGTCTCCGCGTCGTAACCGAGCGCGTCGGTCGTCCCCATGGCGAGGCGCCGGCCGCGCTTGTCGGTGCCGCCGCTCTTGTCGCCGAAGCCGTGGTAGCGCTCGCCGGCGTGGCTGACCAGATGGTGGGCGAAGCGGGGGGAGCGGTCGTCGAACAGGTAGGGCTGGGTCGGCCGGTCGGCCAGGACGAGGCGCCAGCCGTCGCCCTCCGCCGCCGGCTCGTACCAGCGCAGCGCCAGGGGCGCGCGCTGGACCACGACGCGCCAGCCGGGGGTGGTGACGGTGACGCTGTCGGCGCCTTCCTCGACCGCCGCCGGCGTGCCGGGAAAGCCGGTCAGGTCGCGGCGGTCGCGCCCGTCGATGGGGTCGGCCAGCGCGGGGTCGGTCTGGCCCGACAACTCGGGTGCCAGCGACCAGGTGCGCGGGGTGCGCAGCCCGGCTGGCCGTTCGATGAGGACGCGCGCCAGCGCGGGTCCCAGCGGGAACAGGGTCAGGCGGTAGCCGCGGTCGAGGTCGAAGGCGATCCCCTGGGGGCCGGCTTGCGCCCCGTCGCGGGACGGGGCGGATGCGGCAAGGGTGGCGCCGGTCAGCGTGCGCATGGCGCGTGAACTCCTGACGTCATGAGACCTGAGGTTTGTGGGGAGCCGGCTCCCGGGGGCGGGACCCGGCTTTGCGTCCCGCTTACTTGATGAGGCCGAAGAGGCTGGGCAGCCAGAGCGACAGGCCGGGGACGTAGGTGACCACCAGCAGCGCCGCCGTGCTCCAGGCGAAGAGGGGGATCAGCGGCCGGATCACCTGCTCGATCGACACGCGCGCCACGGCGCAGCCGATGAACAGGGCGCTGCCGGTCGGCGGCGAGACGATGCCGAGCGACAGGTTGAACACCAGGATCACCCCGAAATGCACCGGGTCCACCCCCAGCTCCACCAGCACCGGCAGGAAGATGGGCGTGAAGATCAGAATGCCCGGCGTGATGTCCAGGAAGGTGCCCATCAGCAGCAACACGACGTTGACCAGCAGCAGCGCGACGATCCAGTTGCCGGACACCGACTGCACCCAGTCGCCGATGATCTGCGGAATCTCGGCCAGCGACATCACGTAGGCCATCGCCATGGAGGTACCGACCATCAGCGCGACCACCGCCGTCGCGACGATGGTGTCCACCAGGATCTGCATGATGTCGTCCATCGACAGCTCCCGGTAGGCGAGCGCCAGGGCGAGCGCATAGACGACGGCGATGGCCGATCCCTCGGTCGCGGTGAACACGCCGCCGACGATGCCGCCGATCACCACGATGATCAGACCCAGGCTGGGCAGGGCGGACAGCAGCGCGCGCGAGGACTGGGACAGGGTGGGGGACGGCAGGCGGGCGTAGCCGCGCCTCTTCGCCATGATCCAGGCCGGGATCATCACCGACAGGCCGAGCAGGATGCCCGGCAGATAGCCGGCCACGAACAGCGCCGCGATGGAGGTGCCGCCCGACACCAGCGAATAGACGATGAAGGCGCCCGACGGCGGGATCAGAAGACCGGTGATGCAGGAGGAGATGTTGACCGCCGCGGTGTAGCTGCGGTCGTAGCCGGCCTTGTCCATGGCCGGCTGCATGGTGCCGCCGATGGCCGAGGCGGCGGCCACCGCCGACCCCGACACGCAGCCGAACATCATGTTGGCGAGGATGGTGATCTGCGCCAGCGGTCCGGGCATCCAGCCGACGAAGACCTTGGCGCAGTCGATCAGGCGGCGGGCGATGCCGCCGCGGTTCATGATCGACCCGGCCATGAAGAAGAAGGGGATCGCCAGCAGCGCGAAGCTGTCCAGGCCGGTGGCGATGCGCTGCGCCGTCACCGAGATCGCCGGCAGCGGCGGCATGATGGTCAGCAGCGCCGTGATCGAGGCGAGCCCGGTCGCGTAGGAGATGGGCACGCCGAAGGCCAGAAGGGCGACGAAGGCGGCGCTGAGGACGAGGGCGGGGGAGAAGTCCATGGCTGCGTTCCCGCGACGGAAGGGGTGGGCGTCAGTCGAGCGAGACGGCGTGGCTGGTCACGCCCGGCCCTTCGCGCAGGCTCTCCAGCAGGGCGATGACCATGTAGATCAGGGTCAGCACACCGGAGAGCGGGATCACGGCGTAGACCCCCCACATCGGCAGCTGGAGCGCCGGCGTGACCTGGCCGAGCGTGCGCGCCTTGTCCACCAGCAGCCAGCCGCCGCCGCACAGGATCGTCACCGTGAACAGCGCGACCAGCGCCGCGATGGCGATCTCGACGCCGCCGCGCGGACGGGCCGGCAGAAGATCCACCAGCCCGGTGATGGCGATGTGGCCGCGCTTGCCCAGCACATAGGCCGAGCCGAGCAGGCTGACCCAGATGAAGGCAAAGCGGGCGATCTCGTCCGTCGCCGACGTCGAGACGTTGAGCGCGTAGCGGGCGACGACCTGCCACACCACGCAGCCCAGCATGGCGACCGTCAGCGGGATCGTGATGGCGAGCACGAGGCGGTCGAGCGTGCGGTGGATGGTGGCCAGCATGGGGGCGCTCCTCTGTTTCGACGCGGCGAGCGGGGCGGGGTCTTACTTGACCGCCTGGATGCGGTCGGCGAGCGTGGCCAGCGCCGGGGTGGCCTTCAGGTCGTCGTACATGGGCTGCACCACCTGACGGTAGGCCGCCTTGTCGGCGTCCACGAACGTGACGCCCATCTTCACGGCCTCGCCCTCGGCCTTCTCCAGTTCGGCCGTCCAGCGGGCGTTGTGGGCCTTGGCGCTGTCGCGGGCCGCCTGGCGCAGAAGCTCCTGCTGCTCCGGCTTCAGCCGGTCCAGCGTGGCGGTGGCGACCAGCACCACATCGGGCACGCGGGTGTGCTCGTCGCGGGTGTAGACTTTCATCACCTCGCCGTGGCGGGCCAGCGTCAGGGCGGTCACGTTGTTCTCCGCCCCGTCGACGACGCCGGACTGCAGGGCCGTGTAGACCTCGCCCCAGGACAGCGGGGTGGCGGTGGCGCCCAGCAGGTTGATCATGCGGGTGGCGATCGGGCCGGGCTGGACGCGGACCTTCAGGCCCTTCAAATCCTCCGGCTTGGCCAGCGGCTTGTTGGCGTAGAAGCTGCGCGTGCCGTTGTCGTAGTAGGCGAGGCCGACGAAGGCCTTGGCGCGGCTGGAGGCCAGGATCTCGTCGCCCACCGCGCCGTCGACCACCTTGAAGAAATGGTCGCTGTCGCGGAACAGGAAGGGCATGTCGTAGACGCCGAAGCTCGCTTCGAAGGCGGCGAGCGGCGAGGCGTTGGCGTGCACGAGGTCGAGCGCGCCGTTCTGCATCTGCTCGATCAGTTCGCGCTGCTGGCCGAGCTGGCCGGCGGGGAACACCTTGATGTCCAGCTCGCCCTTGCTGCGCTCGCGCACCAGCTTGGCGAACTCGTCCAGCGAGACGTCCACCGGGTGGCCCTTGGCCAGCCCGTGGCCGAGGCGCAGCGTGGTCTTGGCGGCGGCCGGCCCGGCGAGGGTCAGGCCCATGACGGCGGCGACGGCGGCGGCGAGAAGGGCGGCGTGGCGGCGGTTCAACGCGAACATGACGGTTCCTCCGGTTATCGTGATTTGGCTGTTTGGGTGTGCGGCGATGCGGGCGCCTCGGCGTCGGCCATCGCCCGGTAATGGGCCGCAAGGACGGCGAAGGCGCGCTTGCGTGTGGTCTTGTCCTCGGCGATCAGCCCCTTGCGGTTCCAGCCGCGCTGGAAGGCGGTCTGCCGCCGCTCGGTGCGGAAGTCGTAGAGGACCCAGGGCGTCATCCCGCGCACATAGGGGGCGGTGGCGAGGATGGCGAGCTGCTCGCGGTAGACCGCCTCCTGGCAGTCCTCGGTGAAGAGGTCGCGCGGGCCGCCGCGCAGGCCCGCCACCGCGTCGGCGCCGAATTCGGAGATGATCACCGGCTTTCCAGGGGCGGAGTTGGCGAGCAGCCGGCGCAGCCCGTCGAAGGAGGGCTCGTACCAGCCGAAATATTCGTTGAGGCCGATCACGTCGAGATGGTCGGCCAGCCGGTCGGCGATGGCGAACCGCTCGCGGTCGATCAGGCAGGCCGCGGTCACCAGCCGCGTCGGGTCCAGCTGGCGGGCCAGCGCGGCCAGCCGCGCCATGAAGGACAGGCGGGCGTCGGTGTCGGCGTTCTCGTTGCCGACGCCCCACAGGATCGTGCTGGCCCGATTGCGGTCGCGGGCGATCAGCTCGGCGAGCTGGTTCGCGGCGTCCTCGTACGTGTCGGGGTTGGCGAAGTCGATGGCCCAGTAGACGGGAATCTCCGACCACAGCATCAGCCCGACCTCGTCGGCGATGGCCGCCGCGCGCGGGTCGTGCGGGTAATGGGCGAGGCGGAGGAAATTGCAGCCCAGCGCCTTGGCGTCGGCAAACCGGCGGCGGATGTCCGCCTCTTCACTGGTCTTGCCGAGCGTAAGGTCGTCCTCATGGACGGAAACGCCGCGCAGGGTGATGTCGCGCCCGTTGAGGAGGATGCGCTCCCCTGCCACGGCGATCTCGCGGAAGCCGACGCGGTCGGCCACGGAATCGGCGCCGAAGCGCAGGGTGACGCCGTAGAGGCGCGGCGAGTCCGGCGACCACAGTTCCGGGGCGAGGTCGAACTCCACCCGGCCGCGTCCGGCGGTGATGGGAACAGGGGAGGGCGGCAGCAGCCCGTCGATGGCGACGGTCGCCGTGCCGTCCACCGGGTCGGACAGGGTGACGTCCACGGCGACGCGGCGGAAGCCGCTGCCCGACACCAGCGCCACGCCGAAGTCCCGGATGAACAGCGCGGGCAGCCGCAGCAGCGCGACGGAGCGGTAGAGGCCGCCGTAGTTGAACCAGTCGGTGTGGCGCATCGGCACCCGGTCGGTCCGGCGCGCGTTGTCGACCTGGATCTGGAGGCGGTTCGGGCCGGGGCGCAGGTGCCCGGTCAGCTCGACGCAGAAGGGTGTCGAAGCGCCGCGGTGCGCCCCCAGGAATTGGCCGTTCAGGAAGACGCGGGCCTCGTAGGCGGCGGCGCCGACATGCAGGACGGTGCGTTCATCGGCCTCGCCCGGCCTGTGCTCCAGCGTCCGCGTGTACCAAGCGCCGCCCTCGTAATGCCGCCATTCCGGGTGCCGCATGTTCCAGCAGGCGGGAACCGGAGCGGTCTGCCACGCGCCGTCGTCGTAATCGCGCGGGACGGTCCATTCCGAGGCCGGCGCCGGCTCGTCGGCGTACCATGTCTGGCGCAGCCCCTCGTCATGGGGGTCGATGGCGAATCGCCAATCGCCATCCAGCGACTCAACGGCGCGCCCGGCGACGGTCACCAGGGACGCGGCGCCCACCCGCCCACGGGCGAAGGCGTCGGCGTAGCTCTCGTCATGGAGGTGGTCGTAAGGGTCAACGACCGTGGCGCGGTCGGCGCCTTCGGCTGTCATGAGCGTTCTCTCCCTCGTCTTTTTTCCACGCCCGCTTTGCAGAAGGGGCGAGGTTGGGCAATTCGTCCGTTCGCCGGCATCGTTACCGATATCACGGCGGAGGGAAATCGATTACCCTTGCCGAAACAATAGGCGCGCGTGCATCTCTACGCAACCGGTTTTCATGCCGCCCGCCCACCGCCAACCCTCTTGCGCAGACCGAGGTGCCGATGTCCCCGCCATCCGACCGCAACCGCGCCTCGCGCGCGGAGCGCGCGTCGCTCACCCCGTCGCTCGCCCAGGTGGCGGCCCGTGCCGGGGTGTCGGTCGCCACCGCCTCGCGCGTCATCAACGGCGTCGCGAACAAGGCGACGGCGGAGACGGCGGAGCGGGTGAGAGCGGCGATCCGCGAGCTGGGCTACCGGCCCGGCAGCGTCGGGCGGGCGCTGCGCCGCCGGGAGAGCCGCATCGTCGGCGTGCTGGCCGCTAATCTCGCCAACCCCTCCATGGCGGCCATCGCCTCGTCCATCGAATGGTCGCTGCGCGGGGAGGGGCTGGTGATGTCGCTGTGCGACACGCACGAGCGCGCCGACGTGCAGGACGAGTACATCCGCGAAATGCGCGCCCAGCTCGTCCGCGCAATGATCCTGGTGGGCGCGGTGGACAGCCCTGCGCTGGACGAGGCGCGGGCCGCCGGCGACACGCTGGTCTTCGTGAACCGCCCGGACCCCGGCGACCCGTCGTCGCCCTATGTCGGGCTCGACAACGCCGGTGCCGGGGCGGAGATCGCCGAACGGCTGCTGGAGCGCGGGGTGCGCCGTATCGGCGTCCTCCACGCCTCGCTGGACCGCACCGCCGGTCACTGGCGCCTGCTCGGGCTGTTCGACCGGCTGGCCGAGGCGGGGGTGGACACGGCGGCCATTCCCTGCGCCACCGGGCCGGGGCTGGATCACATCGTGGCCGGCTATCACGCCATGGGCACGATGCTGGAGCGGCCGGACCGCCCGCCGGTGATCGTCTGCCTGAGCGACCTGCTGGCCTACGGCGCCTACCGTCGCGCGCGGGAGGCTGGGCTGGACGTGCCGGGCGACGTGGCCTTCTTCGGCTTCGACGACAACCCGATCAACCCCTGGATCGCCGACTGGCTGAACTCGGTCCGCGTGCCGTCCGACCATTTCGGCCCGGCCATTGTGGGGATGCTGCACCGGCTCTGGGACGGAGAGGAGCGGCCGGCCCCGCTGCTCCTGACCCACCAGCTGACCATCCGCAATCGCCGTCTGCCGGGCGAGACTGCACCTGTCTCGGGGAGTTGAGCCGGGCTCCGAACCCCGTGAGTCGATGAGCAGTCGGACTGATGCATGGCTTGGGCTTTGCGGCAGTACCCACTCGAGTGGGCCAGGTGGCGCGGGCGGGCGTGGACAGCGTGTCAACGTCGCTGGGCGCAACGGCGCGATCTGGCGGCCAGCGCATCGCCCTCGAAGCGCGTCGCGTCAAGCGTCAGGCTGTTCTGCGAGTCCGTTGCAAGCGGGTCGTGCGACGCGGCTGGCGGGATATCCGTTCACTATGCGCTCGAGGATGTCGCACAAGTAGGCGGAAGGCTCGACACCGTTGAGCTTGCAGGTTTTCACCAGCGAGGCGATCACCACTCAGCGGTGGCCGCCGCCTTCGCAGTCGGCGAACAGGCTGTTCTTCCGGCTCAAAGCCCGCCCACCGACTTTCCGGCGGGCGGCTTGAGGGCCTCCAGGTTTGAGACGGTCTCTCCCGGACAATCTGATCACTTTCGTGTGGTGACCCCAACTCGGCGCGACAGCTGACGGAACCCCCCTGCTCCAGCCTCAGGCAGGTTCGCCGATGGTCAGCGCGATGGTGCCGACCTGGGCAATCGAGCCTTCGATCCGGTTACCGGGCCTGACCGGGCCGACGCCCTCCGGGGTGCCGGTGTAGATCAGGTCGCCCGGCTGCAGGTGGTAAAGGGTGGACAGATGGGCGATCAGCTCTGGAATCGACCAGATCAACAGAGTCAGGTCGGTGGACTGCTTCGTCTCGCCATCGACCCGCAGTTCGAGCGTCCCGCTCGTCGGGTGGCCGCACGCCGCCACCGGGACGATCTCCGACAGCACGGCGGAGTCTTCGAAATCCTTGCCGATGTCCCAGGGCCGCTGCTTGGCGCGGGCGGCGAGCTGCAGGTCGCGCCGGGTCATGTCGAGGCCGCAGGCATAGCCGTAGACCACCTCCAGCGCCTGTTCCCGCGCGACGCGGAAGGCCGGCTTCCCGATGGCGACGACCAGTTCCATCTCGTAATGGTAGTTCTCGGTGGCCGGCGGGTAGGCGATGGCCGCCCCGCTCGGGACGTAGGTGCCGGGGGACTTGGTGAAGTAGAAGGGCGCCTCGCGGTCGACCGGCACGCCCATCTCGCGGGCATGGGCCTCGTAATTCCGGCCGACGCAGAAGATGCGGTTGATCGGGAAGCGGGCATCGGTGCCGCGGACCGGTGCGGCGGGAAGCGGCGCCGGATCGATGACATAGCGGGTCAAGTCGGTTCGTCCTTGGATGGGGTTAAGTTACTCGGCATCGGGCTGGCGGCCGGGCTCCGCGGCCTGGAAGGCGGGCAGGGCGCGCGCCGCCGCGGCGATGCGGCGGATGGTGGGATAGGCGTCGAGCGGGCAGTTCGTCCGCTCCGCGTTGAAGACCTGCGGGACGAGGCAGACGTCGGCCAGCGTCGGCTCGTCGCCGAAGCAGAAGGCGCCGGGCTGCGGGCTGGCCGCCAGCATCGCCTCCAACCCGCGGAAGCCCTCCGCCACCCAATGGGCGTACCAGGCGTTGCGCGCCTGCTCGTCCAGGCCGAGATCGTCGCGCAGGTGGTTCAGGATGCGCAGGTTGTTGACCGGGTGGATGTCGCAGGCGATGGCCAGCGCCACCGACCGCACCCAGGCGCGGCCGAACGGGTCGCGCGGCAGCAGGGCCGGGGTGGGATGGGTCTCATCCAGATAGTCGATGATGGCGAGCGACTGGGTCAGCGCCCGGCCGTCCTCGACCAGCGCCGGCACCAGCCCCATCGGATTGACGGCGAGATAGCCGGGCGAGCGTTGCTCCTTCCGGCGCAGGTGGATGAAGTGCTGCTCCGCCTTCAGTCCCTTCAGGTTGAGCGCGATGCGCAGCCGGTAGGCCGCGGACGACCGGAAATAGCCGTAGACCTCCATCGGCATGCTCCTCAGTCCTTCCCCCGGTTGCCGCGGTCTTCGCGCCACAGGCCGAGCTTCTGTTGGGCGATGCGGTCGGAATAGCTGAAGATCACCGCATCCTCGTCGGCGTGATGGCTCACCCATTTCCAGCTCGGCACGACGAACACGTCCTTCGGCCCCCAGGCGAAGGGCTGCCCGTCGATCGTCGTGGTGCCGCGGCCCTCGACCACCGCGAAGATGGTGGCGTCGGTGCTGCGATAGGCGCTGGTTGCGAAATCCTTGGGCAGGAGTTGCATGAAGGCCGACATGGTCGGCATCGGCGAACCGCCGTCCACCGGATTGACGAACCGCATCTTCAGCCCGTGGCAGGGGTCCCAGTCCTGCTGGCGGCGCATCGTCTCCAGCGCCTCGCGGGTGCGGTCGTAGGGATAGTTGAAGATGGGGGAGGACGGCTGCGCCGCCTCGTAATCGACCGGCAGCATGTTGGCGCCGAATTGAGCCAGCGAATGGCCGGCCGGCCGGGTCACCGGCTGTTCCTCCTCCGGGTGGGATTCGGCGAAGGAGGCGTCGTAGAAGGAGACGGTCGGGATGTCGAGTCCGTCGAGCCAGATCATCGGCTCGTCGCTGTGGTTGCCGTGGTCGTGCCAGGCGCGCGGCGGGGTGATGACGAAATCGCCGACCTGCATGATGGTGCGCTCGCCGTCCACCGAGGTGTGGGCCCCGGCGCCGTCCAGCACGAAGCGCACCGCCGACTGGCTGTGGCGATGGGCCGGCGCCACCTCGCCCGGCAGCACCAGCTGAAGCCCGGCATAGAGCGAGGTGGTGATGCGGTTCTGGCCGGGCATGCCGGGATTCTCCAGCATCAGCACACGGCGCTCCGCCTCCTTGGCGGTGATGAGGGAGCCCGCTTCCAGCAGCAGCTCCTTCATCTCGGCGAAGTTCCACAGATGGGGCACGCAGGCGCTGCGCGGCTCGCGGGTGATGATGGCGCCCATCACCGACCACAGCGGGTTCAGGTTGCGTTTGCTGATCTTGTCATAATAGGCCTGCCGCTCGGGCGTGTCGGCGGGCGGTCCGGAGATGGACATGTCCTCTGTTCCTTTCTGTCAGATGGCGTCGCCGAGGCCGGTCACGCCATAGAGCCATGCGACGCGGTCGTAATGCTGCTCGCGGCTCGAATTGCCGAGGACGGCGTTGCGCAGCGCCGCCTGGCCGCCCGCCGGGTGGTAGACGTACTCGCCCATCAGGCGGGAATTGAGCTGGACCCGGCCGGTGCGGGCGAAGCGGTCGCGGTTGTAGGCGGAGAAGGCGGCGTCCAGCTTGCCGTCCGTCTCCGCCATGTGGTGCGACAGGTTGACCGCGTCCTCCAGCGCCATGCAGGCGCCCTGCGCCAGATATTGCAGCATCGGGTGGGCGGCGTCGCCCAGCAGAACGACACGGCCGTCCACCCAGTCGGGCGTCGGATCGCGGTCGCACAGCACCCAGAGCTTCCAATTCTCGCCGCGCTCGATGATCTGCTTGGGCCGGTCGGCGATGTGGCTGAAGCCCTCGTACACCACCTCCCTGGTCACCGGCACGCCGGCCACCGCCTCGGCGGCGTCGTTGTGGCAGGTGACGACGAGGTTGAAGACCTTGCCGCCCTTCAGCGGGTAATGGACGATGTGGCATTTCGGGCCGGCCCAAAGCGTCGCCGCGTTCCAGCGCAGATCCTCCGGCATCTGCTCGGTCGGGATGACCGAGCGGAAGGTGGTGTGGCCGGACACGCGCGGCTGGGCGTCGCCGACCACCTGCGCCCGCACCTTGGAGCGCAGCCCGTCGGCGCCGACCAGCGCCGAGCCGGTCAGCCGCCCGCCGTCGCCGAGCGTCACGGTGACCGACGCGCCGTCCTGTTCGTAGCGCTCCACCGACGAACTGGTGCGCAGCTCGATCAGGCCGCTGGTCCGGCAGGCGTCGAGCAGCACCATGTGCAGGTCGGCGCGATGGACGACGGCGTAGGGATTCTTGAAGCGCCGGCGGAACGGCTCGTCGAGCGGGATGGCGGCGATGCGCTCGTCGCGGACGGCGTCCATCAGCACCAGATGGTCGATGTAGACGGCCTTGGCCCGTGCGGCGTCGCCGACGCCGAGATAGTCGAAGGCGTGGAAGGCGTTCGGGCCGATCTGGATGCCGGCGCCGATCTCCCCCAATTCGGGAGCCTGTTCGAGCACGATCGAGCGGAAGCCCTTGCGGGCCAGCCCCAGCGCGGCGGCCAAACCGCCGATGCCGCCTCCGGCGATCAGGATGGGACGGTCAGGCATGTGTGTGTTCCTCTGCGTGATCTCTGGTCTTTCACAGCGTGGCGAGCAGCCCGCCGTCCACGGGGATGACCTGTCCGTTGATGAAGCCGCTGGCCGGGCCGGCGAGGAAGACCGCCACCCCGGCGATGTCGTCGGGCGTTCCCCAGCGGCGGGCCGGCACATCGCTCTCGATGTAGCTCTGGAAGGCCGCGTTCTCCTGCATCGCCACGGTGAAGCCGGTGGCGACGAAGCCGGGGGCGATGGCGTTGCAGGAGATGCCAAGCGGCCCGTATTCCACCGCCAGCGCCCGCGTCATGGCGGCCAGCCCGCCCTTGGCGGTGGCGTAGGGACTGATGGTGCCGCGCGCGCCGAAGGCCGCGACCGACGACATCAGCACGATGCGCCCGCTGCGCCGCTCCACCATCGACGGCAGCACCGCCTGGCAGAGGTTGAAGGCGCCGTCGACGTGGGTCTGCCACAGCGACGCCCATTCCTCCGGCCGGTAGTCCAGGAACGGCTTGCGAAGCTGGTTGCCGGCGTTGCTGAACAGGCTGTCGACGCGGCCCCAGCGGTCGAGCACCGCGGCGACGCCGGCCCGCACCGCCGCGGGTTCGGTGACGCCGAAGGGCACGGCCATCGCCTCCAGCCCGTCGTCGCGCAGGCGCGCGGCGGCCTGCTCCGCGCGGTCCGCATCGAGGTCGTTGACGGCGACGCGGGCACCGGCCTGCGCGGCGGCGCGGGCGGCGGCGAAGCCGATGCCGCCGGCCCCGCCGGTGACGAGGAAGACGGAGCCGCCGAGCCCGAAGCGGCTTTCCAGAAAGGCCTGAGCGGACATGCGCCGGCTCCTGTCGGTGGAGAGGGGAGGGAAGGGAGGATCAGAGCTTCTGCAGCTTGCAGGCGCCCGACGGGGCCGGGGTCGCCTGCTCGGCCGGGAAGGACATCGTCACCACCGGGCGCAGCTTGCCGTCCGTTTCGGCGACATGGCCGAAATAGTTGGGCAGAATCAGCTGGTTGTCCTCGGGCCGGAAGGCGACCCTGCCGAGGATGGTGTCGAAGCTGCCGCCGCTCATCGCCCGGGCGATGTCGATCGGCTTGACGCTCTTGGCCTTCTCGACCGCCTGGAAGATGACCTGCATGCCGAGATAAGTCTCGCCCTCGAAGTTGGAGGGCTGGTCGCCGTTGTAGTGCTTGGCCCAGGCGGCGACGAAGCTCTTGTTCTCCGGCGTGTCGAGGGTCGAGCTGTAGTTGATGATGCCGTGGATGCCCTTGGCGGTTTCGCCCATCGCCTGGACCGTGTTGTCGGTGACGAAGCTGACCCCGGCGGTGAAGACGCTGTCGAGCAGGCCGAACTGGCGGGCCTGGGTGGCGAAGCTGACGGCGTCGCGCCCGGCCAGCGCCACCCACAGCCCTTCGGCGCCCGACGCCTTGATCTGCTGGATGTAGGCGGCGTAATCGGTGGCGCCGAGCGGCGGGTAGAGCTCGGCGACGACCGATTTGCCGTTGGCGGTGGCGGCCTCCTTGAAGCCGGCGCCGGAGCCGCGGCCCCAGGCGCCGTCCATGCCGATGATCGCCCATTTCTGTTCCTTGCGGCCGGCAAGCCAGGGATTGACCACCGCCGCGTCCTGCGCGTCCTGGTGGTTGACCCGGAAGGCGCGGCGGACGCAGGAGTCGCCGGTGATCTTGTCGCTCTTGGTCACGGTGGCGACATAGAGCGCGTCCCAGCGGTCGAGCATCGGCGCGATGGCCAGCGCCTCGCCGGACGCGATGACCCCGGTCAGCACCTTGTAGCCTTCCAGCGCCAGCCGTTCGGACTGCTTGCGGGCGAGGTCGGGCTTGGCCTCGGTGTCGAGGATCTTGGCCTCGACCTTGTGGCCGGCGACGCCGCCCCGGGCGTTGGCCTCGGCGATGGCGAACTCGACGGCACGCTTGGCCTGGTTGCCGAGGTCGGCATAGGTGCCGGACATGGCGGTCGGCACGCCGATCTTCAGCATGTCCTGGGCATGGGCGGAACCGGAAAGGGCGGCACCGGAAAGGGCGAGGGCGAGCACGCTGGCGGCGCCGAGGGCGCGAAGCTTGAGGTTGTTCGTCCTGGTCACTGTTTCCTCCATGGTTCTGTTTTTCTTCCGTCTCCCACACTCTTCCCCCTCTCCCCCCTGGGGAGAGGGTCGGGGTGAGGGGGATGCGTAGCGACGGGTTCGGGGAAGGCGGGGAGCTCCGGCATGTCCGAAAGACTGCTGCCGTGCGTCCCCCTCACCCTAACCCTCTCCCCAGGGGGGAGAGGGGACGACGGCAAAGGGCGCATCAGACCGCGATGTGCTTCTTCAGGCTTTCCTTGGTCAGGCCGGCCATGGCGCCCTGTTCCGCCACCTCGCCCTTGGACAGCACGTAGTAGCGTTCGGCCACCCGGCGGACGAGGCTGTAGTTCTGCTCGATGATCAGCAGGCCCGTGCCGCCGTCGGCGACGTGGCGCAGGTTGTCGGCCAGCTCGTCGACGATCACCGGGGCCAGCCCCTCGCTCGGTTCGTCGAGCACCAGCAGATGCGGGTTGGCCATCAGGGCGCGGCCGATCGCCAGCATCTGCTGCTGCCCGCCCGACAGCGCCGTCCCCGGCGTGTCGGCCCGCTCCTTGAGGATCGGGAACATCGCGAAGACCCGCTCGACGGTCCAGGCGCCCTTGCGGCGGACGGCGGCGCCCAGGATCAGGTTCTCGCGCACCGTCAGGTTGGGGATGATGCAGCGCCCCTGCGGCACGACCGAGATGCCCGCGCGCGCGGCTGTGAAGTGGCGGATGTCTCCCACCGCCTTGCCGGCCAGCCGGATTTCCCCCTGCATGCGCCGGGCGATGCCGAGGAAGGCGTTGACGATGGTCGTCTTGCCGACCCCGTTGCGGCCCAGCACGGCGACCCGCTCGCCGGCGTCGATGCGCAAATCCAAGTCGTGCAGGATGCGGGCGCCGCCATAGCCGGCGACGACGTTGCTGAAGGCCAGAAGCTCGCTCATGCCGCACTCCCGAGATAGGCGGTGACGACCTCGGGCGAGCGCCGGATCTCGTCCGGCGTGCCTTCGGCCAGGACGCGGCCCAGTTGCAGGACGGTGATGCGGTCGCAGATGGAGAAGACCACCTCCATGTCGTGCTCGACGATCAGGACGGTCACCTTCCAGCGCTGCGCCAGATCGCGCAGCAGGGTGGCGAGCCCCAGCGATTCCCGCATCGACAGCCCGGCCGCCGGCTCGTCGAGCAGCAGCACGCGCGGCCGTCCGATCAGCGCCAGCGCCAGATCGAGCCGGCGCTGCTCGCCATAGGCGATGTCGCACGCCCGCGCATCGCCCAGACCGGTCAGCCCCAGCTCGTCCATCACCTCGTGGACGTTGGGCTTCTCGGCCTGCCGGGCGGCGATGTCGAGCTGCTCGCGCACCGACAGCTCGGGAAAGATGTTGGTCTTCTGGAAGGAGCGGGCCATGCCGTGGCGGCGGCGCTCCTGCACGCCCATCGCACCGATGTCGCGGCCGTCCATCCTCACCTGTCCGGACCAGACGGCCGCCCGGCCCGACAGCACGTCGATCAGCGTCGACTTGCCGGCCCCGTTCGGGCCGATCAGGCCGCGGATTTCGCCGTGGGGAACCGCGATGTCCACCTTGTTCACCGCGAGGAATCCGCCATAGGGACGAGTCAGCGCCGTGCCCTCGATGGCGTAGGTGCCGTTCATCGACCCGCTCATGCCCTGCCTCCCGTCCTGCGCAGCAGGCGCCCGGCCAGTTCCGCCAGAGTGCCGGCGATGCCGGCCGGCATCAGCACGGTGACGACGATCACGGTGACGCCGATCATCGCCGGCCAATGCTCGGTCAGGTTCCCGGCCAGATCCTTGAGGAAGAAGAAGATCATCGCGCCCAGCGCCGGCCCCCACAGGAGCCGCGGGCCGCCGATGACCGCCATGATCAACGCCGAGCCGGACAGGCTCCAGTGCAGCACTTCGGGCGAGACGAAACCGTTGTAGAGTGCGAAGAGAAGCCCGGCCAGCGCCGCCACGAAGGCCGAGATGGCATAGGTCGCGGCGCGCGGCAGCACCGTGCGATAGCCGATGAAGCGGGCGCGCTCCTCATTCTCGCGGATCGCCTCGGTCAGCCGGCCGAAGGGGCTGCGCACGGTGACGTAGAGCCCGAAGATCACCAGCGCCAGCAGGCTCCAGCACAGGACGAACATCGTCTCGGGTTGCTGCACGACGGAGATCGGCAGGCCGAACAGGGTGTCGGGCAGCGGGATGGCGAAGCCGTCGTCGCCGTTGGTCAGCCCTTGCGCCTTCATCGAGAATTCGTGGAAGGCCTGCCCCACCGCAAGTGTCAGCATCGAGAAGGCGACGCCGGGAACCCGCACGATCACCAGACCGAGCAGGAAGGCCGTCAGCGTCGGCACGGCGAGCGCCAGCACCAGCGCCAGCTCCGCCGGCAGCACCTCGTGGCGCAGCAGCAGGCCGAAGCAGTAGGCCGACACCCCGTACCAGGCGGCGTGGCCGAAGCTGACGACGCCGTTCTGGCGGATCAGGAAGCCGACGCCGACCGCCAGCATCCCGCCGATCACCGCCTGGGTCAGCAGCGTCAGCACCAGCACCGAAGCGACCACGCCCGGAAGGCCGAAGCCGACGGCCAGCGCCACGGCGAGCAGCAGCCAGGACAGGTGCGACAGGCGGGGGGCGACGACGCGGGCGCTGGTGAGGTTCATGGTTGCGCGGCTCATACGTGGCTCCCTGCGAATCCGGTCGGCCGCCACACCAGGACCGCGACCATCAGGAGGAAGGGCACCATCGTCGCCGCCCACGGGACGTAGATGATGCCGAGATTGTGGATCTGGCCGATGGCGAGCGCCGCGATCAGCGCGCCGGAGAAGCTGCCGAGCCCGCCGACCACCACGACGATGAAGGATTCGATCAGGATCGACCCGCCCATCGACGGCGACAGCGCCAGCAGCGGGGCGGCGATGGTGCCCGACAGCCCGGCCAGCCCGGTGCCGACGGCGACGACCAGCGCGCTGACCCGGTCGGTGTTCACTCCCTGCACCGCCGTCGTCACCGGATCGATGCTGGAGGCGCGGACGAACAGGCCGATCCGGCTGAAGCGCAGCCACAGGGCGAGCCCGACGCCGACCGCCGCCGCGACGGCGATCACCAGAAGCCGGTAGGTCGGGAAGGGCTGGCCCAGGATGTCGACGCTGCCCGCCAGCATCTCCGGCAGCGGCAGGGAATGGGTCTCCTTGCCCCAGACGGTGTGGGCGAGATCCTCCAGGATCAGCAGCAGCCCGAAGGTGACCAGCACCGTGGCGATCGGGTCCTGGCGGCGCAGCGGCCGGAACACCGACACGTCGAGCAGGGCGCCGGCCACCGCCAGCACCACGGCGGCGCCCAGGACACCCGCCCAGAAGCCGGCGAGGGTGGCGATGCTGAAGCCGACATAGGCGCCGATCATGAACAGGCTGCCATGGGCGAAGTTCACCACCCGCCGCAGCCCGAAGATCAGCACCAGTCCAACCGACACGATGAAGAGCAGGCCCCCGTAGACGAGGCCGTTGAGAACTTGGATCAGCAATGCGTTCGCCATCTTGGGGAACCCTTCGATGCCGGTCAGCGCAGATAGGCGCCGCCGTTGATGTCGAGCACGACCCCGCTGAGGAAGGAGGCGGCGGGCGAACAGAGGAAGGCGATCGGCCAGGCGATCTCGTCCGCCGAGGCCACGCGCGGCACCAGCTGCGCCGCCACCGCCGGGGAGGGCTGGCCGGCGATCATCGCCGTCGCCGTGGCGCTGGGGGCGACCGCGTTGACGCCGACGTCGGGTGCCGCGCGGCGGGCCAGCCAGCGGGTGAAGGCGTGGACGCCGCCCTTGGAGACGACGTAATGCGCGCCCGTGGTCGACATGGTGCCGCCGGTCCAGCCAGCGACCGATCCGACCAGCACGATCCGCGCGCCGCCGCGCGTCCGCATGCCGGGCAGGAAGGCGCGGGCGAACTGCATCGGTGCCAACAGATTGACGTGGATGATCTCGTGGAAGGAGTCCTCCCACTCCAGCGAGTCCCAATCGTCGAAGGCGATGGCCCCGGCGTTCAGCACCAGCCCGTCGACGCCGCCGACGGCTTCGGCCAGCGCGTCGATGGCGGCACGGTCGCGGACGTCGCAGACATGGGCGGTGGCCCCGGCACCGACCGGCGCCAGCTCCTCCGCCAGGGCCGAGCAGTCGCGGATGTCGGTCAGCACCAGTTCGGCGCCCAGCTGTGCGCAGGCCCTTGCCGTGGCCGAGCCGATGCCGCCGGCCGCCCCGGTGATGAGCACGCGCTTGCCCTTCAACGCGAACGGAGTCGACCCGAATGGAATCGTCATGGCGTCCCTTTCCCTCTGTTTTCTCGCGGAGCTTCGCGCAAGGGGCAGGGCAGGCATCCGGCATCCGGCCTGTCGCCGCGCCTGTGGGCCTTGCCCGACAGGGGATTCGTCGCCCCCGGTCGTGCCTTGGCTGTCCGCTTGTCTTCTGGAAGATCGCTTTTGAAAGACCGTCCGCTGGACGACCGCCGATCCGTTCGGCGATGCACCGGCCGACGCGTCTCGCGGGCCAATTCATAAGTATGCTGTCAGAAAGCTAACTGTCAGTATGTATACTGTCAATCAGTTTTTCCGAAGATCGGAGCCGCGGATTGTCAATGCGACGGATCGACGCCGGGCGGTTTAGGATCGTGCCATTCCCCACATCAGGCAGGAGGCCTCCATGCACCGCGCGTTCAGCCATGACGCCGCGTCGATCGGCATCGTCGGGGCGGGCACCATCGGAGCCAGTTGGGCCGCGCTTTTCCTCGCGACCGGACGGCATGTGACGGTGGTCGATTCCGACCCGCAGGCGATGGCCCGTCTGCGACCCGCCATCGAGGCGGTGGCCGGCGATCTGGTGGCGCTCGGCGTCGGCGATCCGCGCTCCCATTGGGACCGGCTGACCGCTGCCGGCGGCAACTGGAGTTCGCTGGCCGGCGTCGATCTGGTCCAGGAGAACGGGCCGGAATCCCTGACCGCCAAGCGCGCGATCTATACCGCCGTCGAGGCGGTGGTGCGGCCCGAGACCCTGATCGCGTCGAGCACCTCCGGCCTGATGCCGAGCGACCTGCAGGACGGGGCCCGCCATGCCGACCGCATCCTGATCGGCCATCCCTTCAACCCGCCGCACCTGTTGCCGCTGGTCGAGCTGGTGCCGGGCCGGCAGACGGCGCCCGAGGCGGTGGCGGCGGCGGAAGCGGTCTATCGCGCCGTCGGCAAGGTGCCGGTGGTGCTGCGCCGGGAAATCGCCGGCCATCTGGCGACCCGCCTCGTGGCGGCGCTGTGGCGCGAGGCGGTCTATCTGGTGGAGCAGGGAGTCTGCGATCTCGACGACATCGACCGCGCCATCGCCGCCGGGCCGGGACCGCGCTGGGCGGTGCTGGGGCAGGGGCTGTCCTACCATCTGGGGGGCGGGGCTGGCGGGTTGGCCCGCTTCCTGGAGGTGTTCGACGCGCCGATCCGCTCCTGGTGGGACGATCTCGGCACCCCGGTCTTCGATGCCGACAGCAAGCGGGCGCTGGTCGCCGGGGCCGAGGCGCTGGAGGCGTCGGTCGGCGGGCGCGACGCGCTGATCCGCCAGCGCAACGAGGCGCTGCTTGCCGTGTTGCGCGCGCCGGGCCCGCTCTCGGCCCGGCGTCCGGGTGGAGAGCGGGCACCGGACTGATACTCGCCCGGCGGTAATGTGCTACGGGACAGGAGCGGGCGGCGTCAGCGCGCCGCCGCCCGCTCCTCCCGACCGGCCAAGGCTTTGCCGGCGGCATCGCTCTTGCCCGCCGCGTGCATGGCCACCCGGTAGGCGAAGACCAGAGCCGGGCCGAGCGTCGTCCCCGGGCCGGGATAGGTGCCGGCCATGATCGAGGCCATGTCGTTGCCGCAGGCGTAGAGCCCCTGGATCGGGTCGCCGGACTCGCCGAGCACCTGGCCGTCGGCGTCCGTCGCCAGTCCGGCGCTGCAGGCGATCTCCGCCGGCCAGACCGCGACGGCGACGAAGGGAGCTGCCTCGATCGGCTTGAGGCACGGGTTCGGCTTGTTCTCCGGATCGCCGTTGAAGCGGTTCAACTCGCTGTCGCCCTTGCCGAAATCGAGGTCGCTGCCGGTCCGCGCGAAGCCGTTGTGCCGACGCACGCTGTCCGCCAGCCCGGCCGGATCGACGCCGATCTTGCGGGCGAGATCCTCCAGCGTCGGGGCGGTGGTCAGATAACCGCTCTTCTCGTGCGGCGCCAGGTTCCGGGTGCCGGGATGCACCACACCGAGACCGTACTTGGCGACGAAGGCGGAGTCGCAGATCAGCCAGGCCGGCATGGTCGGCACCAGCTTGTGCGATTCGAACATCGCCTCGACGAAGTCGTGGTAGGACGCGCCCTCGTTCACGAAACGCCGGCCGGCGGCGTTCACCGCAATCAGGCCGGGCTTGGCGCGGTCGAGCGCCAGATGGGGGAACAAGCCCCTCCAGGCCCCCGTCCGGCGCGTCACCGACACCGGCGTCCAGAAGGCGCCGCCGCGATGCTGGTCGCCGTCGATCCTCGCGCCGGCCGCCTGGGCCAGGGTCAGCCCGTCGCCGGTGTCGGTCTCGCAGGCCAGCGAATGGACCGGAACCGGCTGCGGCATGAAGGCCTTGCGGAACTCGCGGTTGTGGGCGAAGCCGCCGGTCGCCAGCACCACCCCCTTGCGCGTCCGCACCCGCAGCGTCCGGCCGCCGCTTTCCACCACGGCGCCGATCACGCGACCGTCTTGGCGGCCGTCCTGGCGGCCATCCTCCCGCACAAGCTCGCGGATGGCGGTGTCGAGCCGGATCGGCACCTTGCGCTTGCGCAGGCTGTAGAACAGGCGGGCCACCAGCGCGTTGCCCATGGTGATGCGCGTGCCGCGCGGATATTTCAGCCGGTCGGACAGGTAGCGCAGGAACAGCTTGGCCGAATGGGTGAAGTTGGCCGCCGATTTGAAGCGGCCGATCAGGCGGGGGATGTCGTCCTTGCCGACCATCATGCCGCCGAAGATCATGAACTCGCCGATGGGCGGCCGGACCAGCCGGAAATCCTCGCCGAGCAGGCGGCCGTCGAACGGCTTCGGCACGATCGCCCGTCCGGTCACCGCCGCCCCCGCCATGTTCTGCTGATAGTCCGGGTGGCGCCCGCAGGGCAGGAACTGGACGTCGGTGCGGGTGTCGTAATAGTCGATCGCCGCCGGCCCGGTCTCCAGATAGACGCTGCGCAGGTCGCGGCCCTTGGTGCCGCCGACCAGCCGGTCCATGTAGATCTCCGCCTGCTCCGGGCTGTCGTCGTAGCCGGCCCGCCGGCTCTGCGTGTTGCCGGGTATCCAGAGAGTCCCGGCGGAGGTGGAGGCGGTGCCGCCGATCTGCCCGGACTTCTCGCAGACCATCACCTCCAGCCCTTCCAGTGCGCCGACCAGTGCGGCGGCCATGCCGCCCGGACCGGCGCCGGCCACCAGAAGATCGACCTCGGCGTCCCACGCGGTAACTTGTGCCATTCCTTGTGCTCTCCGTTTCCTCCCGCGCGGTCGAAGGTTCTTATCGTCGCTTGACCTTTCGACCGGCTGCGGCCTTGCCGCGTTTCGTGTTTCCATCGGTGACGGCGGGCGGTGCGCCGGTGTCCTCGGCCGTCTCGCGGTCGACGACCAGCCGCAGCGACGATGGCATGGTGTCGTTGTGCAGGTTGACCAGTTGCGTCAGGAGCTGGATGAATGTCTTGCGGTCGGCCGGCCGCAGGGGTTCCAGGATGCGCTCCTGAACCCGTTCGACCGCCGCGGTGACGGTGACCAGCATGTCCCGGCCGGCCGGCGACAGGTACAGAAGCTTGATCCGCTTGTCCCCCTCGCTCGGTCGGCGATAGACGAGATCCTTGGCCTCCAGCCGCTCGATGACGCCGCCCAGCGTCGAGCGGTCGAAGGCGATCAGCCCCGACAGCCGGGTGGCGTCCACCCCCGGATTCTCGTCGATGGCGACCAGGGCCGCATATTGCACCGAGGTCAGATCGTGGACCGTGCACTCTTCGGTGAAGAGGGCTGTCGAAATCTGCTGTGCCCGCCGGAGAAGATGTCCGGGCTTGGCGTAAAGTTCATCCATGGCCATGCGCGCACCTGTCGATCCTGTTCATGTTGCGGTGATACTCCCATACGGAGGCCGCTGGCAGCACAACCCGCATGACCTGTGCCGTGTTCTTTCGCCATCCCGTCCACACTCTCCAGTGGTCGGCGGGCCGGTGGTCGGCGGGCGCCCCATCCTTCGGGTGCAAAACCGTCCGTCCCACCCGCGATATTGACAGGATGCAATCAGTATGTAAGCTGACATTACGTATGCTGTCAATATTCGCGATGCCCGCGGCAGGCGTCCCGGCTGGACCGATGGGGCCGGTGCGGCGCCGGGCCGGAGCATCGCCATTCCGCCCGCCATCGGGCTCCCAATCGAGGATCCTCGCATGTCTCCCCTTCGCATCGCCGTCGCCGGTGCCGGCGTCATCGGCAAGACTCACATCGACGCCATGTCCGACGCCCAGCAGGACGCGCATCCATGCCGGTTGGCCGCCATCGTCGATCCGGGCGTGGGGGCCCGCGCGCTCGCCGAGCGGCACGGGGTGCCGCACCATGCCGACATCGGGGCGCTGCTGGAGTGCGGTGAATTGCCGGACGGCGTCATCGTCGCCACCCCAAACGCCGCCCACACGCCGATCGGCATCGCCTGCATCGAGCGCGGCATTCCGGTGCTGGTGGAAAAGCCGATCGCCGACACGGTGGAGGCGGCACGGCGGCTGACGGATGCCGCCGAGCGTGCCGGCGTGCCGCTGCTGGTCGGCCATCACCGTCGCCACAACCCGATCCTGCGGATGGCGCGCGAGGTGATCGGGCGCGGCGATCTCGGCGCGCTGGTGACGGCGACGATCCTCTACACCTTCCTCAAGCCCGACGGCTATTTCGACGCCGCCTGGCGGCGGGAGGAGGGCGGCGGCCCGATCCTGATCAACCTGATCCACGAGATCGACACCCTGCGCTTCCTGTGCGGCGACATCGAGAGCCTGCAGGCCTCAAGCTCCAACCGGACCCGCGGCTTCGCGGTGGAGGACACCGCCGCGGTGCTGCTGCGGCTGCGCAACGGGGCACTGGCGACCGTCAGCCTGTCGGACGCCGCCGCGACCCCCTGGAGCTGGGACATGACCACCGGCGAAAGCCCGCAATTCGCCCGCCAGCATGTTCCCACCCATTTCTTCTCGGGCACCCACGGCTCGCTGACGGTGCCGACCCTCGAACTCTGGCGCTACGAGGGTGGGCGCGGCTGGCTCGATCCCTTCACCCGGACGGCGCTGCCGCTCAAGCCCGGCAACCCCTACGCCCTGCAGCTGGCCCATTTCGCCCGGGTTATCCGCGGCGAGGAGGCACCGCTGGCCGGCGGCTCCGACGCCACCGAGACCCTGCGCGCGACCCTGGCGGTGAAGGAGGCCGCGGCCACCGGCCAGCCGGTCCGGCTGCTGAATGCCTGACGGGGCCGCCTGACGGGGGTGGGGCKGCGCGTCGCCGCGCAGCCCTTCCGTTTCCAATCGGCCGTTTCCCCTCGGCCGTTCCCGGATCAGGCCAACGCGGTGTCCGCCTGCCCGGTCGTGACCGGCAGTTCGCGGATGGGCGAGAAGGAGGTCGGATACAGGATCCGATTTTCCATGGTCATGATCATCGGCCGGATCTTGGCCAGACAGCCCTGCCATTGCGCGTTTCCGGCCAGCCGCGCCCGCCTTGCCCGCCGGTCCTCCAGGTCGGCGTACGCCCAGAGATGGACGAGCTGGTTCTGGGTGCCGAACTCGGTCACGAAATAGCCGAGGAACCCGCCCAGGATCGGCTTCTGCGCCGGCAACCCCTCCGTCTCGTAGATGCGCAGATACTCGGCGAGGCTGACGCTGGTGTGCAGGACATACGTGCGTTCTTCGACGACCACTGGAAACTCCCTGTCGATGCTGTGCCGATGTTGAGGATGGCCGGCCGGTCCCGGCGTCATTGCTTGGCGACGAGGCTGCAGGCCAAGTCGGGCGCCTTCCAGGCCTCTTCCGTCGGAATGGTCGAGACCAGCTTGTAATAGTCCCAGCGCTCCTTCGATTCCTGCGGAGCCTTGACCTGGAACAGATACATCGGGTGCAGCTTGCGCCCGTCGATGCGGACCGAGCCCTGGCCGTAGGCATCGTCGTCGGTCGGCAGCTCCTTCATCCGGGCGACGACCGCGCGGCCGTCGGCGTCGCTGCCCAGCGACTTGACCGCCTTCAGGTAATGCGTCACCTGCGAATAGACCGAGGCCTGGTAGGCGGTCGGCATCTTGCCGTGGCGTTCGAAGAAGCGCTTGGAGAAGGCGCGGGTCCTGTCGTTCAGGTCCCAGTAGAACGGAACGCTGAGCAGGGTCCCCTGCGCCGCATCCAGCCCGAGCGCATCGATGTCGGTCAGGTACACGGTCAGGCCGGCGAATCTCTGGCCGCCGTCGAGGATGCCGAACTCCCTGCCTTGCTTCACCGTGCTGGTGAAGTCGGCGGTGGCGTTGGCCAGCCCGATCACCTTCGCGCCCGATGCCTGCGCCTGCAGCAGGTAGGAGGCGAAGTCGGCCGAATTCAGCGGTGCCCGCACCGAACCGACCACCGTGCCGCCGGACTGCTTCACGATGTCGCCGGCCTGCTTCTCCATGTCGTGGCCGAAGGCGTAGTCGGAGGTGATGAAGAACCAGGAGGTTCCGCCCTGCTTGACGACCGCCCGCGCCGTGGCGTTAGCCAGCGCGTAATTGTCGAACGCCCAATGCACATGGTTGGGCGAGCAGGAATCGCCGGTCAGCCGGTTGGTGTTGGAGCCGGACACGATGGCGACCTTGTTCTTGTCGCGAGCGATCTCGACCACCGCCAGCGCGACCGAGGAATTGGCGATCTCCGCAACCATGTCGACGCCCTGGACGTCGTACCATTGCCGCGCGATGGCGGCGCCGATGTCGGGCTTGTTCTGGTTGTCGGCGGCGATCACCTCGACCGGCGTGTCGCCGATGCGGCCGCCGAAATCCTCGACCGCCATGCGGGCGGCCGTCACCGATCCCTGGCCCATGATGTCGGCATAGAGGCCGGACTGGTCGTTGAGGACGCCGATGCGGACGACGTTGCCGGTATAGGCGGCCGATGCGGTTCCGCTGGCCGCTGGACCCAGAGTCAGGCCCAGGGTCAGGCCCAGCGCCAGTGCCGGAGCGCGCGTGTTCATGATGTCCCTCCCACGGGTTGCTTGTTTTTTGGATGGCGGTGGGCGCGGGGCCGGACGGTTCCGCCGGCCCGGTCGAACCGGGTCGGATCAGGAACGCACGCCGCCTGATCGCACACCACTCAACAACCGCCGCATATTGACAGTATGCGTATAATCAGTGTACATCACGATTGCGTGCTGTCAATAATCAGCTATGCGGCGTTTCCTGCCGCCCCGTCGGCCCAGCCGGACAGCAGCGCCTCCGCACCACCCCCGCAAACTTGGGATCAGGGACCATGTCGCCAGAACAGAACTATCCGGCGGTTCGCTTCGTCGTCCAATACGGTTTTTGGCTGGCCGTCGTCGCTGGGCTGGCCCCGCTCTTCGTGGCGGCGGTGGCGCTGCTGTCCGGCTGGGGCGGTGGCGCCGCGCTGGTCCTGGCGCTGAGCGCTCCGCTGCTGTTCCTGGTGATGAAGGCGTTCGCGGAGCTGGTCGCCATCATCTCCGACATGCTGCTGCCGA
Organism: Azospirillum sp. P4_B5; assembly: GCF_056402275.1. NCBI lineage: Bacteria > Pseudomonadati > Pseudomonadota > Alphaproteobacteria > Rhodospirillales > Azospirillaceae > Azospirillum > Azospirillum sp. P4_B5. The sequence goes on from NZ_JBFUHT010000008.1 coordinate 100,640, forward strand.
AATAAGCGCCGGGCGGCAGGGCCACACGCAACCGACGGGCAAAACGCCCGCGAAGCACATTCCGGGAGGGAAGAGACCCCATGAAAACCGATCTGGTCGTCATCGGCGCCGGCATTGCCGGGCTGGTAGCCGCGAACCGCGCCGCCGAACTCGGACTGGGCGTCGTCGTCTTGGAAAAGGGCAGCGACGACCGCTATCTTTGCAACTCCCGCTACACGGGCGGCGCCTTCCACATCGGCATGCGCAGCCTGAACCGTCCGGTGGAGGAGGTGAAGGACACCATCCGCAGCGAAACGGACGGCTTCGTCGACGAAGCCCTGGTGACGATGCTTGCAACCGAGGCGCCGCGCGCCGTCGACTGGCTGCGCCGCCAGGGGATACGCTTCATGAAAGCGGGCCCGCGCGACTGGCAGGACACCGTGCTGGCCCCGCCGGCCCTGCCGCAGCCGGGATTGAACTGGGAGGGGAGGGGCGGCGACACCCTGCTTCGCACGTTGGGCGGCGCATTGGAGAAGCGCGGCGGCAGCATCCACCGCGGGGTGCGCGCCCGCGAACTGATGATGGAGGGAGGCCGCTGCGTCGGGCTGCGGGCCGAACGGAACGGCGAGACGCTGACGGTCGAGGCCCGGGCCGTGGTCATCGCCGACGGCGGATTCCAGGGCGACCCGGACCTCGTGCGCGCCCATGTCTCGCCGGCTCCCGAGGCGGTGCGCCAACGCGGCGCCGGCACCGGCGGCGGCGACGGGTTGCGGATGGCCGCGGCCGCCGGGGCCGCCCTGCGCGGCACGCCCTATGTCTACGGCCACATCCTGTGCCAGGACGCGTTGAACAACGATAAGCTGTGGCCCTATCCGTGGCTCGACGAACTCGTCATGGCCGGGCTGGTGGTGGACAGGACCGGCGCCCGATTCGTCGACGAAGGCCGCGGCGGCGTCTATGTCACCAACCGGATCGCCAAGCTCGACGACCCGCTGGGGGCAACGGTGATTTTCGACCGCCCGATCTGGGACGGGCCGGGGACCGAATCGATCATCCCGGCCAACCCGCACCTGCCCCGCGTCGGCGGAACCATCATCGAGGCCGACACGCTGGAGGGGCTGGCGGCAAAGCTCGGCATCCCGGCGGACCGGCTGGTGGCGACGGTCGCCGCCCACAACGCCGCGGTGGATGGCGGCGACACCGCCGGCCTGACGCCACCGCGCAGCACCGGCCGCGCGCGTCCCTTCCCGATCCGCAAGGCGCCGTTCCAGGCGATCCGCCTGGTTGCCGGCATGACCTACACCATGGGCGGCATCGCCATCGACGACCACAGCCGGGTCAGGCGCGAGGACGGCACGCCCATCGGTGGCCTGTTCGCCGCCGGAGCGACGACCGGCGGGCTGGAGGGCGGCGACGCCATCGGCTATGTCGGCGGCCTGACCAAATCATCGGTTACCGGGCTGCGCGCGGCCGAGGCCGCCGCCGCCGAGCTTGGGCACGATGGGTTTGTCGGGAGCGGGGTGGGGCGGTGAGGCCGGAGATGGAGAGTCCGTCCACCGGCGAAACCCCGGCCGCACGGCCGCTGCTGTGCAGGCCGGTCGCCCTGCGCGGGACGACGCTGCGCAATCCCATCGTCATCTCGCCGATGTGCCAGTATTCGGCGGTGGACGGCGAGGCTGGCGACTGGCACCGGGTGCATCTCGGCCGCTTCGCCATGGGCGGCGCCGGCATGGTGATGGTCGAGGCGACGGCGGTGACCGAGCAGGGGCGGATCACGCCCGGCGATCTCGGCCTGTGGGACGACCGGCAGATCCCCGGTCTGCGCGGCATCGCCGGAACGCTGAAGGCGCTCGGCGCGGTTCCCGGCATCCAGCTCGGCCATGCCGGGCGCAAGGCGGCCACCCAGCGGCCCTGGCAGGGGCATGGCCCGCTCGCCGCCGCCGACGCGGCACGCGGGGAGCCGCCCTGGCCGGTGATCGGTCCAAGTCCGCTGCCCGTCGCCGACGGCTGGCCGGTGCCGGCGGAGCTGGACCGCGCCGGTCTCGCCGCCCTCGTCGAGGCTTGGCGAACCGCGGCGGCGCGGGCGCTGGAGGCGGGGTTCGAGGCGGTGGAACTGCATTGCGCCCACGGCTACCTGCTGCATCAGTTCCTCTCGCCGCTCAGCAACCGGCGGACCGACGGCTATGGCGGCGATCCGGCAGGGCGCTGCCGCTTCCCGCTGGAGGTGGCGATGGCGGTGCGGGCGGTCTGGCCGGCCGACCGGCCGATGTTCGTCCGCCTCTCGGCGACCGACTGGATCGAGGGCGGCTGGACGATCGAGGACAGCGTGGCCTTCAGCCGCGACCTGCGGGACCTCGGGATCGACGTGATCGACTGTTCCTCCGGCGGCATGACCGGGGTTTCGGCCACCGCGGCGGCGGTGCCGCGCCATCCCGGCTTCCAGGTGCCGTTCGCCGGGCGGATTCGGCGGGAGGCCGGGATCGCGACCATGGCGGTTGGCCTGATCCTCGACGGCCGGCAGGCGGAAGCGATCCTGCGCGATGGGGAGGCCGACCTCGTCGCCATCGGACGGGAGGCGCTGGCCGATCCCAACTGGCCGCTGCACGCCCGGCAGCAGCTGTGCGACGGACGCTTCGACGGATGGCCGGAACAGTCCGGCTGGTGGCTGGCCCGCCGGGCGCGGACGCTCGACCGCAAGCAGAACTGAAGACGACCGTATCCGACAACGACAGGCGGCGGACCGGCGCGCTCCTCGTGGCGCGGCGCCGGAGGCCTGCCCATTGGAAAAGGGATCGAAATGAACGCGGATGTTGTTCGCGAAGAGACGGACATCGTGGTGGTGGGCGGCGGCGGCTCCGGCCTGACCGCCGCCATCTTCGCCCGCCGGGAAGGCGCACGGGTCATTCTGCTGGAGAAGCACACGGAGCTGCGCGGCAGCACCGGCCTGTCGATCGGGTCGATCACCGCCACCGGCACCCCTCATCAGCGCCAGGCGGGAATCGTCGACGATCCGCAGGCCCATTTCGAGGATATGGGGAAATTCGCCGTCAAGTTCGCCGGCGACCGGGCGGCGGCGGCCGACAACGAGGAACTGCGGCGCATCCTGGTGGAGAATGTTCCGGCCAGCGTGGAATGGCTGATGTCGCTGGGGGTGACCTTCTACGGTCCGATGCCGGAGCCGCCGCACCGGCAGCCGCGCATGCACAACGTGCTGCCCAACTCACGGGCCTACATCTATTTCGTGGCGCGCGAGGCGCGCCGCGTCGGCGTCGATGCGCGGGTCAACGCGACGGTGGAGCGGCTGCTGGTGGAGGATGGCCGCGTGGTCGGCGTGGCGGCCCGGATCGACGGGCGGCCGCAAGAATTGCGCGCCCGCCGCGCGGTCGTCCTGGCGACCGGCGATTACTCGTCCAGCCCGGACTGGAAGCGGCGATTCAACCCGGCGGTCGCCGAAGTGGACGGCGTGAACACGACGAATGTCGGCGACGGACACCGGTTCGGCGAGGAACTCGGCGCCGAGGTGAAGTTCGGGGAGATCGTCTACGGCCCGAACCTGCGCTTCATGCCGCCGGCCAAGCCCAGCGCCCTCCTGCGGCTGCCGCCGCACCGGCTGCTGACCGGCGCCATGCGCCTGGCCCTGGAAAGGCTGCCGACCTGGAGCCTGCGCCCCTTCATCCTGTCCTTCGTGACCACCTATCTCAGTCCGGAGCCCTCGCTGTTCCGCGAGGGGGCGATCCTGGTCAACAAACGCGGCGAGCGCTTCGCCGACGAACTGGACCGCCCGAACTACGCCCTGGCCGAACAGCCCGACAAGGTGGGCTATATCGTCTTCGACGACGAGGTGGCGCGCAGGTTCGGCAAATGGCCGCACTTCATTTCGACCGCCCCCGGCGTCGCCTACGCCTACCTCCAGGACTACAAGCGGACGCGGCCGGACCTCTACCATCGCGGCCGGTCGATCGAGGAGCTGGCGGCCTCCATGGGGGTGCCCGCCGCGGCACTCGGTAAGGCGATCAGCGCGCACAATGCCGGTCCCGGCGGGCGGCCTCCCATCGGCAAGGGGCCGTTCCATGCGCTGGGACCGGTCAAAAGCTGGATCATCCTGACGGACGGCGGCCTGACGGTGAACCGCAACCATCAGGTGACGCGGGGTGATGGGCAGGCGATTCCGGGCCTCTACGCCGTCGGGTCGGTCGGGCAGGGCGGTCTGCTGCTGGAAGGGCACGGCCATCATCTGGCCTGGGCCTTCACATCCGGCAGACTCGCTGGCGTTCATGCGGCTCGCAATGATGCCGGAATCACGACGCGACGGTGAAGTTTCGGTCCTCGCGCCTCAGCTCGTCCAGCAGGTCGTCGATGATGCGCAGCGCCTGGGCCGTCGCCGCGTTCGGTTCGGTTACGGTCGGGCGGATGAGGAACAGTGTGCGCATCAGCGGCGGCTCGACGATCGGCCGGATCACCAGGGCGCCGGCCTGGATGTCCTCGGCGACGGCGCTGTGCGGCAGGATCGCACAGGCCAGTCCGCGCCGGACCATGTCCTTGATCGCCTGCATGGATTCCAACGAGAAGGCGACGTTCGGCACCAGCCCGCGCGCGGTCATCGCGTCGGTGACCAAACGCCGGACCAGATCGCCCTCGTTGGGCATCGCCAGTTCGGCGCCGGCGATTCCCGCCAGCGTCACCGGCCCAGTCCCGTCGAACCGCGAACCCGGATGGGTGATCAGGCACAGCGCCTCGTTCAGCCGCGGTTCGCGGTGCAGCATGCGGCTGTGCGGCGCCGTGTAGGCCAGCGCAAGATCCAGCTTGCCCGATGCGACATGGCCGATCAGTGCGTGGCTCAACTCCTCGAACAGCTTCAGTTCCACCCCCGGCAGGGCGCCGTGCAGCCGTTCCATCAGCCGGCCGGCCAGCAACCCCGACAGGCTGGGGGTCAGCCCCACGGCCAGTGTCCTCGGAACCTGCCCGGCAACCTCGCGCAGCGACCGTTTCAAATCCTCCAAACGCCGCACCATCAGCCTCGCCTCTTCCAGGAAGAGGAGGCCGGCCGGGGTGGGGTGGGTGCCGGTGACGGTGCGGACCAGCAGCGGCACGCCGAATTCCCGCTCCAGCGCCTTGATCTGCACCCCCAATGCCGGCTGCGCGATGTTCAGCGCCAGCGCAGCCTTGCTGATGCTGCCCAGTTCGCAGACCAGGATGAAGCTTTCCAACTGGCGGCTGCGCATCGGCGGGGTCCATCGTTCCGGCGGTTCGCATCGCTTGCACGCGGTCTGACAAGGGGCAGGACGCGATGCGCGTGGTCCAAAGCCTCGCACCGGCGGCGGGGGAGGGCAAACAATTTTTATATGGGGGTGGTCCAAAGCTGTCCTGGACAGGGCCGGCGGCCTGCATTTGTATGCTTACAAAACAAACAGAATTCAGGCGGACAGAATTCAGGCGGAACGCCGAACGCCCGTCACCGGGAGGGAGACACAACCCATGCGTGGCCTATCGTCAGAAAGAGCACCGGTTCCCAAGGACCCGGCAGGCGCGTCCCATCCGGCGCAACCCATTCCCTTCGGCCGCGCCCAAGGCTCCAACGGCTTGGCGGCTGGGAGCCATGCGGTGATGACGGGTGTCACCCGCATCTTCGGATCGACCGTCCATGCCCTGGGGCCGGTCGATCTGGAGCTTCGGCGGGGAGAGTTCTTCTCCATCGTCGGGCCGTCCGGTTGCGGCAAATCCACCTTGCTCGACGTGTTGGCCGGACTGAGCAGCCCCACCGACGGCATCATCACCTTCGAGGGCAAGCGCGTGCGCGGCACGGTTCCCGACGGGGTCGGCGTGGTGTTCCAGGAGGATGCGTCCTTCCCCTGGCTGAGCGTGCGCGACAACATCGGCTTCGGCCTGCGCCGTGCCGGATTCCGTGGAGCGGAGGCGGATGACCGCGTGCGCCATGCCATCGATTTCATGGGGTTGAACGATTTCGCCGACGCCTATCCCAACCAGCTGTCCGGCGGCATGCGCCAGCGCGTCTGCATTGCCCGCACGCTGGTCATGCGTCCGCGCCTGGTGCTGCTCGACGAGCCGTTCGGCGCGCTCGACCAGCAGACGCGCCTGCTGATGGGCGACGAATTGCTGCGGCTGTGGCGGGCCAGCGGGGCAACCGTCCTGCTGATCACCCATGCGCTGGACGAGGCGGCGATGCTGTCGGACCGCATCGGCGTGATGTCGTCCCGCCCGGGCCGCTTCATCGAGATCGTCGAAACCGGCTGGCCGCGCGACCGGACCAGCGCCATCGCCGCCGAACCCGCCTTCGGCGAGGTCACCACCCGCCTGTGGAACACGCTGCGCGAGGAATCGCTGAAGGCGATGGCCAGCCAGCGGAGGGTCATCGGATGACGCGGGCCGGCATCCAGCGCCTGCTGATCACCGCCGCTGCCGTCCTGGCGCTGGAGGCGTCCTGCCGCCTGGGCTATGTCGGACGCAGCACCATGATCCCGCCGTCGGAGATGCTGGCCGAACTGATCCGGCTGATGGGGACCGACGGGTTCTGGACGCAGATCGGCTTCACCCTGCGCAACATCCTCGCCGCCGCCGTCGCCGCGATGGTGGTGGGCTTCGCGGGCGGCGTCACGCTCCACGCCCTGCCGCGGGTCCGCCGGGCCGTCGAACCGCTGATCGCCAGCTATTACGCCCTGCCGTTCTTCGTTCTGTATCCGCTGTTCATCGTGCTGCTCGGCATGAACGCGCTGCCGATCATCGCCATGGGCTTCCTCTACGCGGTGATGGCGATGGTGACGGCGACGCTGTCCGGGCTGGACCGCATCCCGCCGGTGCTGCGCAAGGTCGGCCGCACATACCGCCTCGACCGCTTCCAGGACGCGCTGCTGATCCAGCTTCCGGCGGCCGGGCCGCACATCTTCACCGGCGTGAAGCTGGCGCTGAGCTATTCGGTGACCGGCGTCATCGGGGCGGAGTTCATCTTGGCCGGCAGCGGGCTCGGCTATTCCATCGCCTTCGCGTACAACAATCTCCAGGACCGGACGATGTACGCGCTGCTGCTGTTTGTGGTGGTCTTCGTGTCCAGCCTGACCGTCCTGCTGCATTGGGCGGAACAGCGGGTGCGCCACCGCTCGGGCGCCGGCCGCGTCGGCGCCGCCCGCGACACCGCCGGAGCGCGGGAAAAGCTGGTGGCCGCCGCCGTCATCGCCCTGCTGATCCTGGGCGGCTGGCAGCTGTTCCATGGGCTTGCGGGGGACGAGGCGCTGGCCTCGCCGGCCGTCACCCTGAACCGGCTGGTCGTCCTGTTCGGCAACCCGTCCTTCTGGGACAATGTGGCGGAAACCGCCAAGGCGCTGGGGCTGTCGCTGCTGATCTCCTGCATCGGCGGCGGGCTGGCGGGCGTCCTGATCGGCGCGAACCGTGCGCTGTCGGACGTGCTGGAGCCGCTGTTCGTCACCCTCTACGCCATTCCCAAGGTCACGCTCTATCCGGTGATCCTGCTGCTGTTCGGGCTGGGCATGCCGGCGAAGGTGGCCTTTGGCACGCTGCACGGCTTCATCCCGATGATGCTGGTCACCATGGGCGCCATCCGCGCCATGAACCCGGTGCTGCGGCGCTCGGCCCGCGCCATGCGGCTGTCGCGGATGCAGACGCTGAGCGCGATCCTGGTGCCGGCGACGGTCCCCGAGATCGTGACCGGCCTGCGCATCAGCTTCTCCATCACCCTGCTGGGCGTGATGGTCGGCGAGATGTTCGCGTCCAAGCGCGGGCTGGGCTTCATGATCATGAACGGCATCAGCGTCAACGACACGGCGACGATGATGAGCGTCACCGTGCTGATCGGTCTGTTCGCCCTGGCGGTCAACAGCGCGCTGCTCGCGCTGGACAACCGGATGCACAGGGCGTCCTGACCCGGCGCCTGGCGCCCGCTTAATTCGTCACCTCCTTCCCGGCCGCCGGCCCGTCCGGCGGAAAGGACCCTCTCATGCCCATCGAAACCGCGAAGCTGATCGACGTCCATGCCCATGTCCGCCTGGAGGCGACCAACGGCGCCGCCGGCGTCCACGGGCCGGAGCATGGCGTCGACGAGAACGGCCAGCCCTGGTACCGCGTCGGCAACTACCGGCTGAGCGGCGTCCGCCACCTGAACAGCCCCTTCACCGATCCGGAGCTGCGGCTTCGCCGCATGGACGGGGCCGGCATCGATTTCCAGGTGCTGTCGGCCAGTCCGCTGAACTACTTCCATCACATCGACGTGCCCTCGGCCGTCTCCTTCTGCCGCCGCCACAACGACGCGCTGGCGGAGCTGGTCGGGCGCTATCCCGACCGGCTGGGCGGGCTGGCCGCCCTGCCGATGCAGGACCCGCGCGCCGCGACGGAGGAGCTGGAGCGCTCCGTCGGCGAGCTGGGCCTGTGGGGGGCGGCGACCGGCACCGAATTCGCGGGCGAGCCGCTGCACAGCCCGGAGTTCGACAGGCTCTACGAGGCGTTCGTGCGCCTGGACGTGCCTCTGTTCCTGCATCCGGCCCCGGCTGGCATCGACGGACCGCCCGGCGATCCGGCGCTGAAGCGCTTCGACCTCGACGTCATCATCGGCTTCGCCGCGCAGGAGACCATCGCCGTCGCCACCCTGATCTTCGGCGGCGTGCTGGAGCGGCACCCCGGGCTGGACGTCTGGATCAGCCATGGCGGCGGGGCCGCCGCCTTTACCGCCGGGCGGCTGGCCCAGGCCGGGATGAAGCGCCCCTGGGCCAGCCAGTCGATGAAGAAGGACGGCGCCTTCGAGGAGATGCTGTCGCGCCTGTGGTTCGACACGCACCTGAACGACGACCGTGCGTTGGCGCTGCTGACCCAGGTTGTGGGGCCGGACCGGCTGGTCTTCGGCACGAACTTCGCCGGCTGGGACCAGCCTGAGGACGGACACCACGGCGCCGTATCGCCGGCGCTGGCCGGCAACGCCCGCCGCCTGCTGAGAAAAGACCCCGATAGAAACGGCCCCAATAGAAGCGACAAGGCCCATAACGGAGGAACGCCATGACCATCACCCGTTTCCTGACCCGCGCGCTGGCGGCGGTGCCGCTGATCGGCGGCCTGCTGGCAGCACCCCAGGCCAATGCGCTGGAAATCATGGCGTCCCATTACGGCGCCCTGCTGAACACCGCTCCGATCGCCGTGGCGCTTGAACGGGGCGACTACAAGAAGAACGGCGTCGACGTCACCGACGTGATGAGTTCGGTCGGCGGCGGCACCGGCATCCGCAACATGGTGGGCGGCGGCCTGGGCTACGGCATCGTCAGCACCTCCACCGCGCTGGCCGGCATCAGGCAGGGCATGGACATTCGCATCGTCCACACCGCGATCCGCCGGGTGGACGATCTGCTGTGGGTGACGCGGCCGGACAGCGGCGTCTCCTCGGTCAAGGATCTGGTCGGCCGGAAGGTCGGCATCACCGCGCCGAAATCCTCGAGCGAACTGATGGTCGTCATGGCTTTCGAGGCGGCCGGCTTCCCCGGCAAGGCCGACATCGTGGCGCTCGGGTCCGTCGGCTCCGGCCTGTCGGCGCTGGAGCAGGGCGGGGTGGATGCGGCGCTGATCCTGGAGCCGCTCTACAGCGCCCGCAAGGACCGCTACAACGTCGCCTTCTCGCTGGAGAACCTGCCGTCGATGACGCCGACCGTCGGCGTCGCCACCGGCGACTTCATGCGCAAGAGCCCGGACCAGCTGCGCGGGCTGCTCGCCGCCTGGCGCTCGGCGGTGAACTTCATCTACGAAAATCCGGAGGAGGCCGCGAAGATGGTCTCCAAGCGCTACGGCGACACGCTGCCGGTGGAGGTCGCCACCACCTCGATGAAGCGCATGGCGGCGATCAAGTACTGGAGTCAGGGCGACTTCGACATGGACGGCCTGAACATCTGGGTCAAGGGCATGGAGCGCATGGGCGAGTGGTCCGGCCCGGTGGACTGGTCGAAGGTGCTGGACGACTCCTTCCTCGCCGCCGACCTGCGCAAGTGACGGGGTACTCCGCCATGACCCAGCAAATCCCGGCCGCGGACGGCACGCTGGCCGTCGTCATCGGCGGCGGCAACGGCATCGGGGAAGAGACCGCCCGCCTGATGGCCTCGCGCGGCTGGCGGCTGGCGGTCGCCGACCTCGACCCGGATGCTGCGGAGCGGGTGGCCGGCGAACTCGGCGGTGCCGCGTTGGCGCTCGACATCGCCGACGCCGCCGCGGTCGACCAAGCCGCCGCCGCCATCGAGGCGGCGCATGGTCCGGTCGGCGCGCTGGTGGTCGCCGCCGCGGTCTTCCAGCCGGTGCTGCCGCCCGCCGAGCTGCCGCTGGAGGTGTGGGAGCGCACGGTCCAGGTCAACCTGACCGGCACCTATTACGCCAACCGCGCCTTCGGCACCCGCATGGCGCGGCAAGGGCGGGGCAGCATCGTCAACATCGCGTCGATCGCCGCCATCGGTTCGGTGCCGGTCCATGCCTATGCGTCGAGCAAGGCGGGGGTGGTCAGCCTGACGCTGAACCTCGCCGGGGAGTGGGGCCGCGCCGGGGTGCGGGTCAACTGCGTCTCGCCGGGTTCCACCCTGGTGCCGCGGGTGGTGGAGCGTATCCGGTCGGGCCGCTACGCCGCCGACCCGGCCGAGTTCACGGCGCTCGGCCGGATCGTCCAGCCGCGCGAAGTGGCGGAAAGCATTGAGTTCCTGGCCTCCGACCGGGCCTCGGCGATCACCGGCGTCAATCTGGTCGTGGATGCCGGATGGCACGTCGCCGGCACCTGGGCGCAGTATGGCGGTGTCCGTGCGGCCCCGTCTCCCGCTCAGGCGGCGGGGGGTGCTGCATGAATCCGCTGTCGCTCTCCTACTACACGGTGCCGGAGCTGTCGCCGCCCGACATGGTGACGGTGGCAGCGGACCAGGGCTTCGCCCATGTCGGGCTGCGTCTGCTGGGCGGCCAGCCCGACGGCGATCCGATGCCGTTGCTGGCCGACCCCGCCCTGCGGCGCGAGATGAAGCGACGCATGGCCGACCGCGGCGTCACGGCGCTCGACGCCAACACCGCCCGCGTCCTGCCGCACACCGACCTCGACGCCTTCCGCCCCTTCCTGGAGGCCGCGGCCGAGCTGGGCGCCCGCCATGTGCTGGCGACCGGCGACGACCCGGACGAGGGGCGACTGGCCGCGCGGCTGGGGCGGCTGTGCGACGACGCGGCCGGCTTCGGCCTGACCGTGCAGTTCGAGTTCGTGCCCTGGATGAGCGTGCCGAGCGCCGCCGCCGCCGCCCGTCTGATCGGTAGGGTAGGGCGCCCGAACATCGGCATCGCGCTCGACGCGCTGCATTACGACCGTTCCGGCGGCACGCCGGCCGAGGTGGCGGCGATTCCGCCCGATCTGTTCGCCTACATGCATCTCTGCGACGCCCCGCGCGAGCATGCGGCCGACCGCGACTCCCTGCTGCACACGGCGGTGAAGGAGCGGCTGTTTCCGGGAGAAGGCGGCATCGACCTGATCGGCCTGCTGCGCGCGCTTCCGCCCGGCCTGCCGCTCGCCCTGGAAATTCCGACCGCCACACTCGCGCGGACGATGGACGCGCCGGCGCGGGTGGCGCGCGCGGTCGCCGCCACCCGCCGCCTGCTGGCGGCGCTCTGACCCACGCCCTTTGCTCCCGCCGTTCAACGGCTTTCAGTACGACGGCTTACAGCACGACGGCTTACAGGAGGAGACACCATGGCCGCCAGCCCCGAGACCGGCACCGCCATCCGCGCCTGCGCCCAGGCGGTGATCCGGGCGATCGAGACGCACGGACACGACACCGCCCAGCTGACGGCGGCACTGCGCGAACCGCTGGCCGCGCTTGCCGCCCGCCCCGACCTGTGCACGGCCGGCGTGCCGCGCATCGGCAACCATGTCGCGAACTCCCAGTACCTCTACTATGACGGCGACCTGTCGATCCTGCTGTTCGAGCTGCCCGACGGCCAGCCCATCGCCGTCCACGACCACGGCAATTGGGAAAGCATGGCCATCTACCGGGGGCGGGTGAAGCACACCGTGTACGAGCGGCGCGACGACGGCTCGGTTCCCGGCAAGGCCGACCTGACGGTGGTCGAGGACCGTGTGCTGGAGCCGGGCGACAGCGTCGTGATCGCCCCGCCCGCCGACATCCACGGCTTCATGGCGCTGCAGGCGGGAAGCTGGGGCATCACCGTGGCGAGCGGCACCTACAAGCCCGAGCGCTGCTATTTCCAGCCCGAGGCGGGGACCGTCGTCAGCAGGCGCCCACACGGCTGAGTGCCCGCCGTCGCGTCCAAAAAGGGAAGAACACACCGATGGATTTGGGACTGAAGGGCAAGGTCGCGCTGGTGCTTGGCGGCAGTCAGGGCATCGGACGGGCGGCGGCGCTGGGTTTCGCGCGCGAAGGCTGCGCCGTCGCCATCTGCGGGCGCGACCCCGGACGGCTGAAGGAGGCTCGGGCGCTCCTGGAGGCGGCCGGCGGCCCGGTGCTGGCGGTCCGTGCCGACGTCGGCGATGCGGATGCGGTGGAGCGGCTGGCCGGGGAGGTCGCCGACGCCTTCGGCACCATCCACATCCTGGTCAACAATGCCGCCGGTCCGAAGCCCGGCTCCTTCGACGGGCTGAGCGACGCCGATTGGGAGGATGCCTTCCGCCTTACGCTGATGTCGGCGGTCAACGCCACCCGCGCCGTGCTTCCCCATATGCGCCGGCAGCGCTGGGGACGGGTCGTCAACATCAGCTCCTATTCCGTCAAGCAGCCGATCGGGGAGCTGATGCTGTCCAACAGCCTGCGGCTGGGGGCTCTGGGCTGGGCCAAGACGATGGCGACGCAGCTGGCGCCGGAGAACATCCTGGTCAACACCGTCTGCCCCGGCTGGACGGCGACCGACCGCATGACCCAGGTGGTCGGCGCCCGCGCCGCCGCCCAGGGCCGAAGCGCGGACGAGACGGCGGACGGCATCGCCGCCGGCATCCCGCTCGGCCGCTTCGCCCGTCCGGAGGAGGTCGCCGACCTGATCGTCTTCCTGGCCTCCGAGCGCGCCAGCTACCTGACCGGCACCGCCATCCCGGTGGACGGCGGCATCGTGCAGAGCGCGCTGTGATGAGTGCAGAGCGCGCTGTGAAGAGTTCAGAGCATGCCGTGACGCCGGCTCCATCCATGTCCAACACCCGCTTATCCGGGAGGATCACATGACCAAAACCGCTCTGGTGACCGGAGCCGGCGGCGGGCTGGGCGCGGCCATCGCGCGCCGTCTGGCCGGCGAGGGCTATCGCGTGGCACTGCTCGACCTCGACGCCGCCGGGCTCGAAGCCGAGGCGGCGCGCATTCCCGGCGCGTTGGCCTTCACCGCCGACGTGACCGACGAGGCGCAGGTCGATGCGGTGGTGGCCGCGATGACGGAGGCCTTCGGCGACGGACCCGACATTCTGGTCAACAATGCCGGAATCGTCCGCTTCGGCGACATACTCGACCACAGCGTCGCCGACTTCCGCCGCGTGGTGGACGTGAACCTGACCGGCACCTTCATCGTCACCCGCGCCGTGGCGCGGCGGATGGCGGAACGCGGGTCGGGGGCGATCGTCAACATCACCTCACTGAACGCCGTCGCCCCCAGCCCCGACGCCGGGGCCTATCCGGCCACCAAGGCGGCGGTCGCGCTGCTGACCGAGCATCTGGCGCTCGCGCTGGCGCCGCGCGGCGTGCGGGTCAACGCCGTCGCCCCCGGCTTCATCGACGCCGGTATGTCGGCGCCGATCTATGCCGATGCGGAGGTGCGCGCGGTGCGCGGCGGCGCCGTGCCCGCCCGGTCGCTCGGCACCGCCGACGACATCGCCGACGCGGTGCTGTTCCTGGTGTCGGATCGGGCACGCTACATCCATGGCCAGCATCTGATGGTCGACGGCGGCGTATCCTTCAGTCTGAAGATGCACTTGCCCCGCCGTGCACCGGCGGTCAAGCCCCTGGCGGGCGATCGATGAACAGGGCGATCCGCAACCTGATCCTGACCGGCGGCATTGGCCATCCCTTCGCCGATGCCGCTCCGGCGCTGGAGACGATTCTGGCCGAAGCGGGAGTCGTCTCGACCGTCACCGACGACGTCGAAGGCGGGCTCGAGGCGCTGGAAGAGGGCGGTTTCGACCTGCTCACCGTCTACGCCCTGCGCTGGCGGATGCTGGGCAGCGAGAAATACGCCCCGCACCGCGGGCGCTGGGCCTTCTCGCTGTCGCAGGCCGGGCGGGAGCGGTTGTCGCGCTTCGTCACCGGCGGGGGCGGACTGCTGGGCCTGCACACCGCCCTGATCTGCTTCGATGACTGGCCGGGATGGAAGGATCTGCTGGGCGGCGCCTGGGTATGGGGCCGCTCCGCCCATCCGCCGCGCGGTCCGGTCACCTTGGTCTTCACGACCGGAAACCATCCCCTCACCGCCGGCCTGCCGCCCTTCACCGTGACCGACGAGGCCTATGGCGGCTTCGATCTGGCCGGCGATGTCGAGCCCCTGGCGACCGTGGCATCGGAGGGGGGAAGCGCCTGGCCCGCCGTGTGGGCGCGCGACGCCGGCCGGGGCCGGGTGGTTGCCGACACGCTGGGCCACGACCGGGCGTCCCTGGAACACCCGGTGCACCGCCAAATCCTGACGCGCGCCGCCCTTTGGGCCTGCCGCCGTCCGCTCTGAAAATCCATCCGACCTGCAAAGAGGAACCGTCCCCATGACCAGCCTCCATGCGCAAGCCGCCGCTCCGGCCGCCGCTTCCACCGACGCTTCAGCCCACCCAGCCCCGCTGTTCAGGCCGCTCGACGGCATCATCGGGGCGGAGGCCGACAGGCTCGACCTGTCCCGGCCGCTCGACGATGCGACGGTCGACGCGGTGCGGACGGCGTTCCGCGACCATCATCTGCTGGTGATCCGCAACCAGTCGCTGGACAAGGAGCGCATGTACCGGTTCGCCGAACTGTTCGGCCCGATCGAGGGGCACATGATCCGGCTGGCCGACGGGTCGAAGTGGGATGCGGTGCACACCATCACCAACCTGGACGCCGCCGGTAACCCGGTGGCCAAGCCCTTCATCAGCTCCAACTATTTCTGGCATACCGACAAGTCCTTCCTGCGGGAGCCGTCGCTGCTGACGATGCTCCAGGCGGTGGAACTGCCGCCGAACGGCGGCGACACGCAGTTCGCCGACATGACCGCCGCCTATGATGCCCTGCCGGACGCCATGCGCCGGCGGATCGACGGTCTGAAGTCGGTGCAGAGCCTGGAGTTCATGCGCCGCTACACCGGCAGCGCCCCGCCGACCGAAGACGACATCGCCGCCGCTCCGCCCATCGCTCATCCGCTGGTCCGCACCCATCCCGAGACCGGCCGCAAGAGCCTCTATATCGGCATGTACAGCTCCCACATCGAGGGCCTGCCGGAGGAGGAGGGGCGCGCCTTGCTGGAAGAGCTGCTGGAGCACGCGACGCAGGACCGTTTCGTCTACACCCACCGGTGGCAGCACGGCGATCTGGTCTTCTGGGACAACCGCTGCCTGTTGCACCGTGCCACGGCCAACTACGAGATGGGCAAGCACCGCCGCGTCCTGATGCGTGTGGTGGTGAAGGGCACCGTGCCGGTCTGACGGGTGCGGCTTCGGCGGTCGTTGAAGCGACCGCCGAAGCCCCGCCGCAAGCTCGGCATCGGCGTCGCTGGGGGGAATCGGAACGGTGCCGAGAACGGGCTGGCCGGCATAGGCACTGGTTCGTCTTTTCCCGCTTCAACGGAAGGAGCGGGCCGACCCCTGAAGCCGGTAAGCTCTTGTACTGATACAAGAGTTGTACTTCAGGATAGAACCTACCTTGCATGGCACAAATATCCCATAAGATGAATTATGGAAAATATTGAGCAAATGTGACGGCTGGGATGGCGCTGTCAGGCCCCATTGCTGGGCTAAGGACGGGCCCACATCTGCGCAACGCCTTTGTAAGCGGCGATCGCGCTATCGGCGTGAACCAAGGTCAGGTTCTGGGCTTGGGCCTGTGCCACCAGCATGCGGTCGAACGGGTCCGGGTGCGACCACTCCAAACCTCCGGCCCGCTCCGCATGAACCGGGTCGATGGCGAGCGGGAGGAAGTTGTTCAAGGCAACGGCCGCGCTCGGAGATCCGGTGAAAGCCAGCTTCCCCTTGCTGCTCTTGATCGCGATCTCCCACACGGAGGCCGCGCTCACATGGACGCGATTCTCCGGGGCGGCAATTGCGGCTCGCACCGCCGGACTGATCGGATCGGCGCCGGCGTCCCACCAAAGGAATACATGGGTATCGAGCAGCAGGTCCATCAGCGGCCTGCCCCCTTATCCGGCCCTTCGTCCGGATCGCCACCGGCAAACAGCGCCTCGATCTGCGCGTCGGGATCGTCGAAGTCCGGTGCGATCCGGGTGACGCCCAGCGCCCGGGCCGGCTTGCGAGGCTCCGTCACCTTGGGCAGCGGAACCAGCTTGGCCATAGGAACGCCGTTCTTGGCGATGACGAACTCCTCCCCGGCCGCCGCCCGGTCAACCAAGCCCGAAAGGTGTGTTTTCGCGTCATACAAGCTGATATGGCCCATGGCATCCTTCCCTTGACCAGCTTGACCAATGTGGGCTGGGCCGTGGGTTTGGTCAAGTTGGTTAAAGGCGACCGGCAAGCGGGGTGGAGGTCTTGGGATTCCTGAAAAGCAGGATGCGCACCAGCGTCGTTCCGATCGCTCCCTGGGCAACCGTCAGGGCCGTCACCACCGCCGCTCCGGTCATGCCGAAGACCGGGATCAGGACGGCGCCGAGAAGGACGCACACCGCCAACTGCAGAAGATTCAGCCGGCGCAGCGTGCGTCCGTGTCCCGTCATGGCCAGCAGAATGTCCTGGCAGGCCAGAAGGCAGTTGATCATCTGGCCCACGGCGAGAATGCGCAGCGCCGTCGCCGCGCTGCCGAACCCCTGCCCGACCAGATCGAGCAACGGTTCCGGCACGACCATCATGACCGACACCATGGGCAGGCCCAGAGCCGCGACGGTCAGCATGATGCCACGGTTCATCGCCAGCAGGCGGGACGTCTCGCCACGGCGATGCAGTTCGGCGTAGTTGGGGGCGGCAAAGGTCCCGATGCTGATGATGACGACCCAGATCAGCATGGAGATGCGGTTCGCCACGCTGAACGCCCCGACCGAGGCCGCGTCGACGAACACGCCCAACGCGAGCACCGGCAGTGACGCCAGGGACACCTGCACCAGCTCGACGACGAACAGGGGAAGCGCCGTGTGCCACAGCGACGGCAAAGCCTCCGTCCGCCCGTCCGCAGAGGCCGCATCGGCAGACGCGGAATGGTCGGTGAACCGGCAGCGGTTGCTCGCGAGAAGGACCAGTCCGACCGCGACGCTGAGTGTCAGAGCGCCCGCCAAAGCCAGGATCAGAGAATCGAGGCTGGAAACCCCCGCCAGAAGAGCGGCAAGCATCAGCACCGGCCACAGCGCGTTCTGCACGAACTGCGCCGCAACGCCCCGCTTCAGCCCCGCCAGAGCGGATCCGATGGTGATGGTCAACGTCTGCGGCACCAGGGCCAGGGCCGACAGGCGCAGCGGCGTTTCGAGATCCGGCGCCCCGAACAGCAGGTGCGACGCCGGCCCGGCCAGGGCATAGGTCGCCACCGCGGCCAAGGCTGCGGCGAGTCCCGTGCCAACCAGTCCGGTCCGCAGGTCGCGCCCGGCCGCCCGCCCCTGGCCGATGGCCAGTTCGGCGGCGATGTGCCGCGTGATCGCCCGTTCGAGCCCAAGCCGCGCCATGGTTGATGCCAGGCCGATCCAGGTCAGGCACAGGAAGAACAGGCCGGCGTCATGGGCGCCCAGCGCGCCCGCCGCTATGATATAGAGGCCAAGCTTGCCGACGACCTCCACCCCGCGCAACCCGAGGCCGATGCCATAACGCCCGAGGGCACGCCATGTCTGGAGACGCATCACGCTCTGTGGGATAAGGGGTTGTTGCGGAAGCGGAAGATGTTCGCGGACACGTGGGGAACGGCCGTGTAGGGCCGCGCAAGGAGAGCCGTCGGTTGATGACCAATGTGACGAAAGGGCGATGCCACCGGAGCGTTCGGGCGGCGCTGGCTCTGTGCCTTGCCGCAGCCCTGCTCGGGCAGGACCGCCCGGCCGCCGCGCAAGACACCGAGGAATGGCGCGCCGTCGACATCCGCCAGGAAATCCGTGCCCATTTCGACCGTCTTCCCTATGGCTGGTGGATTCGCGAACCCGAGCTGCACTTGAACACCTACGAGGTTGAGGTCAACATTCCCGATTGGTGGCACGGCAACCCGACCTCGGCGGTGAACAATTTGTGCCCCGAGCGGCAAAGCCGCATCTGGAGGGTGGCGAAGATCCTGACCTTGCGCCCTTTCTACCAGAAGCGGCCCTGGCCCGAGGTCGACTGCCGCCGCTGAGGCCGTCGATGCGAGGCCGTCAGGTCCTGCTCGACTGCCCCAGGGCCGCGCGCAGCCGGTCGGCCACGCCGTCACGCGCCACGAAGATGAAGTTGTTGATGTAGACCTGCCCCTTGACGCGGTGCGTGCCTGCTGCGTTCAAGGCGGAGCGGGACTGGTGGCGGGCCGGATCGAAGCTGTCCAGCGTAGACAAGCGTCCCGCCAGGACGAAATAGCCGCGATATCCCAGCGGGGTCAGCAGAGCCTGCAGCGCCGCCAAGGCTCCGGGATTGTGCCGCTCCTCCGCCTCGATCAGCAGATTGGGACGGTCACGGTCGATCAGACGGAGACCGCCGCCGACCACCGCGGTTTCATGCCCCTCCACGTCGATCTTCAAAAATCCGACCGGTTGATCGTCGTAGCGGTCCAGCGTCCGGCGCGGGACGGTCACCGCCTCCACCTCTTCGCCATGGGCGCCCACCGCCCCCCTCTCGACCGAAGCCAAGGCGGACGAGCGCGGCACATGGAGCACGATGGAGCCGTCGCCGTCGCTCAGCGCACACCCCTCCACCCGCAGCCGGCCTGACGCGATCAGCGGCGCGAACTTGTTCTCCAGCAACGCCGCGAGTTTCGGGTTGGGTTCGAAAGCGGTCACGCTGGTCGCCGCACGACAGAGCCAGAAGGTGTAGATGCCGCTGTTGGCGCCGATATCGTAGGCGGCCTCCCCCGGAACGCACAGGACGGGAAGAAGGCGCAGCTCCGGCTCGGCATAGTAGGGCGCGAGCCGGTCGCGAAGCCAGGTCAGTCGGCGGAACATCCGCGGGTGACGGAGTTCGATCGCGGCTTTCAATGAAGACAGTCGGTGGTTCATGGCGCGTGGCTCGGTGGGGCTGGGGCCGGCATCCTGGCACCCAACCAAAAGTGGGGGACTTCGGCAAAAAGCAAATAGCTAAAAATTGAGACAAAATGCTTCAAAACCCCAACCACCCCATGACAGCTCTACACCGGACGTGGTAAGCCATGCAAATAAAGTGCTCGACCCACACGCTACGGTACCCATAAAAGATGCTGTCCCAACATCTGGAAAATCGCAGGCAGAGCCAATCGGCTGACCAGCTGGAAGGCTCGCCGGCTCAGCAATCGCATGGGGTACTTTTTTCCAGCGGCGTGTCGGCATTTACGCCGCGCGATCTTCTGATACTCGCTTTTTATCACAAGCGCATCATCCTGATTGTCGCTCTTCTTTCGATCATCGCCGGCCTGGCAGCCGCCACCTCTGCGCGCACGCGCTACGCCGCGGAAAGCCTAGTCATGATGATGATCGACCGCTCGCATGCGGGGATCAGCGACGTGGCCGGCACCCTGCCCTCCGTCCTGTCGATCGACGGGCTGAAGTCGGTGGACAGCGAGATCCGCATTCTGGAAAGCCGCCGGGTGATCGAGGACACGCTGAGCGCGCTGGACCCCGTCACCCTGTTCCCGGAAATCGCGCACCCTCGCCTCTTCGGGCTCCTACCCGCCGACAGCCCGCAGGACCAGCTCGAAAAGGCCATCGACAAGTTCAAGCGCCGCCTTCAGGTGGAGCAGCAGTCCTCCTCCAACATCGTGCGTCTCAGCTTCAGCCACGAGGACCCGGACCTCGCCGCGGACACCGTCAACGCCCTGGCCGATGCCTACCTGAAGCGCCGCCGCGCGATCTTCGACATTCCGCGCTCGCCCTTCCTCGCCTCCGAACTGGCGCGCCATTCCGACCAATTGAAGAGCATCGAGGGACAGATCCAGGCGCTGAAATCCGAGTACGACATCGTCGACCTCGTGCAGGAAAGCCTGCTGGCCGCCAATCAGGTGGACAGCATCGTGCAGCGCCGCCGGCAGACCCAGGAGCGTCAGGCCGCCCTCCAGGCGGAGGTCGCCGCCGCCAAGAAGCGGCTCGCCGCCCTGCCGGAACGGGTGTTCGATTTCAAGGAACAGAGCAACCAGAACCAGAACGACGACGACCGCAACGTGCTGCTCCGCCTGGAGCTGGACCGCGACCGGCTGGCCTCCCAGTTCCTGCCGGACTACCCGCCGCTCCAGGAGTTGGAGCGGAAGATCAGGACGGTCCGCCAGTCGATGAAGGGCGGCGACAAGCCGGTGTTCAGCACCACGCGCGAGGTCCGCAACCCGACCATCCCCTTCCTGAGCAACCATCTGCTGACGCTGGAGATCGAGCAGGACGCCGTGGCCCGGCAGCTCGACGAGCTGAACCGCCAGCACACGGTGGCGGTGGAGAAGGTCGGCCGCCTGCGCAAGGCAGAAAGCGAGCTGCGCGACCTGGAGCGCACGCGCAGCGTGATGGAGGACATCTACCGCGACTACGCCCAGCGCACCGAGGCCGCCCGCGCCGAGGAAGAGGCCGCCAAGGTGCGGTTCTCCAATGTCCGCGTCGTGCAGCCGGCGGTGGCGCCGGCGACCGGAACGAGCATGGCGCCGAGCTTCATCATCGCCGGGCTGGTCGGCGGCATCCTGCTCGGCGGAGCGGCCGGCGTGCTGGCGACATGGCTGCGCCAGGTCTACATCCTGCCGCACGAGATCGAACGCGACCTGGGCGTTCCGGCCATCGCCAGCTTCTCCGACACCGATGGCGAGCTGGTCTCCCCCGGCGCCCAGCAGGAGCTGATCCATCTGGCCGCACAGTTGCGCGACCATGGCGCCGACGACCGGCCGATGGCCCTGATCCAGTTCGTGACCGCCAACGACGGCGACGGCGACGCCGTCGTGGCGCGCGGGCTCGCGCTGGAATTCGCCAAGGGGCGGGGCCTGCGGACGCTGCTCATCGACCTCTGCGGCGACGGCACGGGCCAGCTGGCGGCGATCAACGCCGGGGTGGACGACAAGACGGACGGCGACGCGGACGCCGGAACCGGCGAGCGGCTGCCGACCATCGACCCGCAGGGGAGCGGCGACTTCGAAACGCTGCCCTCCGCCGTGCCGCTGCTCTGGGTGTCGCGGCAGGCGACGGGATCGGCGCTGGGCAGCCTGCGCACCCCCATCGCCCAATCGCGCCAGATTCTGGAGCGGCTGAACCAACGCTTTGACATCATTTTGATTCTGTCCCCACCGATCGGGAACAGCCATCTTGCCCGGCGGCTGTCGCCGATGGTGGACGCGAACATCCTGGTCGCCCGTGCCGAGCACACCCGTGCGCCGGTCGCGGCCCGGATGCGCGACTCCATCCTCGCGTCCGGCGGCGACATCGTCGGGTTGGTGCTGACCGGCCGTCACTTCCACATTCCCCAGGTGATCTACCGATGGCTGTGATGCCGATGGCTGTGATGCCGATGGCTGTGAGAGGGGCGGCCGCGATGCGGGGCTTCCTGTTGGCGGCGTTGCTGGCGCTCGGCGCGTGCACCGGCCAATCTGTAAGTCCCAGAGAGGCCATGCCCGAGGGCTTCGCCCGGTGGGAGGATTCCACGCCAGCCTACCGGCTGGGTCCGGGGGACCGTTTCCAGGTCAAGTTCATGCTCGTCCCCGACATGGACGAGGAGGTGATGATCGGCCCCGACGGCTCCGCCGGGCTGCGCATGGCCGGTCAGGTCGACGCCGCCGGGCTGACGCCGGGCGAGCTGGCCTCCGTGGTCGAGACGCGCGCGCGGCGCTGGATGCGCGCGCCGCAGGTCAGCATCGGGCTGAAGGAAACCCCGTCGAACCGCGCCTATATCGGCGGCGCCGTCGCCCGCCCCGGCCCCTACCTGCTGAACGGCCGGATCGGCGTGATGGAGGCGATCACGCTGGCGGGCGGCTTCGACCGTGAGGCGCGGTACGAGGAGGTGGTGCTGATCCGCCGCAACCCCGAGAACAAGCCGATGCTGCGCACCATCGACACCCGCCGGTTCCTGGAGACCGGGACGGCGGTCGGTGACGTGCCGCTGGCCGCCGGCGACATCCTGTTCGTGCCGCGCAGCTCCATCGCCGAGACCGGCCTGTGGGTCGAGCAGTTCATCAACCGCGTCGTGCCGTTCGAGCGTGTGTTCAGCTACACGATCGGGCGCCAGACCGGCGGCGCCGTGAACTTCCCATGACGAAGCTCCAGACCGAACCGGGGCGGGAGCATACCACGGACACCGTCTTCGGGGTCGCCATCACCCGCCTCGACGTGGCCGGCGCGGCCCAGGCCATCGCCGCGCGGGCGCCGGAAGCCCCCTTCGCCTATGTCGTGACGCCGAACGCGCAGCACGTGGTGCGGCTCCACCGAGGGAGCGACGCCCGTTTCCGCGCCGCCTACGACGGCGCGTGGCTGCGGCTGTGCGACAGCCAGATCATGCGGCATCTGTCCCACCGGCTGTTCCGCAAGCCCTTGCCCAGCGCCAGCGGCAGCGACCTCACCGCCCACCTGTTCGCGCACGTCATCACGCCGGACGATTCCGTCACGGTCATCGGCGGCAACGACGAGCTGGAGCGCCGCCTGCGCAGCCGCTTCGGGCTGACCCGGCTGGCCCGGCACGAGCCGCCGATGGGCTTCTCCGCCGACCCGCGGGAGGTCGAGCGCTGTGTCCGCTTCGTGCTGGACCACCCGGCCCGCTTCGTCTTCCTGGCGGTCGGCGCGCCGCAGTCGGAATGCTTGTCGCTGGCCATCCGGAACACCGGACAGGCAACTGGCGTCGGGCTGTGCGTCGGCAGCTCGCTGCTGTTCGTCACGGGACTGGTGGAGCGCGCCCCGCCGCTGTTCCGCCGCCTCGCCCTGGAATGGCTGTACCGGCTGGCCCAGAATCCGCGCGGTCACGCCCGGCGGGTCTTCGTGGAGTCCCTGCCGCTGCTCGGCATCGCCCTGTCCGCCTGGTGGTCGGAACAGCGGGACCGGACACGGCCGAAGCCGGCGGCGCGCCCATGATCGTCGAGCTGGGAGCCCGGCAGCGCGGACGCATCCTGTCGCCCGTCCGGGCGGCGGCGCCGCGCCGCGCCCTGCCCCGCTCCCTGCCCCGCCCCCTGACGGTGATGATCCTGCTGGCGGTGCTGCCCCTGTTCGGGCAAAGCTTCCATTATCTGGTCGATGTTCCACCGCTCTACGCCCTGTCGAAAAGCTGGCCGGTCCTGACCATCCCGCTCGCCGTCTACGCGATGGCGCAGATCGAGCTGCCGTTCAAGTCGCTGTGCATCGCCCTGCTCGCCTACCTCGTGGCGATCACCCCGGCGGTGTCCATGGTCCAGCTCGGCAACGGGCTGACCGACGCGATGGCGACCACGGTCAAGGTCTGGCCCTTCGCCTATTGTTTCTCGCTCGCCGCACTGCTGACCCTGCTGCGCCCGACGCTGCCGCAGGTGCGCGGCGCGCTGATCGCGCTCGGCGTCGGCACCTTCGTCGTCATGCTTGCCCTGTGGCTGGTCGTTCCGCCGGAGGCCTACGCCACCGATCCGCTGAAGAGCAAGCTGCTGATGTACGACTTCGAGCGCGGCTACCGCATCTTCATGCCGATGTTCTTCGGCGTGCTGTTCCTCTTCTACCTGTCCCGGCGGTTCTGCGCCTACCGGGAATGGTGGACCATCCCGCTGCTTCTGGCCGGGCTGCTGCTGATGGTCCTGATCTACAAGCAGCGCACGGTTCTGGGCGGCGTGGTCCTGGTGGTCGGCTTCGCCATGATCACCTCGGCGCGCGGCTGGTGGCGCATCCTGGCGGTCAGCGCGGCCCTGCTGGCGACCATCGTCCTGGCCGCCGTCTACAGCGTGGACCTCGCCAACCGGGCCGAGCAGATGCTCGGCGCCTCCCTGTCGATCCGCCAGAACTCCATCGTTCTGGCGCTCGACTTCCTGGAGGTGACGCCCTTGCGCTGGCTGCTGGGGGTGGGCGCCATCACCCGCTTCAGCAGCGTGACCCTGGCGGACATCCTGGGCAGCGATCAGTTCTATCTCGCCGACATCGGCTGGATCGGCGTCGTTTTCGAATACGGCGTCATCGGCGCGGTGCTGATCGCGGCCTTCTACGTCGCCGCTCTGCGCACCGCCCGCCGCTCCGCCGACCGTGACGACCCCATGACGCTGGCGCTGGGTGATTACGTCCTGTTCGCCCTGGCGACCTCCACCATCTACTCCGTCGTCTTCACGCCCGGCGAGGTCGCCAGCGTGATGGCGCTCGCCCTCTACTGGCGCAACGCCCGCCGGCAGGCCGGCGCCCAGCGCCCACTCAGCCCCCCGAAACGCCCCGTCATCAGCATGGGAAGGCCATGATCGCCGCCACCTCCTCCGCATCCCCGGCCTTCTTCCGCCGCCTGCGCCGCCTGCTGGCCCATCCGGGTTTCCGCGCCGAGCCGGTGCCGGTCCTGGCCCGTGCCGCCCTCTGGCTCGGCTGCGTCGCCCTGAAGCGCAGCCCGCGCTTCCGCCTGACCTCCGGCGGCGAGCAGCTGCGCGTGCCGCCGGATCTGCGCTACACCTCCGTCACCTCCTTCGTGCTGCGGGATTGGTCGGAGCCGGAGCTGCGGGAACTCGACCAGTTCGTGGCCCCCGGCGCCGTCTTCATCGACGCCGGCGCCAACATCGGGCTCTACACGCTGAAGGCGGCCCGGCTCGCCGGGCCGGACGGCATCGTCGTCGCGGTGGAGCCCGGCACCGTCGCGGCCGACCGGCTGGCGGCCAACGTCGCCCTGAACCGCTTCGCCACGGTGCGTCTGGTCCGCAAGGCGCTGTCCGACCGGAACGGCACGGCGGTGCTGCATCACGTCTCGGCGGGCGGTGACCTCCAGGCCTTCTCCCTGCTGGGCGACAGCGCGACCAAGGAGGGCGAGGAGGTGGCGACGGTGACGCTCGACAGCCTCGTCGAGGAGTTGAACCTGCCGCGCATCGACTGCATCAAAATGGACGTCGAAGGGGCTGAGCCCATGGTGGTCGAAGGCGCGCGGCGCAGCCTGGAGCGCTGGCACCCGACCATTCTGTTCGAAGTGAACAGCGCCATCCTGCACCGCCGCGGCGAACGCACCGACGGCTGTTGGGACCGGCTGGAGGCGATGGGTTATCGCTTCTGGCGGCTCGAACAGGGCCATCTGGTGTCGATCACCACGGTGCCCGCCGACTTCTGCAACGTGGTCGCCATGCATGGCGGGAATTCCCCATCATGAGCATGGCCGGGGCGACGCATGGTTCGCGCAAAGAGGTCGTTGAACACAGGCTTTCCGAGTTTCTCCAAAATGCGACAAAATCGGAAAATCCGGTTGTGACTCTTTGTCGAAATTTATCGCGTCGGCGTCGCCAATGCTGTCTTAAGCCATTTTAAATAGTGTGTTAGTAAGAGGTCGCCATGTCACCTCAACCTTCAATAGCATTTCCGTCGCCACTGCACCGCTATGTCCAGCACGGCCATCGCCGTGTGGACGGCTGGCTGTCGCGCCTGGACGCCAGCCTGATCGCCACCGTCGGTGTGTGGCAGAGCGCCGAGGGCGTGACGGGGAGCGTCGGCGAAATCGGCGTCCATCACGGACGGCTGT
The DNA here is from genome assembly GCF_056402275.1 of Azospirillum sp. P4_B5. Classification (NCBI taxonomy): domain Bacteria; kingdom Pseudomonadati; phylum Pseudomonadota; class Alphaproteobacteria; order Rhodospirillales; family Azospirillaceae; genus Azospirillum; species Azospirillum sp. P4_B5. The sequence goes on from NZ_JBFUHT010000008.1 coordinate 126,483, forward strand.
TCATCCTGCTGGCGCTCGTGCGCAAAGCGGATGAGCGGGCCTTCGCCGTCGATCTGTTCGACGACCAGCAATTCAACGTCGACCAGTCGGGGCAAGGCGACGAGACGGCCTTCCGCGGCAACCTCGTCCGCTTCGGGATCGAACCGGCGTCGGTCGAGGTCGTCAAGGACAACTCCCTGGCTCTGTCCTGGAGCGGCCTCGCCGAGCGGCTGGGTCCCGCGGTCCGCCTGTTCAGCATCGATGGCGGCCACACCGCCGACGTCACGCGCCATGATCTGGGTATCGCCGACGACAGCCTGGGCGACGGCGGGGTGATCGTCCTCGACGACTACTTCAACCCTGAATTCCCCGCCGTGTCCGAGGGCATGTGCCGCTTCATGGCCGACCGGCCGGGAGCCCTCGGCCCCTTCGCCATCGGCGACAACAAGCTGCTTCTGGCCCGCCCGGACTGGGCCGAACGCTACCGCGCCATGTTGGTCGGCGCGGTGCCGTCGCGCCATTTCGTCCGGGACACCGAACTGTTCGGCCAGCCCGTCACCGTGTTCCGCACGCCGCGGACGCCGATGCAGTTCATCCGGCAGACCGGCCTGACCCGCCGGCTTCGCTCCCATCCGCTGGGGCAGGCGTTGAAGCCGATCATCCGCCGCTTCGTGCAGGGGTAAGAGACCGCCATGCGCGACGACGTGCAGGTCTGTTTTCCGGCCGAGGAGCGAAGCGCCGTTCCGGACCCTGCCGCGTTGCCGCAGAGCGCCGTTCCGGCTCCCGGCGATTTCGCCGGGGCGCGGGATGGCTGGCTGCACTGGACGCATGGGCTCGTCAACCGGCTGGTGAAGGGGGCCGACGGGGTCCTGCTGGCCCTCGCCGGACTTGCCGCCTGGGCCGTCTGGTCCGCCCGGACGGACGGCGTGTCCTTCGACGACGGCCGTCTGCTCATCCAGGCGGTGATCTTCACGGCCGTCACGCTCGGCGTCTATCTGCGCGCCATGACCACCATCGGCGCCTACCGTGTCGAGAATTACCGGCACTGGGGCAAGTCGTTGCTCGACGTGGTCGGCGGCCTGCTGCCGGCCGGGACCGTCCTGTCCCTGCTCGTCTGGGCCTTCCTGCCGGAGGTCGGCCCGTCGGACATGCTCGCCCTGTGGGGCGGAACGGCGCTCGCCTGTCTGGGGGCGGGGCGCATCCTGGCGGCGCGGGGTGTGCGCCTTCTGGAGGAGCGCGGGGTGCTGCGCCGCCGGGTCGTCATCCTGGGCGCCACCGACGTGGCGGGGCGGATGATCGCGCATCTGGACCAGCCGGAGCACCGGGCGAACTACAGCATCCTCGGCTTGTTCGACGACCGCGACAGCGATCGCCGGCCGGCGTCCCTGGCAGGCTTGCCGGTGTCCGGCGACCTGACGGACTTCAAGCGCTTCCTGCCGGACAACCGTGTGGACATGGTCGTCATCGCGCTGCCCTGGCGGGCGGCGATGCGCATCCACAGCCTGCGCATGCAGCTTCAGATGATCTCCCTCGACATCCTGATTCCGCTGGACGAGGAGAGCATCCGGCTGCGGCTCGCCAACCTTCGGCACATCGGCGACATCCCGGCTTTGCTGGTGATGCGGCAGCCGCTGCGCGGCATGCAGATCATCGTGAAGCGGATCGAGGACGTCGTCGTCGCGGGCCTCGGGCTGCTCGTCGCCTCGCCCTTCATGCTGGCCGCGGCCATCGCGGTCCGCCTGGACTCGCCGGGGCCGATCATCTTCCGGCAGACCCGTGTGGGCTTCAACAACCGCCCCTTCACGATGCTGAAGTTCCGCACGATGAAAGTGGACGACAGCGACGACGGCGCCATCGGCACCAGCCGCGACAACCCGCGGATCACCCGCGTCGGCCGCTTCCTCCGCCGGACGAGCATCGACGAGCTGCCCCAGCTCTTCAACGTGCTGACCGGCGAGATGTCGGTGGTCGGCCCGCGCGCCCATGTTCCGAATATGCGGGTCGGCAACCAACGCTACGCCGAGGTGGCGCGCGAATACGCGGCGCGCAGCCGCGTCAAGCCGGGGATCACCGGCTGGGCCCAGATCAACGGCATGCGCGGCGGCATCCACACGGTCGAGAAGGCGCGCGTCGGGGTTGACATGGACATTCACTACATCGAGAACTGGTCGCTATGGCTCGATGCGAAGATCATCATCAGCACCGTGACCACCGGCCTGTTCGGGCGCGACGTGTTCTAGGCGCTCTGGCCCTCGCCGCCGCGCTTCTCGCCGGCGGCGGCATGACCGGCGCGAGCGCGGAGGGGCTGCCGACGCGCCCCCTGCTCGTCTACCACGACAGCTGGTACGAGCGCCCGGCCACCGGACCGGCCGCGACGACGCTGGCGGCTCTCCCCGGCTACATGAACGTGGTCGCCCTGTCCTTCGCCCGGCCGGACGCCGTCTATCTCGACCGCTTCGACCTCAAGGGGACCGGCCTGCAGTACGGCTTTTCCGGCACGGTGCTGAGGGACGCCATCGCGCTTCTGAAGCAGCGCCAGCCGGGCACCCGCGTGCTGCTCGCCGTCGGCGGGGCCAATTACGCGAATTGGGACGCGCTGAACCTCGGCGCCCTGGTGCGGCTGGTTGGGGATCTGGGCGTCGACGGGGTCGATCTGGATTACGAGCCGGAGATGCCCGGCTGCTCTGTCCGGCCGCCGGGGCGGGTGCGCTGCCTGTCCGACGCGGCGTGGCAGGATCTGGTGGCGCGCTTCCGCAGCGCCTTCCCGCGCCCCCTGCTGCTGACCGTACCGGGCTGGAGCATCGGGGCCTATGGCGAGGGTGCATTCCGGGACGCTCCGCCGCGTGGCCCCCACACCGGGTCGATGCTCAACCTGCTGCGCTCCCCGCAGGCGGCGGCGATCGACCTCGTGTCCATCATGGCCTATGAGGGCGGCCCCACCTTCGATCCCTGGCAGGCCTATCAGGCTTATCGGCAGGTCTGGAAGGGGCCGCTCGCCCTCGGCGTCCAGGTGCCGCCGAGCCAGCTCGGCGGGCCGACCTACACGGTGCCTCTGGCGGAGCGGCTCGCACGGGACGTCGCGCAGGACCCGCAGGGCGGCATGATGCTCTACCCGCTGCTGGGGCGTCCGCCCGGCGCGGTCGGTCCGGACAATCCGGACGGCCGCCTGCTGTCCCAGGCGCTGTGCCGCGGGTTGGGCCTCGACGGCTGCGCCGAGGCGCTTCGTTGAAAGTCCCAAGCGGAAAAGACCGATGCCGCATGCTTTCGCACAGGCGTGACGCCTCCTGACTTTCAGACGATCGCCGTGCCCTATCCCCTCACCTGCCTTCGTCAAAGATATTTTCCCAGGCCGATCTATCGATTGCGAATGATTCGCATTCGTGCTTAGGAGTGGGCTGCGAGGTTTTGGGAACGGGTGTCGTCCACGTCATGGCTGAAAGAGACCGGTCTTCCCTGCTGGGTCTGCTGCTCGACCATTATGAAGAGATGACCGGCCATCTGGCCCGGCGCCTGGGGTCGCTGTGCCTCGCCGAGGACGTCGTGCAGGACACCTATCTGCGCCTGCGCAGCCTGACCGCCCTGCCGGAGATCGACAACCCGCGCTCCTATCTCTACCGCATGGCCGACAACATCGCGCTCGACCGCATGCGTGCGGAGACCCGCCGGGGGCGGCGCTTCGCCCCGGCGGAAATGGGGCTCGACCGTCCGCTCGACGAGCCGGACGCCGAGGCGACGCTGGAGCACAAGCAGCGGCTGGAGCGGCTGAGCCGGGCGCTGGACGAACTGCCGCCGCGCTGCCGCGAGGTGTTTCTGCTTCACAAATTCGACGGGCTGAGCCATGCCGACATCGCCGCGCGCCTCGGCATCTCGCGCAGCATGGTGGAGAAGCATGTCATGAAGGCCCTGGCCCATTGCCGCGACCGGCTGGCGCTCTGATGGAGCGCGAGCGTGACCGACCGGACTTACCGGACAACCCTCGGGACGCGGCCCTGGCGTGGTTCGTGCGTCTGGAATCCGGCGACGCCGACGCGGCGGACCGCCGGGCCTTTCACGCATGGCTGGCGCGGGACCCGGCCCACCGCCGTGAATACGACCGGCTGGCCGGGCTGTGGAGTGATCTGGACCGGGTGGCCGACCCCCGCGGGAATCGCCGTGCCGCGCCGACGCGGCGCCGTTTCCTGGCGTTCGGCGCCGCTGGTGGGGCGGCGGTCTGCGCCGCGGCGCTGGGCGGAGCGGTCGTCCTGACCGGCTGGCCCGGCGATCTGAAGACCGGAATCGGTGAGCGGCGGACGGTGGCACTGGACGATGGCTCGGTCCTCACCCTGGACGCTGACAGCGCGCTCTCGGTCGAGTTCTCCGCCAAAGAACGGCGCGTCCGTTTGACCGAGGGGCGGGCGCATTTCGTCACCGCCCCCGACCCGCAACGCCCCTTCGTCGTGACCTGCGCCAACGGGCGCGTCGCCACCGCCAACGCCAGTTTCGTGGTGCATCGCTGCCTGGACTCCGTCGTGGTGGCGGTGGAGACCGGATCGGCCAGCCTGACCACCGGGATGGAGCCTCCCCTTTCCGTCAACGCCGGGCAAAGCCGGTCCTACGGCCCCGACGGCCCCAGTCCTCTGCTGAGCCAGGGCGTGGCGGTGGAAAACGCGTGGCGGCACGGCCGGCTGGTCTTCCAGGGGCAGCCGCTCGACGCGGTGATTGCGGACCTCAACCGCTACCACCCCGCCCGGATCGTGCTGTGGGACCGGCCGCTCGCCGGATTGCGCTTCGACGGCAGCGTTGACATCAGCCGGCCGGACGCAGCCCTGAACGCCATTCTCCGCACGCTCCCCTTGCGCACGCTGCGCCCCGTTCCCGGCCTGGTCATCATCCGTTCCGTCTAGCCGATTCGCATCGAATTTTTTCCAAATCGGGGTGAGGTGGTTCCCACCGGGCATCGTCATGGTTTGCATACACGAAAATGCAACTCATTCGCAAAATGACGGGGTCTTGGTGATGATCGATGGTGGGGGGCGTCAGCTGCGGGGGCAGACGGCGCAGGGGAAAGAAGTGCGCGGGAAAGCGGTACGGGGTGGCTGGACTCCGGCTCTGTTGGGCATGCTGCTGGCATCGACTGCGCTTCACGGCGCCCTGGCGGCGCCCGCAACGACCGGGGAAACACCCGTTCAGGTGGCCCAGCAGGGCCGGACCGTCTCCTTCGCCATCGCCGCCGGACCGTTGCCGGGCGTGCTCGCCGCCTATGGGCAGGCCACCGGCCTTCAGGTGCTCTACCCCTCCGACATCGCGCAGGGCGTTTCCTCGCCGGGGGTGACGGGCACTCTGGCGCCACAGGACGCGCTGATCCGCCTGCTGGCCGGCACGGGCCTGATCGCGCGCTTCGTCGACGCCGACACGGTGACGCTGGAGAAACTGCCGGCCCATGCGGGCAGTGCCACGGTGCTCGACCCGGTGACTGTGCAGGGCGGCATCTCCAGCGATCCGGGCCGCAGCGAGGGAACCGGCTCCTACACCACCGGCACGACCGACAGCGCCACCAAGCTGAACCTGTCCCCGCGCGAGACCCCGCAGTCGGTCAGCGTGATGACCCGCCAGCGCATGGACGACCAGGGGCTGAACGAGATCCGCGACGTCCTCGACCAGACGGTCGGCGTGGCGCGGTTGCAGGCCGGCGCGCTGGGCAGCGACGGCACCGAAATCTACTCGCGCGGGTTCGCGGTCAAGAATTTCCAGGTGGACGGCATTCCGCGTTCGACCGTCTACGGCTTCGACGATTCCATCTCCGATATGGCGGTGTTCGACCGCGTCGAGGTGGTGCGCGGGGCGACCGGCCTGCTGAACGGAGTCGGCGATCCCTCCGCCGCGGTCAATATGGTCCGCAAGCGCCCGACCCCGGTCCTCCAGGGCTACGCCGAGGGGCAGATCGGCTCCTGGAACCGCTACCGCGGCGAGGCCGACCTGTCGGGTCCGCTGGTCGAGAACGGCCGCCTGCGCGGGCGCGTCGTCGGCGCCTATCAGGACAATGACAGTTTCATCGACCGCCTGCACGAGCGCAAGAAGGTGCTCTACGGCATCCTGGAGGCCGACGTCACCGAGGACACGACCTGGAGCGTCGGCGTCGAGTACCAGAAGCACCGGTCCGACGACGCCTCCCGCGCCGGCTTTCCGCTGTTCTACGCGGACGGGACGAAGACCAACTTTCCGCGGTCCTACAACAGCGGCGCCAACTGGGCGTACTTCATGCACGACAACCTCACCGTCTTCAGCGACCTGAAGCACCGCTTCGGGAACGGTTGGACGGCGACGCTGAACGTGGAGCGCAACAACCGCGAATATGACGGCCTGCTCGGCTACGCGGTGCGCGGCAACCTGAACCGGGACGGGTCCGGCATGGGGATCTGGCCGGGCCGCTGGAACTCGGATCTGGAGCAGACCTCGGTCAACGCCGACGTCAGCGGACCCTTCGAACTGTTCGGACGGCAGCACGAGCTGATGGCCGGCGTCGGCGGCTATTACGCCAAGCGCAAGGGGCTCGACTACCCGCTCTGGTACATCACCGGCTACGACACCTCGATCCCCAATTATTTCACCTGGAACGGCAACATCGCCCAGCCGACGCTCAACCCGACCGGCTGGTCGCAAACGGACGAACGGCAGATGGCCGCCTATGCCGCGACCCGGCTGCGCCCGACCGACGCCCTGTCCTTCATCCTGGGCGGCCGCATCAGCCGCTGGTCGCAGGACGAGAAAAGCCATCCGAACACAGGCGTGGCGACCGTCAAGAAGCGGTCGGAGAATGGGGTGTTCACGCCCTACGCCGGCATCGTCTACGACGTGACCGACATCTGGTCGGTCTACGCCAGCTACACCAGCATCTTCAAGCCGCAGGACTACAAGGATGTCAGCGGCCAGACCCTCGACCCCCTGGACGGCGACGCCTACGAGGCCGGCGTGAAGGCCGAGTTCTTCGGCGGCGCCCTGAACGCCAGCGCCGCCGTGTTCCTGATCAAGCAAAACAATCTGGGCGAGGTCGATCCCGGCCGCTTCACCCCCGACGGCGGGCAGGCCTACCGGGCGGTCAAGGGTGCGGAAAGCAAGGGCTTCGAGCTGGAAGTGGCCGGCGAGGTGATGGCCGGCTGGCAGGTCGGCGGCGGCTACAGCCACACCACGGTCAAGAACGCCAACGGCCAGCGGATGATGACCTACGTGCCGCAGGACACGTTCAAGCTGTTCACCACCTACCGGCTGCCGGGCGCCTTGGACCACGTGACGGTGGGCGGCAACATCAAGTGGGAAGGCGACATCCACAACGGGACGGGCGCCCTGCGGTATGACCGGGACGGCTACGCGGTGGTCGATCTGATGACGCGCTATCAGATCACCGAGAAGGTGGCGGCCACGCTGAACCTCAACAACCTGTTCGACGAGAAGTACCTGAGCAGCATCCAGACCAACGGCTATTACGGCCAGCCGCGCAACGTCCTGCTGTCCTTGCGGGCGACGTGGTGATGACGGCGCGGCGGGCGGCGGCCTCCGGCTCCCGGCGTCGTGCCCGCCGCGGCCTCGCCGCCGCCGCGCTGGTGCTCGGCGGGCTGGCGTCCGCCGCCCTGCTGCGCCCGGCCGATCCCGCCGCCTCGGCGGAGGTCGCGGTGGTCGGCCGCGGCACGGTCGAGGACACGGTGACGGCGCTCGGCAAGATCCAGCCGCGCGCCTACGTCGACGTCGGCGCCCAGGTGTCCGGCCAGTTGACCCGGCTGCACGTGACGGTCGGGCAGATGGTCCGCGAGGGCGATCTGCTAGCCGAGATCGACCCCGCCCTGCAACAGGCCAAGGTCGAGGCCGGGCGCGCCGAGCGTGCCCGCCTGACCGCCCTTCTGGCCGAGCAGCGGGCGCGCGCCGACTTCGCCGAGGCCCAGCTGGCCCGTCAGGCGACGCTGCGGCGCAGCGGGTCGGGGCGCGGCGAGGCCTACGACCAGGCCCGGATGGAGGCGCGCATCGCCGCCGCCCAGGTCGAGGCCACCCAGGCGCAGATCCGTCAGACGGACTCGACCCTTCAGGCCGACGAGGCGCAGCTCGGCTACACCCGCATCTACGCGCCGATGAGCGGCACCCTGATCGCGGTGGACGCCCGCCAGGGCCAGACCATCAACTCCGCCTACGAGGCGCCGGTCCTGATGCGGATCGCCGACCTGTCGGCGATGACCGTGTGGACCCAGGTGTCGGAAGCCGACGTGACACGGCTGACGGACGGCATGCCGCTCTACTTCACCACGCTCGGCCATCCGGGGCGGCGCTGGACCGCGCGCTTGCATGAAATTCTGCCAGCACCGCCGAAGCCGCCCACAACCGGAAACGGCGGCTCGTCCGCGTCCGGCGGCGGCGGGGCGGCCAACAGCGTCGTGCTCTACACCGCGCTGTTTGAAATCGCCAACGACCGGGGGGAGCTGCGCCCGGACATGACCGCCCAAGTCTTCTTCGTGGCCGCCGCGGCCAAGGACGCCGTCACCGTTCCGGTCGCCGCCCTGACCCCGGCCGACGAGTTGGCGGAACGGCACCGCGTGACGCTGATCGGCGCCGGTGGCGCGGTCGAGACGCGCGAGGTCCGCGTCGGGGTGCGCGACCGCTTCAACGCCCAGATCCTGGAAGGTTTGGCCGAAGGCGAGCGGATCGTGGTGGGCTGGAAAACCGACGACGGCCGCCCGCCCAAGATCGGGTTCCGGCTGTGAGCGGCCCGCTTCTCGTCCTGGAGGACATCCGCAAGACCTACATCAGCGGCGGCCCCGGCGGCGGCGGCTTGGCGGTCGAGGTGCTGCGCGGCGTCTCCCTGACCGTCGAGGCGGGGGAGTTCGTCGCCATCGTCGGCAGCTCCGGCTCCGGCAAATCGACGTTGATGAACATCCTCGGCGGGCTCGACCGTCCGACCTCCGGGCGCTACCGCGTCGACGGGCGCGACGTGACGGCGCTGGAGGGCGACGAGCGGGCGGCGCTGCGGCGGGATGGCTTCGGCTTCGTCTTTCAGCACTACCATCTGATCCCCGGCACGACGGCGCAGGAGAATGTCGAGATGCCGGGCCGCTACGCGGGCCTGCCCGCCCCGCTGCGCGAAGGCCGCGCCGTGGAGTTGCTCGGCCGCCTGGGGCTGGAGGAGCGGCGCCATCACCGCCCCAACCAGCTTTCGGGCGGCCAGCAACAGCGCGTATCGATCGCGCGGGCGCTGATGAACGACGCCCCGGTGATCCTGGCCGACGAGCCGACCGGTGCTTTGGACAGCGCCAGCGGGGCGGAGGTGGTGGCGTTGCTGCGCGAGCTGTCCGCCGCCGGGCGCACGGTGATCCTCATCACCCACGACCGCAAGGTGGCGGAGGCCGCCGGCCGGGTGATCGAAATGCGCGACGGCCGCATCGTCGCCGACAGCGGCCGCCCGGCCCCGTCACCGGCGGACCCCTCCCCTGCCCCGGCGGAGCGCGCGGCCGCCGGCGCCTCGCTGTGGACCGACGCCGGGGAAGCCCTGTCGGCGGCCTTGCGCTCGCTGGGCGCCAACGGCTTCCGCACGGCGCTGACCCTGCTCGGCATCGTCATCGGCGTGGCCTCGGTCATCGCCCTGCTCGCCATCGGCGAGGGCGCCAAGCAGGCGGTGATGGCGCGGGTCGGCGCGCTGGGGGTGAATCTGGTCTATGTCGTGGCGGGCAGCGGCGATCCCCGCCTGCCGGCCACGCCGCTGACCGAGGCGGACGGCGAGGCCATCCTGGACTTGCCCAACGTCGAGAGTGTGATGCCCTTCCTCGCCGCGCCGGTGATGGTCCGCCACGGCAACATCGACCACCGCACCGAAGGGCTGGCGACCTCGGCGTCGCTGCCGCTGACCCACCGCTGGCCGGTCGCCCGGGGGGCCTTCTTCACCCGCGCCGACGAGCGGGCCGGGGCGGCGGTGGCGGTTCTCGGCCACCGTGTCGCCGAACGTCTGTTCCCGCGCGGGGAGTCGCCGCTGGGCAAGCATGTGCTGGTGAACAACATCCCCTTCCTGGTCACCGGCGTGATGGCGCAGAAGGGCGACCTGACCGGCAACCAGAGCACCGACGACTGGGTGTTCGTGCCGCTGTCCACCGGCGTGCAACGGCTGATCGGCAAGCCGGACCTGGAGTTGATCCTCGTCTCGGTGCACGACGTGGGGCGGATCGCGCAGACCCGCGACGCCATCAAGGCCCTGCTCTCCGAGCGTCACGGCCAGGAGGATTTCCAGATCCACGACGGGACCGCGCGCATCCAGGCGGCGGCGGAGACCCAGGACACCATGACGCTGCTGCTCGGCTGCGCCGCGGTCATCACGCTGCTGGTCGGCGGCATCGGGGTCATGAACATCATGCTGGTCAGCGTGACCGAGCGCACCCGCGAGATCGGCATCCGCATGGCCGTCGGCGCCCGCGCCGCCGACATCGAGCGGCAGTTCCTGATGGAGGCGGCGCTGGTGGCGGGGCTGGGCGGGTTGGTCGGGGTGGCGCTGGGGCTGGCCGGCGGCGCGGTGATCGGGCTGCTGGCGATGCCGGTGGTCTTCACGGCGACCGCGATCGCCGGGGCGGTGGCCTCCGCCGTGCTCACCGGCATGGTCTTCGGCCTGATCCCCGCCCGCCGCGCCGCGCGGCTCGACCCGGTGGCGGCGCTGGCGAGCGAGTGATCGGGGGTTTTTAAGGGTGTAAAGGTGTCGGGGTGTTGCCCCCACCCCGGCCCTCCCCCGCTTCGCAGGGGAGGGAGAAGAAAGTCCCCTCCCCTGCGATAGCGGGGGAGGGTTAGGGAGGGGGCAATGAGCTTCAGGAAGGAGGCAATGCCTCCCTCACCGCAGCCCCGCCTCCACCTGCTCCGCCATCCGCGCCAGCGCCGTGTCCATCGCCATCGGCGGACCACTCTCCAGACTGTCCAGCATGATCAACCGGGCGCCACCGTCCGCCACAGCCTGGACAATGTCCGGCGCCGGCTGGCGGTGGTGCAGCACCACGGGAATCGCCTCGGCCTTCAGGGTGGCGGTCAGTTCGGCCAGACCCTCCGGCGTCCAGTCGCGATCGTCGCGGGTCCAGACCCGGCGCAGATCGAGCCCGAGATCGGCGGCCAGCGTGGCGAAGCGGTCGGACAGCGCCGCCGCCGACGGGTCCGGCAACGCGGCGAACGCCTGCGCCGACCGGGACGAGACCGTCAGCAACCTGCGCTTCAGGGCGGCGAGATTCGCGTCGATGACGGTCGCCGACCCGGGGTACAGGCGCCGCAGGTCGGCGGCCAGGATGTCGGCCATCCGCCCGGCGTTGGCGATGCCCAGCCAGGGGAAGGCCGCGCCGCCGTTGACCGCGATCCCCGGCAAGGCGCCGTCCACCGGGCGGGCGGCGTCGATCTCGACAAGGCGGATGTTGGCCCGCCGCGCCAGCGGATAGAGCGGGTCCTCCGCCCAGGCGGAGCGCAGGGTCAGCACCGCGTCGGCCTTGCGGGCGGCCTCCGCCAGCTTGACCTCGCCGCGTCCGCTCAGGAAGGCGTGCTGGCGCCCCATGGGAATGGCCGGCGGGACCACCGCCTCCACCGCCACCGGCGTGCCCTTCGTCAGCGCCTGGGCCAGCCCGGCGGTGACCGGATGCCCGGCCAGCACCGTCTCGGCGGAGGCGCCCGCCACCGTGGACAGCAGCAGGAGCGCCGCGAGCGTGACGCGCTTCATCCCTCTTCCCCTTTCATGAACAGGCGCGCCAGGAGCGCGCCCAGGAACAGCAGCCCCGCCGCCAGGATGATGGCACCGCCCGACGGCACCGGCAGGGCGAAATGCACGGGCAGCAGGATGCCGGCCACCGCCGCCACACTGGCGAAGGCGACCGACAGCAGGAAGAAGCCGCGCAGCGACGAGGCGACGACCCGCGCCGCGGCGGCGGGGATGACCAGCAGCGCTCCCACCAGGATGGCGCCGATGATCTTGACCGACGCGACGGTGACCACGGTCACCAGCACGATGAACAGATAGTCCAGCCCCTTCACCGGCACGCCGCGCACCCGCGCCAGCGCCGGGTTGAAGCTGGCCAGCAGCAGCCGGTTGAACAGCGGCAGCATCAGCGCGGTCACCCCGAGAGCCACCGCCAGCAGCACGGTCAGGTCGCGGTCGTCCACCGTCAGGATCGAGCCGAACAGCACATTCTCCAGGATGTGGATGTTGACCCGGCTCGCCAGGATCAGCAGCAGGCTGGCGCCCAGCGCCAGCGACACCGACAGGAAGACGCCGATCAGCGTGTCGGCGGTCAGGTTGCTGCGGTTGCGCGTGTAGTTGACCAGCAGCGCGAACAGCAGGCAATAGCCGAACAGGCTGGCGTAGGGGCCGGTGTAGGGCTCCCCCACCAGGATGCCGATGGCGACGCCGGTCAGCGCGGCGTGGCCGACCGCTTCTGAGAAGAAGGCCAGCCGCTTGGTCACCACCAGCGTGCCGAGCCCGCCGAGCACCGGGCCGATGACCAGCCCGGACAGCAGGGCGTTGACGAGAAAACCGTGGGTCAAGCCGGCGGGCAACAGCCCGGCCCCGGCCCAGCCCTGGACCAGGGCGCGCAACGCCTCGAAGCTCATGACGCGATCCTCTCGGCTCCGGCACGGCGGGGAACGGCGGAGAACAGGTCGAACACACGCTCCGGCGACAGCATCTCCAGCGGGGCGCCGTCGAACAGCACGCGCCGGTTCAGGCCGGTCACCCGCGTCGCCAGCCGGCGCACCTGGGCAAGATCGTGCTCGACCCACAGGACGGTGGTCCCGGCGACGGACAGATCGGCCAGCAGCGTTTCGAAGATGGCGATCCCGGCCTCGTCGAGCGCGGTCATCGGCTCGTCCAGAACGATCAGGTCCGGCGCCGGGATCAGCGCCTGGGCGAGCAGGACGCGCTGCCGCTCGCCGCCGGACAGGGCGCCGAAGCGGCGGCGGGCTTTGCCGGCCATGCCGACGCGGTCCAGCGCCGCGCCGTAGTTCATGCGGCGGTCCGGCCCGAGGAAGGCGGGACGGCGCTGGCACAGCACGGCCAGGAAATCCTCGACCGTCAGCGGCAGGCCGCGGTCGAACTCGACCGATTGCGGCACATAGGCGATGGTCCCCGGCCCGTCGCCCGGCCAGTCGAGCCGAATGGTCCCGCGGTGCGGCGCCTGACCGAGCAGGGCGCGGATCAGCGACGACTTGCCGCCGCCGTTGGGGCCGACCAGCGCGTGAACGGTGCCCGCCGCAACGCGCAGGGACACGCCGTCCAGGATTACCGTGCGCCCCAGCGTCAGGTCCACCGCGTCGAACAGAATGGCGGGACCCGTCACGGCGCCGCCTCGGCCATCGCCAGCACCAGCGTGTCGAGGTTGCGGGCCATCTCGCGCTCGAACAGGTCGGGCGCGTAGTCGCCGTGCGAGATGTGGGAGAAGGCGTAGAGCCGGATGCCGGTCTCGCGCCGGATCGTCTCCACATAGGCGCTGGGGAAGTTCAGCTCCGAGAAGATCACCTGCACGTCGAGCTTGCGCATCGTCGCGATGGTCTCGGCGAGCTGGGCCGGGCTGGGCTCGATGCCGTGGGCGGGCTCGACGACGGCGGAGACCTCCAGCCCGAACTCGCGCAGCAGGTAATCGTAGGCGCCGTGGATGGTGGCGACGCGCAGGCTGGCGGTGCCCGCCGTCGCCAGCTTCGCCAGCGCGTCGGCCCGCAACTGGCGCAGGCGGCGGGCATAGGCGCGGGCGTTGGCGGCGTAGGCGGCGGCGTTGTCCGGGTCGAGCCGCCCCAGCTCGCGCGCGATGGTCGAGACCTGGAGGACCGAGTTGGTGATCGACAGGAAGCTGTGCGGGTTGACCACCTTCCCCGCCGCCCGCGCCGCCATTCCCGCGGCGGGAAGCAGAGGCACGTCGGCGTTGGATTCGACCACCGGCAGCGCCGGTTTCGCCGAGGCGGCGATCATCCGCCCGGCGAAATCGTCGTGCCCGATGCCGTTCAGCACGATGGCGTCCAGCCCGCCGATGCGCTGGATGTCCTCCGGGCGCGGCTCGTAGGCGTGCGGGTTGAAGCCGGCGGGGATGATCGGCACCACCTCGGCCGCGTCGCCGACGATGTTGGCGACGTAGGAGTAGTAGGGGTGCAGGGTGACGCCGAACCGGCGCCGCCCGGCGGGAGCCGCAAAGGCGCGAACCGGCATGGCCGCGGCGGCCAGGGCGCCGGCCAGGATCAGGCGGCGGTTGGGAAGGAGGCTCATCGGGTCACCCCGGCGGTGAAGGTGGAGACGATCCGCTTCCAGCCGGCGGCGGTCAGGGCCGCGTCCTCCGGCGGGGCGGGCGGGGCTTCGGCGGCGCGCTTCAGCCAGATCTCGGCGCCATGGCCGTCCAGCCGCAGGACCAGGGACCCGGCCAGTTCCGGTGCGGCGGAGACGCCGACGTAGGCAATCCCGTGGCCGCTCGCGGCGAGGGTCCAGGAGTGCCCGCCGCGCGCCGCGGCGCTGGGGTCGGCGGCGAAGGGCGGCAGGGCCTCGGCGGCCAGCTCCTGCGGCGTCGGCGCCCTGCCCGCCGCCGTCCGCAGGGCGGCGATCTCCTCCCCCGCCGCCTTCAGGTCGGCGTGGAGGCCCTGCTCGGCGGCGGTCAGGCCAGTGCGGGAGTCGATGAGGTGGGCGGCCAGCGGGGCTTCCGCGTCCGGTGCGGCGCGCAGCCCGACCGCCAGGGCGGCGGAGACGAGAATGGCGCCGGCGGCCAGCAGGACCCACAGGGTCTCGCGCTCGGCCCCGGCGCGGCGGACGATCTGGTGATGCATGATTCCGGCTTCGCTGGGGGCGCTACTTGATCGCCGTGTGCTCGATCTCGACCGTGTGGCCGGGGCCGGCGTCGAACAGGACGTAGAAGTCCTGCGCGGGGCGCGGGAAGGACAGCGTGGAGTCCGGCCCCAGCTTGCCCTTGACCAGCACTTGCTCGTCGTAGGCGATGACGTCCAGCACCACGCCGGGCGCCTTCGACCCGTCGGAGAAGCCGCCGGTGCATTGCACCGTGTCGCCCTCGACCATCCGGCATTCGCAGATCGGGTAATGGGCCTCCGCCGCACCGGCGGCGCACAGGGCGAGCAGCCCCGCCAGGGCGAGCACGCGGGGGGTCTTCATCGTTTTCCTCCGAGAATCTCGCTCAGCGGCAGGGACGCCTGATGCACCCCGCCGCTCCAGTCCTCCACCGTCACCCACAACTCCTCCCGGCCGGCCAGTTCGTCAGGCACGGTCACGTCGGCCTCCCGCTCATAGGGGTTGCCGAAGGCGAGCGCGCCCGCGGTGCGCAGGCTGCGCGGCTTGCCGACGCGCAGGAAGACGCCGCGCACCCGGTCGATGTCGGCGGGGCGGAGGTGGATGCGGAATTCCTTCATCCGTTCCCCGGTCGGCATGCGGCGGGGTGTCTCGTCGTAGGTCGCCAGCGTGACCGGGAAGGTACCGACGGTGAGGTCGCGGCGGATCTCGGGCGGGACGAAGATCGGCTTCGGGCTGAAATAGTCGGGAAGGAAGGGCAGCGGCACCAGCATCATCAGGGCGCTGAGATGGAACCTGCCGCGTTGCCAAAGCTTACGCATTGAGTCTTTACGCATTGGACGACCCCTCCGCCAAGCGCAGCCCCCGCACCGCCTCGACCGTGGCGCGGGCGGTCCGCTTCATCCAGATCAGCATGCCGCTGAAGACCAGCGTGGTCATCAGCAGACCGAAGGCGAACCACACCAGCTTGACCGGCAGGCCGCCGAAATCGCCGGTGTGCAGGGCGCGCATGATGGTGCGGGTCAGCTCGATGCCGGATGCCGCATCCATCCCGCCCTCGATGATGATCACCTCGGCGGTGAAGGGATTCACCCGGACATAGTCGGGCAGCAACGGCACCTGCCCGCTGGACCCCGCCACCGTCGCCGGGTCGTAGGCGGTGCCGGGCAGCCACAGGTAGCGCAGCCGCATGTCTGGCAGGGCCGCCATGGCGCTGGCCATGATGGCGTCGACGTCCGGCTTCGGCGCGGTCGCGGCGACCGGAATCTGCTCACGGGCCAGCAGCACCGGCGCCTTCCCGCCGCCCAGCCCCATCCCGAGGTGGAACAGCATCATATAGATGAGGAACCACAGGCTGGTGACGGAGATGACCGCGATGAACCAGATCGACCACGTCCCGGCGACGCGGTGCAGGTCGCCCCACATCACGCGCGGCGCCTGCCGCCAGCGGATGCGCGGCTGGTAGAAGGATTTCCAGAACCGCTTGTAGACCACCAGCCCGGTGACCAGCGACCCGAGGAGCGGAACGGCCAGCAGGGTCACGAGGTACCAGCCCACGGGGAAGGTCATGAGCCAGCCGTGCAGCGCGCGGAAGAAGCTCTGGAACGAGTTGCCGGTGGACAGCCCTTGCACCGCCCCGCTGACCGGATTCACCCAGGCGGTGGTGGAGGTTCCGTCGGGCATCGCCATGCGGGCGCCGACCGCCATGTGCGAACCGCCCCAGCTCAGCGAACTCACCCGCCCGCCCGGCGCCGCGGCCTCGGCGGCGGCGATCAGCGCGCTGGCCGGCAGCGGCTCCCCGGCACCCGACGCCCGCATGGCCGGGTTGACCAGCCACATGATCTCGGTGCTGACCACGGCGATGGTCCCGGTCAGGCTGACGAAGAACAGGAATGCCCAGAGGGGCATCGCCAACCAGGAGTGCCACAGGAACCACAGCCGCGTGCGCGACTTGCCAACGCTCATCTCGTCCTCTCCGAAGGAACCACCGGTCCTTCTGCTCAGACGAACGGGCACGCCTCCCGCCTCACCCCCAAATGCGAAGAATTCTCATTATCGTTTTCAGGCCGGTGATGCAGCGGCCGCCTCACCCTTCCCAGCGGTGGGAAAGCACGAAGCTGTAGCGCTCCGGACGGACGTGGAAGACGGCGTGGTCGGCGCAGGCGCCGTCCGCGAAGAAGGATCGCCGGATCATCACCAGCACCGGCATCCCCGCCGCCCCGCCGAGCGGTTCGGCGGCCGCCGCGCCCGCAGCCTCGGCCTTGACCTCGACGTCGGCGCCGACCACCGGCTGTCCGGTGACCTCCCTCAGGATGGCGTAGATCGGCTTCTCTCCCGCCGCCGCCCAATCGACGCCGGCCAGTTCCGCCGACAGCAGGCTGCGCCCCAGCGCCACCGGCTCCCCGTCCACCAGATGCAGGCGGCGCACCTCCAGGCAGTTGGGGCCGAACTGGCCCGTCAGGTCCGGCGGCGTGGCGGTCATCCCGGCCGACAGGTGGCGCATGCTGGCGTTCAACCCCTGGAGGCGCAGGGATTCGTGGAAGCTGCGCAGCCGGTCCAGCGGATGGCGGACCCGCTTGCCCGCCGTGAAGGTGCCCTTGCCCTTCCGCCGCTCGATCAGCCCTTCCGTCTCCAGCCGGTCGAGGGCGAGGCGGACCGTCACCCGGCTGACCGCGAAGCGGATGCCGATCTCGCTCTCGCTCGGCAGACGGCCCGACGGTTCGAACCGGCCCGCGGCGATCTCCTCGCGCAGGCGGTCGGCGATCTGCCGGTAGAGGGCCGTCGCGTTCTCCCGCACCAAACTGTCCCGCACCAAACTGTCCCGCTTCGGGGCCACCGTCCCCTCCCCGCCCGTGGCGATCGTGTCCGCGCCTTGATGCCACCGGAATCCGGCCGGCTCAAGCACGTCGATCCTCCCTGAACACGTCGCTATCCGGTGGGGCACCTTACATGCCTTATATTGTATTATCAAACTTGTTATGCAATGTATTAGCCGTTGCGGCGCGCCGCCCCCTTGCCCGAGGTCCCGTCCCATGACCGATCCCGTCCCCACAGGCCACATCGCCCCCGCCGGCCTTTACGAGCGGAACAAGGCCCGTCCCTTCCTCGGCGCCACCGCCTGCTCCCACCGGACGTTGGTGGCCGGCGAATGGACCGAGGTGACGCTGGCCTACGAGGTTGGCGGGTCGGGACTCGCCGACGGGGCGGGGATCAAGCTGGCGATGAAGTTCTATTCGGACTGGGCGCTGTTCCAGACCAGCGACCCCACGGCGGCCAACTTCGTCTCCGCCGAGTATGAGGCCGGGCCGCTGGTGCCGGGGCAGAGCCCGGCGACCGTGCAGGCGCTGAAGGTGCGCTTCGACCAGAAGGGGCACGAGCGGCCCTACCAGAAGGCCATCGTCATCGATGTGATCGACGGCTACCTGAATCCCGGTGACCGCATCGTGATCCGGCTGGGCGACCGGCGCCAGGGCGGGCCGGGCACGCGGGTGCAGACCTTCGTCGAGCAGGGTTTCCGCTTCCGCGTCTTCATCGACCCGCTGGGCAGCCAGAAATACGCGGAGGTGCCGGGCGACTGCGTGATCGACATCGTGCCGGGCGTTCCCGCCGCCCTGCGGCTGGTCGCGCCGCGTCTGATCGCCCCCGGTCCGGCGTCGCTGCTGCTGCGCGCAGACGACGCCTGGGGCAACTGCTGCCTCGACACCACGCTGGACGCAACCTTGACCGTTACCGGGTCGGAGGGCGAAAGCGCACGGACGGTCGCGCTGGCCCCCGATCCCCAGGCGAACGGCTGGCTGGTCCGGCGCGAGGCGCTCGACCTCGGCGCCGGAGAATGGCGGATCGCCGCAACGGTGCCGGGCCTCGCCCCCGCCGAAGCCTTCGTCACCGCCGAGGATGGGGCGCTGCGCGCCGTCTACGCCGACCTGCACGTCCATTCCAACGACACGGTGGGCACCAACGATACCGCCTACAACCTGTCCTACGGGCGCGACGTGGCCGGGCTGGACGTGCTGGGCTACACCGCCAACGACTTCAACGTGACGGAGCGCGCCTGGACCGAGGCGGTGGGCCTGATCGACCATTACAACGAGCCGGACCGCTTCGTCTGCTACCCCGGCACGGAGTGGTGCGGCAACTCCGCGGCGGGCGGCGACCACAACGTGATCTTCCTGCGCGACGGTCCGCCGCGCTTCCCGGCGGACGGGCGGGGCCAGCCGGTGCGCTCCTTCGAGTGGAACGAGTCGACCCGCGGCGCGCTGCGCCCCGGCGCCTGGCCGCTCGACGACCTCTACGCCGCCTACCGGGACGATCCGGAGGGTCATCTGCTGATCCCCCATGTCGGCGGTCGGCGCTGCAACCTCGATTGGCACCACCCGGAGCTAGAGCGGCTGATCGAGATCGGGTCCGCCTGGGGCCAGTTCCACTGGGTTTATGCCGAGGCGCTGGCCCGCGGCTACCGGCTCGGCGCCTCGGCGAGCAGCGACGAGCACCAGGGGCGATGCGGCGGCGGAGCGCCGGCGACCGCGGTGTTCGGGGCGCGCGGCGGGCTGACCGGCGTCTTCGCCGACCGGCTGGACCGCGCCTCGGTGGGCCGGGCGCTGCGGGCGCGGCGGACCTTCGCGACGACCGGGGAGCGCAGCTTCGCCAGCCTGCGGCTGGGCGACCGCTGGATGGGCGAGGTGGTGCAGGGTGCCGACGGCGATGCGCTGGACTACCGCCTGCTCGGCGACCGGGGCTGGGAGAACCTGCGCCTGTTCGACGGCGACCGGCTGGTCTGGGAGCGCGACCTGCACTGCGAACTCGGCCTGTCGGAGACGAAGATTCGCCTGCGGCTGGGCGGCGCCCGCATCAAGGACCGCTACCGCGGCGCCTATTGGGACGGCGGGATCACCGTCACCGGCGCCGCCGTGCAGCGGGTCGAGCCCTTCGGCTTCGACCATCCGGAACAGGGCTGCTGGCGCCGCGACGCGACGACCGTCGCCATCCGCACCGTCACCCACGGCGACAGCGACGGCGTGGAACTGGCGCTGTCGCGGCTGGCCGGCGCGCGCATCCAGGTGCGGCTGGCCATCGGCACCTACGTGAAGGTCGGCAATCCGCTGACCCCGCCGCCCAACCCGCACGCCCCGGAGGCGGTGCTGGACATCGACGGCGATACGCTGCTGGCCGACGCGGGCGCCGGGCGGGTCACCCGCGTGCTGCCCGGCACCGAGCTGGAGGTGACGGTGGAGCGCGTCACCGAGGTGCCGCTGCCCCGCGACCTCGCCGGGCGCATCCCGCTCGCCGACCTCGGCCTTGCGCCGGGACGCGAGCATCCGCTGTTCCTGACCGCGCGCCAGCGCGACCAGTCGCGGGTCTGGACCTCGGCCCTGTTCCTGACGCCGTGAGCCCTCCGCTCAGCTCCTTGCCAAGTCCGTAGTGGCGGGACGGAAGGTGTCCGGGTATAGGGTCGCCCGGACGACGCTCCGCCCCGTCTCTGGAAGCGGCGGAGCGTCCGGCCTACCGTCCGAACGCCATCGCGCGCAGCCTGACGACTCAGCGCACCAACCTCATCGGCGTCGTCATGGCCTTCGGCGCGCTGGACGCGGCGCGCACCGCGCTCGGCCTGCGGGTGCCGGAGGATGTTTCGATCATCGGCTTCGACGACGTGCCGATGGCCGCCTGGCCCAACTTTGCTCTCACGACTGTCCACAACCCGGTGGACGGCATCGTGACGACGCTGATGGGCATGCTGGAACGCCGCCTTGCCGAGCCGGAAGCCGGGCCGGTCCTGCACCGTCCGGCCCCCTGGCTGGTACGCCGGGGGTCGGCACGGCTGTAGTCTCCGGCGACGGGAAGGCCGCTCAGCGGGACGGCATCATCGCTTTGCCCAGCGCTTCGGCCAAGGCCGCATCGTCGTAGGGCTTCGGCAGATGCACGCCGCCATCGGGCGCCCGGTCGGCCCCCGATGCGAACACGACCGGCAGCGCCGGAAGACGTTTTCGCAGCGCGGCGGCCAACTGCCCTCCCGACATCCCCGGCAGGCTGATGTCCGTCAGCAGCACGTCGACGGGCTGCGTCTCGGCAATCGACAAGGCTTCCTCGGCATTGCCCGCTTCGGCGACCGAATGCCCGAGGCCGGTCAGCATCTCCACCGTGACGAGGCGGATCAGCGCATCGTCCTCCACCAGAAGCACGCGCAAGCCCTGACGGCCGTCCACCGGCGTCGGCGCAGGTTCGCCGGACGGCTTCGGTGCCGCTTCCAGCCGTCCGGGCTGGCCCTCGGACCTCTGCTGCTGGTTGCGCAGGACATGCCGGACCTTGCGGGACAGCGCCTCGCGGGTGTAGGGCTTGCTCAGCAGCTCGACGCCGAGATCGAGCCGCCCGCCATGCACGATCGCGTTCTCGGTGTAGCCCGAGGTGAACAGGACCGCGATCCCCGGCAGCCGCTCCTTCGCGCGGCGCGCTAGGTCCGGGCTGCGCAGCGGCCCCGGCATGACGACGTCGGTGAACAGCAGGTCGATCGGCACGCCGCTTTCCACGATCGCCAGCGCGCTCTGCGCATCCCGCGCCTTGAGCACGCGGTAACCGAGTTCGGCCATCATCTCGACCACGGTCGCGCGCACGTCGTCGTCGTCCTCGACCACCAGCACGGTTTCCGACCCGCCCGCCTCCGGCCCGGTGTCGATCACGGTCACGACGTCTTCCGCCTGATGCGCGCGCGGCAGATACACGCGGACCGTGGTGCCCTGGCCGGGTTCGCTGTAGATCTTGACGTGCCCGCCCGACTGCTTGACGAAGCCGTAGACCATGCTGAGGCCGAGGCCGGTGCCCTGCCCCTCCGGCTTGGTCGTGAAGAACGGCTCGAAAACGTGGTCCAGCACGTCGGGCGGAATGCCGCAGCCGGTGTCCGTCACCGCCAGCATGACGTACTGGCCGGGCGTCACCTCGGCGTGCCGGGCGGCGTAGGGATCGTCGAGGAAGGCGTTGCCGGCCTCGATGGTCAGCCGGCCGTGGCCGTCCATGGCGTCGCGGGCGTTGATCGCCAGATTGAGCAGAGCGTTCTCGACCTGGCTTTCGTCGGCGAAGGTGGTCCACAGGCCTCCGGTGATCATGGTCTCGATCTCGACGCCCTCGCCGAGCACGCGGCGCAGCATCTCGTCGAGCCCACGGACGAGCCGGCCCAGATTGACCACGCGGGGGGCGAGGGGCTGGCGGCGGCCGAAGGCGAGGAGTTGGGCGACCAGCTTCGACCCCCGGCTGACGCCGCTCAGCGCGTTCTGCAGCCGCTGTTCGGCGCGGTCGTTTCCCGCGATGTCCTTCGTCAGGAGCTGGAGGTTGCCGGAGATCACCTGGAGAAGGTTGTTGAAGTCATGCGCCACCCCGCCGGTCAGCTTGCCGACCGCGTCCATCTTCTGGGCTTGGCGAAGCTGCGCCTCGACCTGCTCCCGCTCAGTGATCGCCGAGGCGATGCGCTGCTCCAGCAGGTCGTTCAGCCGCCGTTGGGCGTCCTCGACCTCCTTGCGCTCGGTGATGTCGATCACCGAACCGATGTAGCCGAGGAACCCGCCGTCCGAACCGAAGCGCGGGGCGGCGGCGTCGATCGCCCAGCGGTAGACCCCGTCGGTGCGCCGCAGCCGGTACTCCAGCCGGAACGGCTCATGTCCGGCGTTGGCGTCCAGGAACACGTCCGCGGCGGCCTGCCGGTCGTCGGGATGAATCGCGTCCAGCCAGCCGAAGCCCAACCCCGTTTCGGGAGTCTGGCCGGTGAACTCGTACCACGACTTGTTGAGATAGGTGCAGGAGGCGTCGAGTTCGGTGACCCAGACCATCACCGGGGCGTGGTCGGCGAGATTGCGGAAGCGCGCCTCGCTCTCGCGCAGAGCGTTGTCCACCTCGCGGCGCAGGCGCACCATGGACAGGGCGGTGTCGACACGGGCGATCAGCTCGCGCGCCGAGAACGGCTTGACCAGATAATCGTCAGCGCCGGCCGACAGCCCCTCGACGCTCGCCTCTTCGCCTGCGCGGGCCGACAGCAGAATGACCGGCAGGTCGCGCAGGTCGGCATCCTCGCGGATCGCGCGCAACAGGCCGAAGCCGTCCAGCACGGGCATCATGATGTCGGTCAGCACGAGATCCGGACGGTTCGCGCCGATCGCCGTCAGGGCGGCCTGGCCATCGGGCACCGCCTCGACGGTGTAGCGGCCTTTCAGCAGGCGGCTCACATAGTCACGCATGTCGGCGTTGTCATCGGCCAGCAGGAGGCGCGGACACGCGCCCGTCTCCAGCGCCACGACCGCCTCCAACGGGCCGGTGAACGGGTCCGCCCCCTCGCCTTCGGCGGCAGCCGAGCCGGGCAGCCAGCGCAGCGCCTCCTCGACGTAGGTCTGGGTGCGCAGACCGGCTGCGGCGCCGGTCGGCTCCGACAGGACGCGCTCCTGCGGCAGATGGGCGGTGCCGAACGGCACGGTGATGATGAAGACCGAGCCGTGGTCCATCTCGCTCTCGACCCGGATCGTGCCGCCGTGCAGCTTGACGAGTTCCTGGACCAGGGCGAGGCCGATGCCGGTGCCCTCGTGGCTGCGCCCCCGCGCGCCCTCGACCCGGTGGAAGCGCTCGAACAAGCGCGGCAGCTCGGATTCGAGGATGCCCGTGCCGGAATCGCTCACCCGGAGTTCGGCGCCCTCGCCGACCGGCCTCAGCGAAACCGCGATCGCGCCCTGGAAGGTGAACTTGAAGGCGTTCGACAGCAGGTTGAGGACGACCGTCTCCCACATGCCGCGGTCGACATGAACCGGACCGGGGAGCGGAAGGCAATCGACGACGAGGCGCAGCCCGGCCCGCTCGCAAGCCGAGCGGAAGCCGCTCGCCAGTTCCGCCGTGTAGGCGGCGAGGTCGGTCGGCTCGTAGCGCGCCTGGGTCCGACCGGCCTCGATGCGCGAGAAATCCAGGAGCGCGTTGACGAGCTTGAGCAGGCGCTGCCCGTTGCGATGGACCACCATCAGGTCCTCGCGATGGTCCCGCATGCGCTCCGGCTCGGCCTGCAACACCTCCTCGAGCGGCCCCAGCATCAGGGTCAGCGGCGTGCGGAACTCGTGGCTGATGTTCGAGAAGAACACCGTCTTGGCGCGGTCGATCTCGGCCAGCATCTCGGCCCGCCGACGCTCGGCTTCGTAGGTCTGGACGTTGGTGATGGCCGCGGCGATCTGCCCCGCCACCAGCCCCAGGAAGCGCCGGTAACCGTCGTCGAACAGGCGGAACGGATTCAGGCCGACGACGAGAAGGCCGGCCCGCCCCGCCTCGCCGCTGGCTGGGATCGGGATCGCCGCGGCCTGGGCCGGCGGGCGGCGCCAGACGCCGGGCGGCAGGTCGGCGCCGAACTTTGCCGCCAGATCGCCGATCAGCACCGGGTCATGGAGCGTCGGGGTGAAGGGCCACACCGACGTGCCGTCCACCGCCAGCGTTTCCGGAGCCGCCGGATGGCCGCGTCCGATGCCGCAGGTCCCGGCGAGGGCGGCCCTGGCCCCATCGGGCTCGGCCACATAGAGCAGCGCGAAGGGCATGTCCCGCGGGTTGGTGGCGAGCGCCTGGACGCTGCGCTCGCACACCTCCGGCAGGGTCCGGGCGTCGGCGGTGCCGGCCGCCAGATCGCGCAGCAGGGTGAGCTGCCGTTCGCCGATGATCCGTTGCGTGTCGTCGGAGTTGGCGCAGATGATGCCGCCGGGGCTGCCGTCGTCGTCGGGGACAGGGCTGTAGGAGAAGGTGTAGTAGGTTTCCTCCGGATAGCCGTTGCGCTCCATGACAAGGAGCTGCCCCTCGACGTAGGTCCCCTCGTCGCCCGTCATGGCCGTCGCCAGCATCGGGCCGATGTCGTCCCAGATCTCCCGCCAGACGACCGAGGTCGGCCGCCCGAGCGCCCAGGGATGCTTGCCGCCGATGATCGATTTGTAGGCATCGTTGTAGAGATAGATCAGGTCCCTGCCCCAACCGATCCAGATCGGCTGGCGGGAGGTCAGCATGATCCGCACCGCCGTCTTCAGGCTGCGCGGCCAGTCCTCGGGCGGGCCGAGCACCGTCGACGCCCAGTCGAACGCGCGCATCTGGGCGCCCATCTCGCCGCCGCTGGCGAGGAAATCGGGAGCGGCGGAGATGTCGGTCTGATTGGCCATGCGCAGACGTCCCGTCCTTCCTGTTCTCATCGCCCCCCACAACAGGGGCGTAACCGTTGGTGCACAGCGGAACGCCACTTTAAGCTGATCAGGGGGGTACGGCGAGAAACGATTTGTTAGACCAATAGCCATAGGCCAAGGTTTCAAACCGGGAAGGATCGGCCGAGGGCGTCGGCATCGCCGCTCACGCGAAGCGCTTCGCTCCGGCGACGCACAGCACGATCAGCCCGGTCACGGCGATCATGCTCCAGGCCACGGGCTCGTTGAGCAGGAGGCCCGCCAGCGACAGCCCGAAAAACGGCTGGAGCAGCTGCAGCTGCCCGACCCCGGCGATGCCGCCGAGCGCAAGGCCCCGGTACCAGAAGACGAAGCCGACCAGCATGCTGAAGACGGAGACGTAGGCGAGGCCGATCCAGGCCGGAGCCCCGATGCCCGCCCAGGCGTCCGGCATCGTCGCGAGCGCCACCCCGGCCATCACCGGCATCGTCAGCACGAGCGCCCAGGAAATGACCTGCCAGCCGCCGAGACGGCGCGACAGCACCGCACCCTCGGCGTAGCCCAACCCGCAGAGCAGGATGGCCGCCACCATCAGGCCCGCCCCGGTGAGCGACGCCCCGCCGCCCTGAGCCAGGGCGAAACCCACGACGGCGAGGCTGCCCAGGACCGAGAACAGCCAGAAGACCGGCTTCGGCCGCTCCCGGCCGCGCAGTACGCCGAACAGGGCGGTGGAGAGCGGCAACAAGCCGATGAAAACCATGGAGTGCGCGGAGGTGATGTGCTGCAGCGCCAGCGCGGTGAGCAGCGGGAAGCCGACGACCACGCCGAGCGCCACGACCACGAGCGGTGCGAGATCGCGGCGCAGCGGGCGGGCCTGTCGCAGCACGGCCAGCAGGGCGGCCGCCAGCACGGCGGCGATCAGCGCCCGGGCGGACGTCAGGAAAAGGGGCGTGAAACTCCCCACCGCGACGCGCGTCGCCGGCAACGACCCGCTGAAAATGAGCACACCCAGCAACCCGCTGCCCCAACCCGCCGTCGCCCACCGCATCCCATTGTCCTTTCCGGTCCCATGCCCGTTGCTGGGCGAACCTAGCGCGGCGGGCGCTGGCGGGGACAGCAACGATCCCATACAATTTCACCAAACTGTACTGGTACCAAGAGGGCTACAGATGCCGAAGGCGGCGCAATGACGAGCCGAATGGGCACACGGACGGGCGAGGTGATGGACGCGATCCGCCAAAGGATGGCGGACCGCCGGCTGTCGCCGGGAGACAGGCTGCCATCCATCCGCCGCTTCGCCACCATCATGGGCGTGTCGCCGTCGACCGTGGTGGAGGCTTACGACCGGCTCGCCGCAGACGGTGTTGTCCGTTCGCGGCCCGGTTCCGGCTTCTACGTCTCCGGAGCCCTGCCGCCGCTGGCCTTGGCCGAGGCCGAACCGCGCCGCGACCGGGCCATCGATCCCTTCTGGGTGTCGCGGCAGTCGCTCGACGCCGGCGCGGAGATGCTGAAACCCGGCTGCGGGTGGCTGCCGGCGGACTGGATGCCCAACGCCGCCCTGCGCCGCGCCATCCGCCGCCTCGCGCACGCCGACGACGCCGTTCTGGCGGACTACGGAAGCACGCGCGGCTCGCTCGCCCTGCGCCGGCTCCTAGCGCGGCAGTTCGCGGAAGAGGGGATCGCGGCGGGAGCCGACCAGATCCTCCTGACCGGATCGGGAACCCAGGCGATCGACCTGATCTGCCGCTTCCTGCTGCGCCCCGGCGACGCGGTGCTGATCGACGACCCCTGCTATTTCAACTTCCAGGCCCTGCTGCGCGCCCATCAGGTCCGCATCGTCGGCGTTCCCTACACGCCGAACGGGCCGGACACCGCGCTCTTCGCCGAAGCGCTGGCCGAGCACCGCCCACGCCTCTACATCACCAACTCGGCGCTCCACAACCCGACCGGCGCCACGATGTCGCCGCAGACGGCGCACCGGCTGCTCACTGCCGCCGCCGCCCATGACGTCACCATAGTCGAGGACGACATCTTCGCCGCTTTCGAACCGGACCCCTCGCCGCGCCTCGCCGTCCTGGACGGGCTGACCCAGGTCATCCGGATCGGCAGCTTCTCGAAAACGCTCTCCGCCTCGGTCC
Organism: Azospirillum sp. P4_B5; assembly: GCF_056402275.1. Lineage (NCBI taxonomy): Bacteria > Pseudomonadati > Pseudomonadota > Alphaproteobacteria > Rhodospirillales > Azospirillaceae > Azospirillum > Azospirillum sp. P4_B5. The sequence continues at coordinate 153,485 of NZ_JBFUHT010000008.1, forward strand.
GCTGCGGCTACCTCGCGGCACGGCCGGACTGGGTGGAGGCACTGGTCGATCTGCAGGTCGCGACGAATTTCGGCGGTCCAAGCCCGGTCGCCGCCGAACTCGTCCTGATGACCCTCGGCGACGCCGGCTATCGCAAGCATCTCGACGGGCTCCGCCGACGCCTGACTCGGGCGCGGCGCGAGACGGCGGACCGGCTGGCGGCCATCGGCCTGCACCCCTGGCTGATGCCGCGCGGCGGCTTTTATCTCTGGTGCGGCCTGCCGAACGGCCGGGACGCGGCGGACGCGGCGCGGGCGGCGCTGGACGAGAGGGTGGTTCTCGCGCCGGGCAACGTCTTCAGCGTGAACCAATCGGCCGCCGGCTGTCTGCGGTTCAACGTCGCCCAGATGAGCGACCCGCGCGTCTTCGAGGTTCTGAGCCGCGTGACGGCGGTGCAAGGGTGAGTTCCCCTTCGACGACCGATGCGCGGCCGCCCGTCCTGCGCTACCATGGACCCTGGAGCCACTATAGGGTCAAGAGGGGTTTTGTGATGGTGCAGCAGGATCTGTCCATCGGCGCGCTCGGCAAGCTGACCGGCACCAAGGTCGAGACCATCCGCTTCTACGAGAAGATCGGCGTCCTGCCGGCGCCCGCCCGCACGGCGGGGAACTACCGCAGCTACGGCCACGACCATGTGCGGCGGTTGACCTTCGTGCGGCGGGTGCGCGATCTCGGCTTTCCGCTGGACACCGTCCGGGCGATGCTGGACCTCGCCGACCAGCCGGACCGCCCTTGTGGGGAGGTCGACGCGCTGGTGCTCGAACAGCTTCACGAGGTGGAGCGGAAGATCGCCGATCTGGAACGCCTGCGCGGGGAGTTGGACCGGCTCGCCCACCAGTGCCGGCGCGGTGGCCGGATCGCGGAATGCCGCATCATCGAGGCGCTGTCTCCCCACCACGAGGATGGCCGCTGCTGCCCGTAACCCGGCAGGACCGGAGCGCCCGGACACGAGATCCATATCAGGAACCGAGACATGGCAGCCCTCACCCGCGCGGATCTGGAAAACCATCAGGTCGCCGTCTATTTCGCCGCGGTCGCCGCCGGGCTGCTCGCCGCCGCCGTCGTGCCGGGCGAGGCCTGGGGAGCGGGGATCAACCCGTCCCTCGCCGCGCTGATCTACGTCACCTTTCTTCAGGTCCCGCTGGGCGACCTGCGGCGGAGCGTCACCAACACCCGCTTCCTGTCGGCCCTGCTGCTGGTCAATTTCGCGGTGGTGCCCTGCATCGTCTTCGGGCTGGCTTCTTTTCTGCCCGCGGGTCAGTCGGCGGTGCGTCTCGGCGTGCTGCTGGTGCTGCTGGCGCCCTGCATCGACTATGTCGTCGTCTTCACCCATCTCGGACGCGGCGATGCGCGGTTGGTGCTGGCGGCGACGCCAATTCTCCTGTTCGTCCAGATGCTGCTTCTGCCCATCTACCTCGGCCTGTTCGCCGGGAGGGACGCGGCCGCGCTCATACAACCGGGTCCCTTCATCGACGCCTTCGTCTGGCTGATCGCGGTGCCGTTGGCGATGGCCGGAGCGACGCAGGCCTGGGCGGCGCGCGGCGGTGCCGGACAAGCCGCCGCGAACGCCATGGCGTGGCTGCCGGTGCCGCTCATGGCGGTGGTGCTGTTCCTCGTCGTCGTCGCGGTCGCCGCCGACGTGGCCGCCCAGGCGCGGGCCGTGGCCCTCGCCGTGCCGCTCTACATCGCCTTCGCGGTGGCGATGCCCTACGCCGGCCGGGCCGTGGCGCGCCTGTTCCGGTTGGAGACCAAGGCGGCGCGGGCCGTCGTCTTCAGCGGCGGCACGCGCAACTCCCTGGTCGTCCTGCCGCTGGCCTTCGCCGTTCCGGAGGGTGGGGCGCTGGTGCCGGCGGTCGTGGTCACCCAGACCCTCGTGGAGCTTGTCGCCATGCTCACCTACGTCCGCTGGGTGCCGCGCCTCGTGCCCGCGCGCTGAGCCTTGTGTCGAGTCCCGCCTGCGAACGGGCGACAACGGCGGCTTCCCAGGCGGCGGCTTCCCAGGCGGCGGCAAGCCACCATGTCATCGCGCTCGCCCGCCCGCGCCGGTGATGGCACTCTGGGAGGACCGGCGGATTTGCGGATGGGGTGTGAGGACCGTGCTGCACCATGATTTGGCGACGCTTCGGCTGTTCGTGAAAGCGTGCGAGCTGAAAAGCCTGAGCCGCGCCAGCGAGGCCCTGAATCTCGCGGTCTCCGCCGCCAGCCGGCGCATCCGGCTGCTGGAGCACGACGCCGGAATGCCGCTGCTGAAGCGGCGCCCGCACGGCATCGAACCGACCCCGGCGGGGCTGCTCGTGCTCCGCTACGCCCACGACATGGTCTATCTGGGGGCGCAGCTTGAGGCGATGCTCGCCGAGTACCGGTCCGGCGTGCGTGGCCATGTGCGGGTCTACGCCTCCTCCTCGGCGCTGGTGGAATGCCTCGCCGCCGACCTCTCGCGCTTCGCCGCCGAGAATCCCGGCATCAAGCTGGAGCTGGAGGAACGCCCCAGCGCCGACACGCTGGACGCACTCTACCGCAAGAAGGCCGACATCGGGGTCATCGTCGGCGGCCGGGGGACCGAGGGGCTGGTCCGCTACCCCTACGCCAAGGACCGGCTGTGGGTGGCACTGCCGCGCGGGCACCGTCTGGCCGACCGGCCCAGCCTGCGCTTCGCCGAGCTTCTGGACGAGGAGCATGTGGCGCTGGAGGGCGGGACCGCCGTGCACGGCCTGCTGGCCGAGCGGGCGCGGGCGGAGGGCCGCTTCATCAAGGTGCGCGTCCAGGTCCGCAGCTTCGAGGTGATGTGCCAGATGATCAGCCTGGGGCTGGGCGTCGGCGTTCTGCCGAAGCGCGCCGTGCTGCCTTTGTCGAACGCGCTCGGCGTCGAACTGGTCGCCCTCGACGAGGAGTGGGCGGAACGCAGCTTCGAGATTTGTGTTCGCTCACCCGACGCGCTGGACGCGCCGAGCCAACGGCTTCTGGATTTCCTGCGGGAGCAGGCCGTGCCGAAGCCGTGATTTCGAGAAATTCGAAATCAGGTGTGTCGCAATTGTTCTTCTAGGCAACTGTGCAGACCCTCATCATCAGGTCCGGCGATGAGGGAGTGGGCCGAATGTCCTGGACCATCCAGAACCCCGATGTTCCTGACGACCCCAACGGGGCCGGGCCCGGTTTCGCGGATTGGAGCGGGCTCCCGTCGGCGGCACGCGCGGAGGCCGCCGCGGCCTGCGCGGCCTGGGCGGCGGAGGTTCAGGCCCGCTTCGGCTGCTTCGTCGAGATCGGCACCGCCGAAGTGGACGCCGCCGGCCCGCTGGCCGGCCTGCCCTACGCCGCCAAGGACATGTTTGACAGCGTGAGCCGCTTGCCCGGCTGCGGCCTTCCCGCTGCCGCGGACGACGCATCCGGCCCGGCACCGGAACGGGCGGCGGCGGTGCTGGAACGGCTCGACGGGGCCGGGGCGCGGCGGATCGGCTTCACCACCATGACGGCTCTCGCCTATGAGCCTTCCGGCGTGGGCAAGGCGCTCAACCCCTGGAACCGCGAGTTCGTGCCGGGTGGGTCCTCGTCCGGATCGGCGGTCGCGGTGGCGGCCGGCGCGGTGTTCGCCGCGCTGGGATCGGACACCGCCGGGTCGTTGCGCATCCCGGCGCAGGCCTGCGGCGTCACCGCCTGGAAGCCGACCTACGGCGCGGTCCCGGTCGCCGGGGCGATGACGCTGGCCCCCAGCCTCGACACCATCGGGCTTCTCGCCCGCAGCGCGCGCGATATCCAACTCCTGGCGCCCGTACTGGCGACGGACATGGAGTTCCTATCCGAACCGCCGACCCGCATCGCCATTCTGTCCGACGCGGTCGAGGCGTCCGAAGCGCCGATCCAGACGGCTTGCCGCGAGGCCGTGGAGGCCCTCGCCGCCTGCGGCGTCTCATTGGAGCAATGGCCGGGCCTGTCCGCCATCGAGGCGCTGTCCGACCCCCTCTTCCTCATTCTCCAGGCCGAAGCGGCGGCCCAGCATGGCGGGCTCGCCCTCGCCGCGCGGGACCCAAACCTCGCCCGGCGGCTCGCCAAGGGCCGGGACATCGCACCGGACCGCCTCGTAGCGGCAAAGGCGGCGCTGTCGGGCGCCACGGCGCCCGTCCTGGCCAAGCTGTTCGGCGAGGCCGGCGCCCTCCTGCTGCCGGTCATGCCGATCCGCACGCCGCCGGTCGCCGTGGCCGATCCGGCCTCTCCGGATTTCCGCGCGGCGACGCTCTACCAGCTCAGCGCCTACACGCGGTTCGTCAACGCCCTCGGCCTGCCGGCGGTCGCCGTCCCGGTCGGTTTCGACGACCGCGCGATGCCGGTGGCGCTCCAGATCGTCGGCCGTCCGGGCACGGACGGCGCGCTGCTGGCGCTCGCCGCGGCGCTGCAGGCGCGGACCGGCTGGCACCGGCGTCGCCCCAGCGAGATCACCGATTTTCCCAGCCCTCTTGCACAGCGTGGCTCATGACCCGATCCGAACCCGCAAAAGCTCTTGAGCACATCCGAGTCCTGGATCTCACGCGCGTGCGCGCCGGCCCGACCTGCTGCCGCGTGCTCGCCGACTTCGGGGCCGACGTCATCAAGGTCGAGGCGCCGCCGGGCGTCGACCGCAACGAGGGGATGAGCGGCCCCCGGCACGGCTACGACATGCTGAACCTGCATCGCAACAAGCGGTCGCTGTCGCTCAACCTCCGCACCCCGCAGGGGCGGGACCTGTTCCTGGAGCTGGTGCGCACGGCCGACGTGGTGGTCGAGAACTACCGGCCCGACGTCAAGGACCGCCTCGGCATCGGCTACGACGCGCTGCGGGCGGTGAATCCGCGGATCATCCTGGCCTCCATCTCCGGCTACGGCCAGACCGGCCCCTACCGCGAGCGCGCCGGCTTCGACCAGATCGCCCAGGGCATGGGCGGCCTGATGAGCGTGACCGGCCTTCCCGGCCAGGGGCCGGTCCGGGCAGGCATCGCGGTCGCCGACAGCGCCTCCGGCCTGTATGCGGCCATCGGCATCCTGGTTGCCCTGTCGGAGCGCGAACGCTCCGGCGAGGGGCAGTGGGTCCAGACCTCCCTTCTGGAGTCCCAGATCGCGCTGATGGATTTCCAGGCAGCGCGCTATCTGGTGGAGGGCGAGGTCCCGCAGCCGGCGGGCAACGACCACCCCTACTCGACCCCCATGGGCGTGATGGCGACGGCCGACGGCCACCTGAACATCGGCGTCGGCGGCGACGGGCAGTGGCGGTCCTTCTGCCGGGCCATCGGGCGCGAGGATCTCGCCGACGCCCCCGAGTTCGCCACGCAGGAGCAGCGCTTCCGCAACCGTCCCACGCTCAAGCCGCTGCTGGAGGAGGTGTTCCGCACCCGCAAGACCGCGGACTGGCTGGCGCGGCTGGAGGAGGAAGGAGTTCCGGCGGGGCCGATCTACCGCATGGACGAGGTCTTCGCCGACCCGCAGGTCGGGCATCTCGGCATCGCCGTGCCCTGCGAGCATCCCGCCCGCGGCGCCATGCGCCTCGTCGGCCAGCCGGTCGGCCTGTCGCGCACCCCCGCCCGCATCGAGCGGCCCGCCCCCGACGCGGGCGAGCACACGGCGGAGGTGCTGGGCGCCATCGGCCTGTCCGCGGCGGACGTCGCCGCCCTCAAGGCGCAGGGGATCGTCTGATGGCCGAGCAGGAACCGGGCGCTGTTGGAGGTGTGGTCGGGCTCGACGTGTCCGGCGGAATCGCCCGCCTGACGCTCGACCAGCCCCGGCGGCTGAACGCGATGACGCTGGAGATGTGGCGGTCCCTGCCCGAGCGCATCGGCCGCACCGTGACCGACCCCGCGGTCCGCGTCCTGCTGGTCCGCGGTGCGGGGGAGCGCGCCTTCTCCGCCGGGGCCGACATCTCCGAATTCGGCACGGTCCGCGCCGACGCCGCCCAGGCCGCCGCCTACGAAGAGGCGGTGTCGGCCGCGACCGAGGCGCTTCTCGAAGCCCCGGTGCCGACGGTCGCCGCCATCCGCGGCATCTGCTTCGGCGGCGGACTGGAACTGGCGCTGTGCTGCGACCTCCGGCTCAGCGACGACGGCGCGCGGTTCCGCATGCCGGGCGCCCGGCTCGGGCTCGGCTACGGCTTCCCCCTGGTGCGTCTCGTCGTGCAGCGGATGGGCGCCACCGCCGCCGCCGACCTGCTGTTCAGCGCGCGCGTCGTGACGGCGGACGAGGCGGCGAGCCTCGGCATCGTCCAACGCGTGGCGGCCGCGTCCGCCTTCGACGGCGCTGTGGAGGACTACCTCGGCCTGATCGCCGGGAACGCGCCGCTGACGCTGCGCGCGGCGAAACGGGCCATGCTGGAAGCGTTGCGGACCGACGGTCCGGCCGACACCGGAGCGGTGGACGCCCTCGTCGCCCGCTGCTTCGCCAGCGCCGATTACGCGGAGGGGCGTGCCGCCTTCGCGCAAAAAAGAGAACCCCAATTCAAGGGTGCCTGATTTCAAGGGAGAGTAAGGCGGAGGATCGGCCCTACGGGGCGGCGAACCATAAACAGGGAGACAAGTCATGAACTGGAAGCATCTGGGTCTCAACACCATCGGCGCGGTCATCGCCGGATGTCTGGCATGGTCGCCCGCCCCCCGCGCCGCGGTACCCGCGCCCCAGGCCGCCCCGGTGGTGATGATCACCGACGACCTCAAGAAGCTCGGGGTCGAACTGAAGACGGTCGAGTTCGCCCGCTACGCCGACGCGCGCACCGCGCTCCTCGCCGGCTCCCTCGACATGGCCACCGTCGGACCGGCCGACCTCGCGATCTCGCTGGCCCAGGGCGCCACCGACATGGTCGGCATCATGGGCGTCGGCAGCTCCCCGAAATACGTGATCGGCCGCAAGGGCGTGAAACTTGACAGCTGGGACGACCTGAAGGGCAAGAAGGTCGCCATCGCCCCCGGTTCGGCGGTGTGGTTCCAGTTCGCCGCGACGCTGACCGAGAAGAACATCCCCTACAACAGCTTCCAGGCCGTGAACATCCAGGGCGGCGGTGCCAACTTCGATCAGGCCCTGCAGCGCGGCGAGGTCGACGCCATCGTCACCTGGGAGCCCTTCGAATCGATCCCGGTGATGGAGGGCTACGGCTTCTTCGCCAAGAATCTCGAATACAGCCAGTCCAAGTCGGTCGGCGCGGAACTCGGCATGCTGGCCGCCAACCGCAAGTCGATGGCCGAGAAGCGCCCCGCCATGGAGCGGTTCGTCTGGGCCTATCTGCAGGCGCAGAAGACGCTCGCCGCTTCGCCGGAAGAGTTCACCAAGGCCTATGCGTCGCTGACCGGCCTCGACACCAAGCTCGCCGCCGAGGCGTCCAAGGTGATCGAACTTGGCTCCGTCACCACCGTCGACCAGATCAAGCGTCAGGCCAAGGCCTTCAACGAGCTGGGCGTCATCCCGAAGGACGTGTCGGGCGACATCGAGAAGTACTGGGACGCCTCCTTCGTCGAGAAGGCTCAGTGATTTGGAACGCCGCCGCCCGCTTCGGCGGGCGGCCTTCCGACAGCGTGGCGGCCGACAAGAATGGCGGAGGACTGGAGTGATGAATGACGCGCCCGCAAGAGCTCTGGACGCGGCCCCCGTGCCGGCGGCTCCGAAGGTGAAGAGCCGGGGCCTGTTCCCGGCGGGCCGCACCGGGGCGGCGCTGCGCGCGGCGCTGCTGCCCGTCCTGGTGATCGCTGCGTGGCAGCTCGCGGGATCGGGCGGCTCGCTGGCCGGCGGAGTCCTGCCGACGCCCGACCGGGTGTGGGAGGCCTGGGTCGTCTGGGCCTTCGGCCCGCAGGGCATGGGGCTCAACCCCTACAGCGGCACGTGGCTGAGCAACGTGCTGTTCTCGTCGATGCGCGTCGCCCAGGGCTTCGTGCTCGCCATGGCCATCGGCATCCCGGCGGGGGTCATGATCGGCTGGAGCCGCGCCGTGTCCGGCACGGTGGATCCGACGATCCAACTTCTCCGTCCCATCCCCATCACCGCGTGGCTGCCCTTCTCCATCGCCGTGTTCGGCATCCAGGACATGGGCGCGATCTTCCTGATCGCTCTGGGCGGCTTCTACCCGATCGTGGTGAACGCGACGCACGGCGCCCGCGACGTCGACCGCAACTGGATCAGGGCGGCCGAGATGATGGGGGCCAGCCGGTTCGACGTGCTGCGGCGCGTGGTCCTGCCGGCGGCGCTGCCGGCGATCTTCACGGGGCTGCGCATCGGTCTGGGCATCGCCTGGACGGCGGTGATCGTCTCCGAGATGGTCGCGGTCAAGTCGGGGCTCGGCTACGTGCTGTGGGACGCCTACTACGTCGGGCGCATGGACGTCGTCATCGCCGACATGCTGTCGATCGGGGCCATGGGCCTGCTGAGCGACCGCCTGATCGTCACCGTCGAGCACTGGGCCCTGCGCTGGCGCCGGCTCCAATCCGCCTCGCGCTAAAGCACGGAGACCCACATGGGCACCATACGTTTCCGCGAGGTCGTGAAGACCTACCCCGGCAAGGAGCCGGTCGTCGCGCTCGACCGCGTCAATCTCGATATCGGCGAGGGGGAGTTCGTGGCCCTGCTCGGCCCCTCGGGCTGCGGCAAGTCCACCCTGCTCAACCTCATCGCCGGCTTCGAGGACATGACCTCCGGCGCGCTGACCTTCAACGGCGGCACGGTCGACAGCCCCGGCCCGGAACGCGCCGTCGTCTTCCAGGAGGCGGCCCTGCTGCCCTGGTTGACGGTGGAGCAGAACATCGCCTTCGGGCCGAGCGTCCAGAAGCGGCCGCGCGCCGAGTACGAACCGAAGATCCGCGAACTGCTCCGCATCGTCGGGCTGGAACGCTTCGCCGACTCCCTGCCCTCGCAGCTCTCCGGCGGCATGCGTCAGCGCGTCGGCATCGCCCGCGCCCTGGTCATGGACCCGAAGGCGCTGCTGATGGACGAGCCGTTCGGCGCGCTCGACGCCCAGACGCGCATGAGCATGCAGCAGTTGCTGCTCGACGTCTGGCAGTCGCTCGGCACCACGGTGTTGTTCGTCACGCACGACATCGACGAGGCGATCCTGCTCGCCGACCGCATCTGCATCATGTCGGCCCGGCCGGGGCGGATCACCCGCGAGATCACCGTCGATCTGCCGCGGCCCCGCTCGGTGGACCAGCTGACCGACCCGGCCTTCATCCGGCACAAGGCCGCCATCATGGCCGAGATGCGCGCCGCTCAGAAGGAGCACGCATGACCAACCCTCGGATCAGCTACCGCCTGTCCGACGCGCGGCCGGCGCTGCCGGACTTCCAGGGGCGGCGGATCATCGCCCATCTGGTCGTCAACGTGGAGAACTGGCGCTTCGACGAGGCGATGCCGCGCACCATCATCACCCCGCCCCACGGGCGGGAGACGGTGCCGGACGTGCCGAACTTCAGTTGGGCCGACTACGGCATGCGCAGCGGCCTGCCGCGCATCCTGACGCTGTTCCGCGACCGCGGCGTGCCCGCCTCGACCAGCCTCAATGCCGGCGTCATCGACGCCTACCCGCAGGCTGCCGAGGCCATGCTCGCCGCCGGCTGGGAGTTCATCGGCCACGGCATGCACCAGAAGGCGATCAACCACGCCGGCGACGGCGAGGAGGCGCTGATCGAGGCGGCGCTCGACCGCATCGAGCGCTTCACCGGCACGCGCCCGCGCGGCTGGCTGAGCCCCGGCCTGCGCGAGACGGTGCAGACGCCCGACCTGCTGCGCCGCCAGGGCATCGACCATGTCTTCGACTGGGTGGTGGACGACCTGCCGAGCTGGATGCGCACCGCGCACGGCCCGCTGCTCGCCATGCCCTACAACCTGGAGATCAACGACTCCATCGTCTACGCCATCGAGAAGCACGCGACGGGCGAGATGCTGAGCCGGCTCGGCCACACCCTGCGGCTGTTCGAGCGGGAATGCGCGGAGAACCCGCGCGTTCTGGCCATCGGCCTGCATCCGCATCTGATCGCGGTGCCGCATCGCCTGCACGAGTTGGAAGCCATGCTGGACCTGTTGCAGGCCTCGCCGCACGTCGCCTTCGCCACCGGTCCGCAGATCGCCGACTGGTACGCGGCGGCGGAGCCGGCAACCGAACAAGCGGAGGGCTGAGCGATGGATTTGAACCTGTCCGGAAAGCGGATCCTCGTCACCGGGGGCTCCAAGGGGATCGGGCTCGCCTGCGCCGAGGCCTTCGCCGCCGAGGGCGCCCTGCCCGTCCTGGTCGCCCGCGACGCGGCGGCGCTGGATACGGCGGCGACGGGCATCCGCGAACGTCACGGCGTGGCGGTCGAGACGATGGCCGCCGACCTTGCGAACGGTGAGGCCCGCGAACGCCTCGCCGCGGCGCTTCCCGACATCGACGTGCTGGTCAACAACGCCGGGGCGATCCCCGGCGGCAGCGTCCTCGACCTCGGCATGGCCGAATGGGAAGCGGCGTGGCAGTTGAAGGTCTTCGGCTACATCCACATGACGAAGCTCTTCGTCGAGGCGATGCGGCAGCGCGGCGGCGGCACCATCGTCAATGTCATCGGCATGATGGGCATGACGCCGCGCTGGGACTACGCCTGCGGGTCGGCGGGCAACGCCGCCCTGATCGCCTTCACCCAGGCGGTGGGCGCCCGCAGCACCGACTGGAACGTCCGCGTCTTCGGGGTAAACCCCTCGGCGACGCGCACCGACCGGGTTGCTGCGGTCTACCGCAAGCGGGCCAAGACGCGCTTCGACGATGAGGAACGCTGGACCGAAGCCCTGGGCGATCTTCCCTTCGGGCGCCTCGCCGAGCCGTCGGAGATCGCCTCCCTCGTCACGCTCCTCAGCTCGCCGCGCGTCACTTACCTGTCGGGCTCGGTGGTCGACATGGACGGCGGCGGACGGTTCCGCTGAACCGGATCGCTCAATGGCCCTCCCCGGTCAGGCCGGATGGGCCATCGACGCGTCCACCGTGACGCTCGGGTCCAAACCCGCTCCGTGCCTTGTCGATGGAGCGTCGATGTCTATGGATCGTCCGTGAGCCGTCCTTGCGGTCAGCCCCGGGCGCGACGCGCACGCCAAAGCAGCGCCAGCGTCACCGCCAAGCCGGTGGCCAGCACCGCAACCGCCGGCGATGGCGCCCACCCGAGCAATCGGGCGAGGCCGTGGATCTGGGCGGTCACGCCCTGCGCCTGGGCCGCCACGCCTTGCGCTTGCTCGGCAAGGTCCTGCACCTGCCGGGTCACCTGCAGCACCGGTGCCATCACCTCAGCCACCACGCCGAGCGAACCGCCGAGCGCCAGCGTCCCTGCGGCGGCACGGACAGCGCCGGCCGGCACGGAGGGCGCCGCCGGCTCGACCGTCTGCGCCATCGGACCATCGTCGAGCGCACGGCGCCAGTCCGACCCGCGGAACAGCAGTTCCTCGGCACGGCGACGCCGCACCAGACCGGGCAGCACCCGACCGCCGCCATAGACCCACGCGCCGAACTCGGCGGCGGCACCGGCGGCATCACCGGCGTTCAGCTTGCGCAGCAGGGTGGAGGGTTTTCCGCTGCGCAGGCGGACGAAGCCGTCCTTCCCCGGGTCCTTGCCCTTCCTGGACCGGCCCGGCCCGACGTTGAAGACGAAATCGATCAGCGCGGCCCGCTGCCCGTCGGTCAGGGGCACGGTCACCGCACCGTCCACCACCGTGGCCGCCTCGACCAAGTCACCGGCGAGCAGGCGCTCGGCCTGGTCGGTGGTTATGGTGTCGCCCGCGGTCACGGCCTGCGTGTGGCCGTAGCCGATGGTCCACACGCCGGCCGGGCAGCGGTACGCGGTGCGGGACAAGCCTTCAAAGTGGCGGGCCAGATCGAGGGCGGCAGACGGCGGAGCCGCCCGAAGGGTGGTGGTCATGGTCGCTCCTGCGGAAGGTCGGGAACAAGTGTCATTCGAGGCCGGCGGGGGCCGCACCGATGGCGGAAAACACGGCCAGAACGACGACGCCCGCCGCGGCGGAGCCGGGCGGGCGCAATTCGAGGGCTGACGCCTGTCAGTAAGGATTATTTTCCTTGATTTGTACAGCGCTTTCTTTGCCCCGGATGCAGGGTCGGGGCGCGTCCCGATCTTTCTGTGATCGGTGCCGATGCCGGACGGGCGCTGGACGGGACGCGTCGGCGCCCCCACACTCAACAGCGGGGATATCGTGCTGGCGCCGGGTTGAGCGGACGAACCGAGGGGGATAAGGGGACGCCATGGCATTCGCCCACACGCTGGCCGGGACGCGCTACGGGTTTCCCGATCTGAAGACGCTGCTCGCCCGCGCCTCGCCACCACGCTCGGGCGACGCGCTGGCCGGGCTGATCGCCGCCAGCGCGGCGGAGCGAGTGGCCGCGCAGATGGCCCTGGCCGACCTCCCGCTGCGCCATGTCTTGAGCGAGGCGGTCGTGCCCTACGAGACGGACGAGGTGACCCGGCTGATCGTCGACGGCCATGATGGCGCCGCCTTCGCCCCGGTCGCCCATCTGACCGTCGGCGGCTTCCGCGACTGGCTGCTGTCGGAGGAGGCCGACACGGCGGCCCTGACGGCGCTCGCCCCCGGCCTGACCCCGGAAATGGTCGCGGCGGTGTCGAAGATCATGCGGCTGCAGGACCTGATCGCCGTCGCCGCCAAAACCCGCGTCGTCACGCGCTTCCGCAACACCATCGGTCTGCCGGGACGCCTCTCCACCCGCCTGCAGCCCAACCACCCGGTGGACGACCCGCGCGGCATCGCCGCCAGCGTCCTCGACGGGCTGATGTACGGCAGTGGCGACGCGGTGATCGGCATCAACCCGGCCACCGACAGCGTGGAGGCGATGACCACGCTCCTGGAGATGCTGGAGGAGCTTCGCCTGCGCACCGGCGCGCCGATCCAGTCCTGCGTGCTGGCCCATGTGACCACGGCGCTGCAGGCGATGGAGCGCGGGGCGCCGGTCGATCTGGTCTTCCAGTCCATCGCCGGGACGGAGGCCGCCAACCGCGCCTTCGGCGTCTCGCTGGCCCTGCTGGACGAGGCGTGGGAAGCCGGGAAGGCGCTGAACCGCGGAACCGTCGGCGACAACCTGATGTATTTCGAGACCGGCCAGGGCAGCGAGCTGTCGTCCGGCGCGCATGAGGGAGTGGATCAGCAGACGGTGGAGTCGCGCTGCTACGCCGTCGCCCGCCGCTACCGGCCGCTTCTGGTCAACACGGTGGTCGGCTTCATCGGGCCGGAATACCTCTACGACGGCAAGCAGATCACGCGGGCCGGGCTGGAGGACCATTTCTGCGCCAAGCTGCTCGGCCTGCCGATGGGTTGCGACGTCTGCTACACCAACCACGCCGAGGCCGACCAGGACGACATGGACGCCCTGCTGACCCTGCTCGGCGTGGCCGGATGCACCTTCATCATGGGGGTGCCGGGGGCCGACGACATCATGCTGAACTACCAGAGCACCTCCTTCCACGACGCGCTCTATGTCCGCCAGCTGCTCGGCCGCCGCCCGGCGCCGGAGTTCGAGGCGTGGCAGCAGGCCGCCGGCATCGCCGATTCCACAGGGCGCCTGCGCTTCGACCCCGCCGCGTCGTCCCTTCTGCCCGCCTTGCCCCTGCCGGAGGAGCAGCCATGACGGAGTCCAAGCCGGTGCCTCTCCCCTCCCCAGCCCAACCCGACCGCTGGGCGCATCTGCGCCGCCACACCGACGCGCGGATCGCGCTGGGCCACGCCGGGAGCGGCCTGCCGACCGCCGCCCACCTCGCCTTCCAGGCCGCCCATGCCCAGGCGCGCGACGCAGTGCACACGCCGCTCGACGCCGCGGCGCTGCTGGCGGCGCTGGCGGAGCGCGGCTGGCCGGCGGTCCCGGTGACCAGCGCCGCGCCCGACCGCGCCGCCTACCTGAAGCGCCCGGACCTCGGCCGGCAATTGTCGGAGGAGTCTCAACGCCGCCTGTCGGAGCCGGTCCGCGCCCCCGATGTGGTTCTGGTGGTCGGCGACGGGCTGAGCGGCACCGCCGTGCAGGCCAACGCCGTCCCGGTGCTGGAGTCCTTGATCCCGACGCTCCAGGCGGCTGGGCTGCGGGTCGGGCCGGTGGTGGTGGCCGAACAGGCGCGGGTGGCGCTGGGCGACCCGGTCGGCGCGCTGCTCCAGGCGCGGGCGAGCGTCGTCCTGATCGGCGAGCGGCCGGGGCTGAGCGCCGCCGATTCGCTGGGCCTCTACCTGACCTGGGAGCCGCGGCCGGGCCGGGTGGACAGCGAGCGCAACTGCATCTCCAACGTCCGAGTCGGCGGCCTCGCCCCCGCCGCCGCCGCCACCCAGGCGGCCGCCCTGCTCACCGCAATGTTCGCCCAGCGGCGGTCGGGCATCCGGCTCGCCGCCGCGGCTCCCGCCGCTCCGCCGGAACTGCCGGGCGGCGGCGTTCCGTAACCGATCCGCACCGGTGCGGCGGCGGAATGTTCGCATTCGTCTTAATCCCATTGCGACAACCGGCGATGCCAAGCACAATCCCCCGGCAAAACAACCGGGGGCTCGGGGTGGCTGCGATGGGAAAGACGCGTGTGCTGGTGCTCGGCGGCGGGCTTGGGGGCGTGTCCGCCGCGCTGACTCTCACGGCGACCGAGGCGTTGCGCGAAAAGTTCGACGTGACGCTGGTCAGCCACGGCTGGCGGCTGGGCGGCAAGGGGGCCAGCGGCCGCAACGCCAAGCAGGGCCAGCGCATCGAGGAGCACGGGCTGCACATCTTCCTGGGCTTCTACGACAACGCCTTCCGGATGGTGCGCGGCGCCTACGCGGAGTGGGACGAGCCCGCCGACTACGCCTTCCAGACTTGGCAGGACGCCTTCCGCCCGCTGTATCAGGTGACGCTGATGCAGGACATCCCGCGCTTCGGCAAGACCCGCTGGCATTCCTGGAACCTCGACTTCCCCGAGCGCTCCGGCACGCCCGGCGACCCGCGGTCGCTCGGCCCGAACGGCTTCGCGGCCCTCCTGATCGGCGCGCTGCAAAATCTGGTCGCCAAGCACGACCATTTGCCCGGCCATCTCACCGCCAAGCTCGGCCTGGACGCCCTCGACAAGGCGCGGGCCCACATCGAGGAGGCCGGCGACGGCGCCCTCGACCACGGGCTGATCGTCGATCTGCTCAAGATCGTCCAGAAGGGCTTCCAGGCGGTCCTGGAACCGCTGCTGAAGCTGTCGGACGAGGGCTGGGAGTTCGCCTGCTTCGCCGATTTCGGCCTCGCCTTCGCCATCGGCTGCTTCGCCGACGTGCTGCCCTACGGGAAGGACGGCTTCGACCGCATCAACGGCGAGGACTTCCGCGAGTGGCTGCAGAAGAACGGGATTTCCGACACCTTCGCGTGGTCGGCGCCGGTGCGCCTGCTCTACGACATGTGCTTCTCCTACAAGAACGGCGAAGCGACCGACGGGCCGGAGAACGCGCGCTTCGCCGCCGGTGCCGCGGCGGAGATCCTTCTGCTGATGGGCTTCGCCTACAAGGGCGCGCCGCTGTGGAAGATGAACGCCGGCATGGGCGACACCGTCTTCACGCCCGCCTGGTTCGTGCTGAAACAGCGCGGGGTGGACATCAAGCTGTTCCACCGCCTGACCAAGTTGGAAACCTCGAAGAACGGCGCCTGGGTGGAACGGGTGCGTCTGAACCGGCAGGTCGATCTCGTCAACGGCGCCTATGACCCGTTCGTCAAGGTCGGCTACGGCGACGACGGGAAGTGGCTCTACTGCTGGCCGTCCGAGCCGGACTGGAGCCAGATCGTCGACGGCGACAAGATCCGCGACGCCGGCATCAACCTGGAATCGGTGTTCTGCCACTGCACCGCCGGCGAATCGGTGCTGGAGGTCGGCAAGGATTTCGACCTCGTCGTCCTGGCGATGCCGCCCGCCGCGCTGGCCGAACCGGCGGCGGAGCTGATGCAGGCCGACCTGCGCTTCAAGCAGATGGTCGAGGTCACCCCGGCGGTGCCGACCCAGGCGGTCCAGCTCTGGATGACGCCGAGCATCGAGGAGATGGGCTGGAAGGCCGGCCCGACCGCCATGACCAGCTACGTCGAGGAACTCGACAGCTGGGGCGAGATGAGCCACCTCATCCCCGCCGAATCCTGGCCGCCCGGCACCGTCAAGGCCGTGGAGTATTTCTGCGGCACCGCCCGCTGGCCGGCCGGCGCCCCGCCCTACGCCTGCGGCCTGCCGCAGCGGATGGCCGCGGACGTCCGCCGGGATGCCACGCAGTGGCTGAACGCCAACGTCGGGGTGCTGTGGCCCAACACGGTCAAGGACGGCGTGTTCGACCAGAGCCAAGTCTATTCCTCCTACTACCGCTACAACCTCGACCCGTCGGAACTCTACGTGCAGTGCTTCCCGGCGACGGTGGAGACCCGGCTGAAGCCGGGCGACAGCGGCTTCGTCAACGCCTTCCTGGCGGGGGACTGGACGCGGACCTGGTTCAGCGCGGGCAGCGCCGAAATCGCCGTCCTCTCCGGAAAGCAGGCCGCCGAGGCCATCGCCCGCCAGACCATCGACCTCACCCCGTCCGATTGAGAATCCTGAGTCAATGCGCGTAATCGCAGCGTTTGCCGGCGGGGGGGCCCCCCCCGCATCCTCAACCCGGCGACCCTGACCCAGCGCTCCTCCTCCTATCTGGAGGGCGGGCTGGTGGTCGCCGCCCCGACCGGTCTGCGCGCCACGCAGACGCGGACGGGCGAGGTGGCGCACGGCAAGGACACCTTCCCCTTCCAGGGCTACTACATCCCCCAGGGCGGCTTCGTCTGGCGGCATGAGACTCTGGCCCTCGGGCTGGGCACCTACGCCCAGGGCGGTTTCGGCACCGAGTACGGCGAGGGCAGCTTCATGGCCCGCCTGCCGTCCGGCGTCGACAGCGGGCTGCGCACCGGCAGCGAGGCGATGTTCATGCGCGTCCCGCTGGCCGCTGCCTGGGACGTGACGCCGAAGGTCACGGTGGCGGGCGCCATCGACTATGTGCGGGCGGGGCTCGGCTTCCGCGTCCTCCAGGGGGCCGACCAGCTCGGCGCGCTGGCCAACAGCGGGCGGCTGACCGGACAGGGGCCGATGCTCGGTGCGGCCACCGCCATGGTCGGGATGGGCGGCGGCGTCTATTTCGACATCTTCGACCCGTCGATCGCCCGCGCCGGCGTGGAAGGCGACGGGGTGAGCGGCCGGCTCGGCCTGACCTGGAAGCCGCAGGCCGACACCACCATCGGCAGCTTCTATCAATTCCGCACGGCGCCCAACAACCTGACCGGCGACGGCTCGGTGATCGTGCTGGGGTCCGACGGCTCACGGCTGGCCCAGCCCGCGAAGTACACGCTGGGGAATTTCCAGCTCCCCGCCGAGTTCGGCATCGGGATCAGCCACCGGCTGCGGCCCGACCTGACCGTCGCCTTCGACTACCGGCGGGCCTTCTGGGCGCAGGCGCTGCGCCAGTACAACATCCGCGTCGATGTGCCGGGCCTCGGCACGGTGTGGGAAACGCTGCCGCAGCGCTACCGCGACATCAACATCTTCGCCATCGGCGGCGCCTATCGGGTGACGGACGCGCTGACCCTGCGCGCCGGCTTCCGCTGGGCCGACAGGACCGCCCCGGCGCAGGACATCGTCTCGGTCATCCCGGTGGTCATCACCAAGCACGCCAGCTTCGGCGTCGGCTATGCCTTCTCCGAGACGCTGCGTCTGGACGGCGCCTTTTCCCACGGCTTCCAGGAGTGCGTGAGCAACGGCACGCCGCCCAACGGCTCCGCCGTCAATCCGGGGAAGTTCTGCAACGGCACCGACATCGTGGCGCTGAGCCTCAGCGCCTCGTTCTAAAGAAAGCGCCGGCCCTTTCCGGAGCCGGCGCCCTTTTCCTCACTCCGCCTGCCAGACCACCCGGCCGGGGTTGGCGCGGAAGTCCATGTGGATCTGCATGGCGAAATCCACATGGACGGTGGCGCTGCCATCCGGCCCGGCCGCGAAGCCGAAGTCCGAGATGACCTGATGGCTGGCGTAGTCGGCCACCCGCAGCGTCCAGTCGCCCCGCATCGGCCACGCGCCACGGAAGCGGTCGACGTGCATCGGGCAGTCGATCAGCGCCTGATAGCAGGCCAGCTCGCTGTCCGGGGCGCTGCGGAACTGCTTCAGGTTGATGACCGGCACCGTGCCGGCGAGCAGCGATTCGACCGCCTTGACGGCGACCTCCACCCCCTCGACCAACCCGCCGGGGCGCAGCAGGGCCTTCAGCGCGTCGCCGAGGTCGGCGGCGAGATCCTCAAGGCTTTGCCACGCCGAACCGGGGGTCCACGGCCCGCCCTCCACGGTCAGCAGGGGGGCGAACACCCCCTCGCAATCGGAGGACAGGGTGCGGAACAGCGTCGTCTCGCAGACGAAGCGCGGGGCCTCGGCCCCCTCCTCCGGCAGCGTGATGCGGCCCAGCGACTTGGCGAAGCCCCAGCCCTCCCGCCCGCAGACCAGCGGGATGGTCGCGTCCGGGAAGACGTAGGGCATCCACAGCACCAGCCGCGGCCAGTGGCCGGGCCGATGCTCGATCAGCGGCAGCCACAGCGAGGCCTCCCGGTAGGGAATCCAGCCGAAGGGCTCGGTCGGACTGGTGCAGCGCCCGACCGACAGGAAGGTGCACAGCGCCACCGGGCCGGCCACCGTGTAGCGCACCGCCCCGGCGGGCGCCGCGTTGAGCAGCTTGTCGACCAGCGCCTGGGTGTTCACCGGGTTGCTGCGCACGACAAAGGCGGTGGCGAGGCTGTCGGTGAAGACGCCGGGTGCGGCGATCGACACCTCGCCATGCCCGGCGAAGGAGACGTAGCGGGGGGCGGTCACGACGGCGCCCCGTTCAGGAAGTTCTCGCCGGAGATGAACAGCGGCGTCCCGGAGATCGCCCGCGCCGCCTGCATGCCGGACATCACCGTCGCCTCGATGCAGGAGGTGTTGAAGCCGGTGCGGACCCAGCAGCCGGCCAGGAACAGGTTGTAGAACCCGCTCGCGTCGGTGCGCAGCCGGAACTTGGTGGAGCCGGCGGCGCTGCCCGGCAGCGTTTCGGTGGGATCGACGTTGGCGCGGATGATCTGGTGCGACAGCCGCTCCCGCCCGGTGCCGTTCCACGGGTCGTAGAGGACGTTCCAGTTGAAGCCGACGCCGCCCTGGCCGGACACCGTCGCCTTCGGCCAGAAATTGCCCATGTAGGCGTCCAGCCACTCCGCCGCGCTGTCCGTGACGTTGTCCAGCGCCTCCTTCGGCACCGCGAGGTCGGTGGTCGGGCGGGCGACCAGGCCGGTCTGCCAGACGCCGCAGATGTAATGCACCGATTTCGGCGCACCCGTCTCGCCGGGGCGGAACTCGTAGGGCAGCGTCTGCCCCATCTCCGCCCAGATCGACCAGGGCTCCGGCCCGGCGACGGCGGCGGGCTGACCCGGTTCCCAGCCCAGCCCCTGGAGGTCGGGGCCGCACCACAGCTGCATGGACAGCGTCGGGATGATGCCGATGTTGCTGGTCATCGCGTTGAAGGCCGGCGAGGCCGCCTGCAGCTCCGCCGCCAGGGTCGGCTGATCGTTCATCGCCTTGAAGCCGCCCATGGAGATGCCGAGGACGGCGATGTCGAAGTCACGGCCGCGCTGCAGCGTCTCCGATCCGACCGGCTCCCACGCGCACCAATGCGATTCCAGCGAGGAGTTGTTGGTGGCGAGCGCCGCCTGGACCTTGTCCGCGTCCTTGATCTGGTCCCACAGCGGCTCCAGCGGCCAAGCCAGCAGGAACTTCCTGTCCTCCAGCGGCACGGTGATCAGCGGCTGGTAGTCGTCCCCGCCGTCGGCCAGATCGACCTGCCGGGCGAGACGGACGGTCTCGACCAGCGCGCGGTCGTCGGACAGGCCGATGTCCTCGACGCGGCGGAAGAACTTCACCTTCACGCCGTTCTGGAGCAGTGTCTGGTAGATGGGCGCGATGATGACCTCGCCCATGCCCGCTTCCATGTTCCACATCACCGATTCGCGGCAGGTGGCGAACATGCGCACGCAGGACTGCGCCGCGACGCCGGCACCCCAGTTGGGCTGGCGGTAGTCGCCGTCCTTGTACTGCATGAAGGTGTCGTAGCAGGTGCGCAGCGAGCAGCTCTGCTTCAACGCCTCGGCGTCGCCGCCATGGCGGATCAGCCAGTCGGTGAATTCCAGATCGTCCAGCGAATCGGCGGTGCGCTTCTCGATCGCGAAATCGGCGATGATGCCGACGGTGAAGGGAAGCACGAAGGCCAACAGGTCGCGGGCCACGTGGTTGCTGGGCAGGGTGGCCGCCGCGGCCTCGATCAGCCGCAGCAGTTTCATCAGGTCGTGGAAATGCTCGACCGGCGGAGCCGCCAACGGGTTGGACCCAGGCCCATTTTGCGCCCCGTCGGCCAGCGCCCGGATCAGCCGGTGGGCGGCGATGGCGGCGTCCTTCGCGGTGGTCACGGCGGCGCCCTTCAGCAGCGCCTCGGCCTGCGCCAAATGGCGGACCTCGCGGTCCTTCCAGCCGCGGATCGCCTCGGCAAAGCGGGTGGCCAGCGGCGCCGGAAGAATCTGCTGGTCGGCCGGCAGGACGGGCATCGGCGCGACGGTGCGGCCGTCGATGTGGACCAGCTTGCCGTCGACGATCAGGCCGCTCAGCTCGTCCCAGTTCTCGAACACGTCGCGCACCACGCCGACCAACGACGCGATGGCCTGCGGCAGGGTCGGCATGACGTTGGCCGAGCCCGGCTCGCCGCCCAGCACCGGCCAGGTCAGCGGCCAATAGGCCGGCTTGCCGTCGTCCAGCACCATGCCGATGGGGGTGAAGCGCTGCGGCTTCAGCACGTCCCGCCAGGACTGGAACGTGTTGTCCGGCGAGCGCTTCCAGACGTCGAAGACGTCCTGGAGCATCTTGAAGGCGTTGTTGTAGAAGCCGAACCAGACATGCAGGCCATGTTCCTGGATGCGGTTCCATTGGTCGCGCCCGGTGGCGCCCTTGCCGCCCAGCCGCCAGCCCATCTGGTAGATGGTGACGTCGTAGCGCGCCCGCTTCTCGTCCGTGTCGGACAGGAAATGCGCCGTGGTGAGGGCGCCGACGCCACCACCCAGAATTGCAACCCTCGTCTTCGCCATGCTCTCCCCCCGGCAGATCCGGCATCCCCGCGACGGTGCCGCGGAATTTCGCGGTACTCGTCAGAAATTGTGGGGGAGGTTAGCATAAATTGTCGTACCGCGATTGAACTATTACGCCGTTTCGCCGATGCTACCGCCCTATGACCCGTGCGATTGCCAAGCAAAAATCGTGCAAAGCCCCGGCTGCTACGCCCTGCGCTTGCTCCACCGTGGCGCGACCTTCTATAACTGACGGCGCAACCACGCGACATAAGGATGCTGCGTCGTGATCGGGGCCATCCCCACCGCAACCGTGCCGGCGTTACCGGGCTTCCGCGTTGTCGAAACGCTGCATGTGGGGTCGCGCTCGACCGTGCTGCGCGCCGTCCGGCGCGACGACGGCCTGCCCGTCATCTGCAAGCTCCTGTCCGGCGAGGACATCGGCAGCGAGGACAAGGCGGCGTTCCAGCGTGAATTCGCCATCACCCGCCGGTTGCGCCACGCCGGGATTGTCGAGGCGCTGGACTGCGTCCCCCACGGCAACGGGCTGATGATGGTGTTCCGCGACATCGGCGGCGCCGCACTGGACAGCCTTCCGGACGTGCGGACGGAGGACGTCGCGGTCTTCCTGCGGATGGCGCTCCAGGCCGTCGACGCGCTGGCCGCCGTGCACGACGCCGGGGTCGTCCACAAGGACATCAGCCCCGGCAACCTGATCTGGAATCCGGCGACCGGCCAGTTCAACCTGATCGACTTCGGCATCGCGTCGGAATTATCGCGGGAAGAGGCGGGCGACCCCGACGTCGGCGCCATGGAGGGCACGCTCGCCTACATGGCGCCGGAGCAAACCGGCCGCATGAACCGGTCGGTGGATTACCGCGCCGACTTCTACGCGCTGGGTGCCACCTTCCACGACTTCCTGACCGGCCAGCCCCCCTTCCCGTCCGGCGATCCGCTGGAACTGGTGCATTGCCACATCGCGCGGACGCCCGTGCCCGTGCACAAGCTCAACCCGCTGGTGCCCGAGCCGCTGGCCGCCATCGTGGCCCGGCTGATGGCGAAGAACCCGGAGGAGCGCTACCAGAGCGCCTTCGGCCTGCGCGCCGACCTCGAACGCTGCCTGACCGAATGGCGCGGCCACGGCCGCATCGAGCCCTTCGCGCTGGCCAGCCGGGACGTCCGTCCGGTGCTGCGCATCCCGCAGAAGCTCTACGGCCGCACCGCGCAGTTCCGCGTCCTTCTCGACGCCTTCGGGCGGGCCGCCGCGGGCGGGTTCGAGGCCCTGCTGATCTCCGGCTATTCGGGTGTGGGCAAATCGGCGCTGGTCCGGGAACTGCACAAGCCGGTGATCGCCCGCCACGGCTTCTTCATCACCGGCAAGTTCGAGCCGCTGAAGCGCGACATCCCCTACGCGCCGGTGATCGAAGCCTTCAAGACCCTGGTGCGGCAGACCTTCGCCACCGGCCCGGAGTCGCTGGCGCTGTGGCGCGCCCGCCTTCTCGCCGCGCTCGGTCCCAACGGGCGGATCATCACCGACGTCATCCCTCACGTCGAACGGCTGATCGGTCCCCAGCCGCCGCTGCCGGAGCTGGGTCCGGTGGAGGCGCACGAGCGCTTCATCTACGTCTTCCGCAATTTCGTCCGCGTCTTCGCCGGGGCGGGGCACCCGCTGGTGCTGTTCCTGGACGACCTGCAATGGGCCGACCTCGCCACGCTGAAGCTTCTGGAAGGGCTGGCGGGCGATCCGGACCTCGGCCACTTCCTGCTGGTCGGCACCTGCCGCGACACCGAGGTCGATGCGGTCCACCCGCTGCGCCACACGATCCAGACCTTCGCCGAGCGCGGCGTTCCGGTCCGCGACGTGGCTCTCGGCGGGCTCGACGCCGATGCGGTGGTGGCCCTGCTGTCCGACACGCTGCACGCGGCCCCCGACGAGGTGCGCCCTCTGGCCGAACGGCTGATCGCCAACACGCTGGGCAACCCGTTCTTCCTTGGACAATTCCTGGAGTCGCTGGAGCAGAGCGGGCTGATCGCCTATGACGGTCTCGCCGGGGTGTGGAACTGGAACCTTGAAGCCATCGAGTCCCAGCGGATGGAACGGATGGTCGACGACGTCGTCACCTTCGTGGTCCGCCGCATCCGGGAACTGCCCGCCGAGACGCTGACCGTCCTCCAGACCGCCGCCTGCATCGGCAGTGCCTTCGATCTCGCCACCCTGGCCGAGGCGAGCCGGCGGACCTCCGCCGCGACGGCGGCGGCGTTGTGGCCGGCCCTGCGCAGCGGGCTGGTGGTCCCGGTGGGCGACGCCTACCGCTACGCCGACATGGACAGCGTGTCGCCGCGCGCCACCTACCGTTTCGTCCATGACCGGGTGCAGCAGGCGGCCTACAGCATGCTGCCGGACGCCGACGCGCTGGCCTGCCATCTCGCCGTCGGCCTCGTTCTGGAACGCAGCCAGGGCTTGCCGGGCGATCGGTCGCCCGATCGGCTGTTCGCGATCACCAACCAGCTGAACCGCGCCCTGCCCCTGCTGTCGCCGGAGCAGAGGGAGCGGCTGGCCCGTTACAACCTTCTGGCCGGGCAAGCGGCGCGCGCCTCGGCGGCGCTGGGACCGGCCTTCGACTATCTCATCACCGGGGTCGGGCTGCTCCCCGCGGACGGTTGGTCGCGCCTGTACGACCTGGCGCTCAGCCTGCACGCCGAAGCGGCGGAGATCGCGGCGGTGAACGGCGACGTCGCCGCGGTGACGCCGCTGGCCGAGTCCATCGAGACCAACGCCCGCACCGTCCTCGACCGTGCCCTGGCCTACGAGACGCAGATCCAGATGCACGTGTCGCGGCAGAACCTGCCGGCGGCGCTCGGCGCCTGCCGCACCGCCCTGAGCCAGCTCGGCAGCCCGATCCCGGAGCGGGCGGACACCCGCCATGTGCTGAAGGAGCTCGCCACGACCAAGCTGGCGCTGCGCGGCAAGGGCGAGGAGGACCTCGTCGGCCGCCCGCCGCTCACCGACGCGCGTCTGCTGACGATCGGGCGCATCGTCTCGCGCGTGCTGGCGAGCGCCTATCTGCACGACACCAACCTCTACACGGTGCTGCTGCTGCGCATGGTCCGGCTGTCGGCGACCGAGGGGATCCTGCCGGCCTCCGGCATCACCTACGCCACCTACGGGCTGCTGCACTGCGCGATGCTCGGTGACGTTCCGGCGGGCGCCATGTACGGACGGGTGGCGCTGCGCGTGCTGGACCGGCTGAACGCCAACCAGGGCCGCGCCCAGACGCTGTTCGTGGTCAAGCTGTTCATCGAGGTCTGGCACCAGCCGGTGGCGAAGGCGCTGTCCGGCCTCCTCGACGCCCACCGGATCGGCCTGGAAACCGGCGACATCGAATACGCCGCCTATTGCCTGAACAACGCGGTCGCCCAGGGCCTTTTTCTCGGCCATCCCCTGCGGCAGCTCCAGCAGACCGCGGCGGGCCACGCCGCCGCCATCGCGCGCCTGAACCAGCAGACCGCGGCGGGCGTGTTGCGGCCCCACCAGCAGCTCATCGCCAACCTGCTGGGCGAGTCCGAAGACCCCACCGTCTTCGCCGGCCCTCACGTCACGGAGGCGAGCGACGTCCCGGCCCTGGCCGCCAGCGGCAACCGCCTTGCCCTGGACACGATGCACAGCCATCTGGCCTATCTGAACCTGCTGTTCGGCCGGATCGACGAGGCGCGGCGCTGCATCGCGAAGCGCCGTCCCTTCGCCGACGCCTCCATGGGCATGGTGATGAACCTGCGCATGCGGGTGGTCGCCGCTCTGATCGACTTCGCCGCCTGGGACCGCCTCCGCCCCGCCGAGCGGCTGCGGGCGCGGGCCGCGGCGCTCGGGCTGGAGCGCCGGCTCCGCGGAGCGGTCCGCCACGCGCCGACCAATTTCCGCCACCTGCTGGCGCTCGTTGTGGCCGAACGGCTGCGCGCCACCGGGCGGCTGGACAAGGCGCATCGCCACTACCAGACCGCCGCCGAGAGCGCCCGCGAGCAGGGATTCACCCACGACGAGGCGTTCGCCTGCGAGCGGGCCGGCGAGGCCGCCTTGGCGCGCGGCGACCGCTTCACGGCGAAGGCGATGCTGTTCCAGGCCCGCCACGCCTACCGGCGCTGGGACGCGCTGGCGAAGGTCCGGGCGCTGGACGCCCGGCTGGCCGAGCTGTTCGGCGAGACGGCGGCGGACCAGGGCTTCATCGACGATAGCTTCCCGCCGCAACGCCCGGTCACCGCCTCGTCGCGGCGGCGCTCCTCCTCCGGGTCCAGCTCCCACATGGTGGATGTGGAGACGGTGATCCGCACCTCGCAGGCGCTGGCGCAGGACATCCGGCTGGGCGACCTGCTGTGGACGCTGATGAAGCTGGTCATCACCAACGCCGGGGCGACGCGGGGCTGCCTGCTGCTGCCAACCGACGGCGCGTGGCGGATCGAGGCCGATGCCGCGAGCGAGGGCGACGCCGCGGAGGTCCTGCAATCCCGCCCCCTCGACGACGCGGCGCCGGTCCTGGTGCGCGGCGTTGTCGACGCGGTCATCCAGACCGGGGAGCCGGTCGTTCTGGCCGACGCCGCGAACGACGGCGATTTCCAGTACGACTCCTACACGCGGATGGCGCAGCCGCGCTCCGTGCTGTGCCTGCCCTTGCGCAACCGCAACCAGATGGTCGGCATCCTCTATCTGGAGAACAACCTCGCCGCCGACATCTTCAGCCCGGAGCGGCTGGAGCTGCTCAACCTCCTGTCGGTGCAGATCGCCATCTCCATCGAGAACGCCCGCCTCTACGACGGGCTGGAACGGCTGAACCGCACGCTGGAAGCCCAGGTGGCCGAGCGGACCCGCGAGGTGGCCGAGCAGTCGCAGCTGCTGCGCGCCACCCTGGCCAGCATGTACGACGGCTTGGCGGCCTTCGACGCCGAGGAGCGGCTGCGCGTCTGGAACGAGCGCGCCATGGCCCTCTTCAGCCTGCCGGACACGCTGCGCCGGGTCGGCGTTCCGTATCGGGAGCTGAGCGCCGCGGTGAACGCATCCGGGCAGCTTCTGACGGCGCTGGTGCCCTCGCCCCTGGTCAGCAGCCCCAGCGAGATCGAGTTCGCCGACGGCCGGGTCATCCAGGTCCGCAGCAACCCCATGCCGGACGGCGGCATGGTGCAGGTCTATGTGGACGTGACGGTGGACCGCAGCCGCGAAAGCGAGCTGCGCGACGCCCACGAGCAGCTCCACGCCGCCCACGCCCAGCTCAAGGCCACGCAGCAGCAGCTTGTCCAGGCGGAGAAGATGGCCTCGCTGGGGCAGCTCGTCGCCGGGGTGGCGCACGAGATCAACACGCCCATCGGCATCGTGATGACCAGCGCCTCCTATCTCGGCGAGAAGATCAGCGCGCTCGAAACGCTGTCCGACACCGGCAAGATGCGCCGGGCCGACTTCCAGGACTTCATGCAGGCCGCGCACGACGCTGCCACGCTGATGATCAGCAACGCCACCCGCGCCGCCGATCTGGTGCAGAGCTTCAAGCAGGTCGCCTCGGACCAGACGCGCAGCGACCGCCGCCGGTTCGACCTGCGCGGCTATCTGGAGGAGGTTCTGGTCAGCCTGCGCCCGACCTGGCACCGCCCGGGCCACGAGGTGCGGCTGGAGTGCCCCAAGGGCATCGAACTGGACAGCTACCCCGGCGTGATCGCCCAGATCGTGACGAATCTCATCACCAACTCGGTCAACCACGCCTACCGGGAGGGCGAAAAGGGCCGGATCGCCATCACCGCGCAGACGCTGGAGAACGACGGGGTGCGGCTGGTCTATCAGGACGACGGCTGCGGCATCCCCGCGGAGAACCACGGCAAGGTGTTCGAGCCCTTCTTCACGACGCGGCGGGGCACCGGCTCGACCGGGCTCGGCCTGCACATCGTCTTCAACCTGATCACCGGTCAGCTCGGCGGCACCATCCACCTGGACAGCCAGCCCGGCGAAGGAACGCGATTCACCGTCGAGTTCCCCTGCCGTGCCCCCGGAAAAACGCCGCAGAGCTGAGACGGTGGACGGTTACTCCGTCTCGGGGTGGCGCTTCTCGAACTCCCAGACGCGCTCGAAGCCCATCAGCCGGGTGAAGTCGGGGAAGGGATAAAGCTCTCCCCGATACTCGGCGCTCGACCCCTTGGCGAGGATTTCGCCGTAGGCGCTGCGCAGCGCCGCGGCCATCGCCAGGAAGCCGGTGGCCGGGAAGATGGCGATGCGGTAGCCGAGCTCCTCCAGCCGCGCCCCGGTCATCACCGGCGTGCGCCCGCCCTCCACCATGTTGGCGATCAGCGGCTTGCCGATGGTCCGGCAGATCCGCTCCATCTCCGCCTCGCTCTCCGGGCTTTCCACGAAGATGATGTCGGCGCCGGCCTCGGCGTAGGCGTCGGCGCGGCGCAGCGCCTCATCGAGGCCCAGCGTGGTGCGGGCGTCGGTGCGGGCGATGATCAGGAAGTCGCTCGACGAGCGCGCCTCGCAGGCGACACGGATCTTGCGCACCATGTCGGTCATCGGGATGACCCGGCGGCCCGGCGTGTGGCCGCACTTCTTCGGGAATTCCTGGTCTTCGAGCTGGATGGCCGCGGCCCCCGCTTCCTCGTAGCCGCGGATGGTGAAATCGACGTTCAGCAGGCCGCCGTAGCCGGTGTCGCCGTCGGCGATCAGCGGCGTCGAGGTGCCGCGCGCGATGGCCCGCACCCGGCCGACCATGTCGCTGAAGGTGGCGAGCCCGGCGTCCGGCAGGCCGAGATGGCTGGCGACGGTGCCGTAGCCGGTCATGTACAGCGCGTCGAACCCCATGCCGTCCGCCACCTTGGCCGAGATCATGTCGAACACGCCGGGGGCCGAGATCAGGCCCGGCTGCGACAGGCGCTGTTTGAGAGAAATGGTCATGTCTGTGGAATCTCCGGAAGTCTTTAAGAGGCCCGCCGGTGCATGCGCCGGTCGATGTGCAGCAGGCCGGTGCTGATGAGCACGGCGGTGGTGGCGAGGATCAGCACCACGGCCATCATGGTGCGCACGTCGTGCCCGCCGATGGCGTTCATGACGAGGTAGCCGAGGCCGCGCTGCGAGGCGAACATCTCGCCGATCAGCACGCCCAGCAGGGTCAGCGAGAAGCCCACCCGCAGACCGGACACCAGCTCCGGCAAGGCGGCGGGCAGGATGATGGTGGAGACGAGCTGGGGCGGCGACAGGCGCATCACCCGCGCGCTGCGCAGCATCACCGGCGGGATGGTGCGGACCGCGTTCATCGTGAAGATGATCACCGGGACGATGCCGTGGATCGTCCCGAAGGCCACCTTGGCCGACAGGCCCAGCCCGAAGGCCAGCAGGATCACCGGGTAGAGCGTGATCTTGGGCAGCGAATACAGCGACACCAGGATCGGCTCCGCCACCTCCCCGGCCAGCCGGTTGATGCCCAGCGCGATGCCGATGGTCAACCCGCCGAGCACCGCCAGAAGCAGCGAATAGAGCAGCGCGACGCCGGTTTCCGCGACGTGCGGCCAGAAGGTGGCGGAGCCCAGCAGTTCCACGGCGCGGGTCAGCGTGTCGGCGGGAGAGGTCAGGGCGACGCTGCCGACGATCCAATGCAGGACCTGCCACAGCACCACCAGCGCGACGATGACGAGAAGCGTGTCGGTCTTTTTGTGCATGGCCGTCAGCGCCTCCGCCGCTGCATGATCCGGCGCTCCCAGGTGAAGAGCACCGCGTTGAGCACCGTCACCAGGACGATGATGAACAGCATCAGCGCGTACATCCGCGCGTTGTCGAAGTTGTTGAAGGCATAGGCGATGCTGTAGCCGATGCCCGAGGAGGACATGATGAACTCCGCCGCGATGACGCCGATGAAGCAGTAGGCGATGGCGAGCTTGGCCCCGGTGAACAGGAAGGGCGCCGCGCTGGGCAGCTTGACCATCAGCGCCGTGCGCACCGGGTCCATGCCGTGGACACGCGCGGTCTTCAGCAGGACGCGGGGAATCCGATCGAGCCCGTTCAGCGTGTTGATCAGCATCGCCACCACGCCGAACAGCGTGCCGATCACCACGATGGGCGCCGCCCCCAGCCCGAAGATCACGATCAGCACCGGGTAGAAGACGAAGAAGGGCACGGCGTAATAGGTCGCCAGGAAGGGGTCGAGAGCCCGGCGCACCCGCGGCATGGCGTGGATCGCCACACCGGCGACAAAGCCAAGCAGGATCGAGGCGATCACCGACATGGCGACGTTGCCCAACGTCTCGCCGATGTCGGCGCTGGCCGCCCCCGAGGCGAGAAGGCGGTAGAGGTCGCCGGCCATGACGCTGGGCGCCGGCAGGACCGTCTTGGCGATGACGCCTGCGCGGCACAGCACCTCCAGCAGCAGGACGGCGCCGCTCACCACGACCAGGCGGAGCCAGCCCGCCCAGCTCACGACCCACCCCCGGCGAGGCCCGCCGCCTTCAGGCTCTCCTCGCGCAGCAGGCGCCACAGCCGGGCGGTGATCTGGCCGAAACCGTCCTCGCTGGCGATGCGGGAATCGCGCTCGCGCGACCAGCCCGTCTCGATCTCCTCGATGATCCGTCCGGGCCGGGCCGACATCACGCCGATGCGGTCCGACAGCATGGCCGCCTCGTCCAGCGCGTGGGTGATCAGCATCACCGTGGCCCCGGTCTCGCGCCACAGCTTCAGCAGCTCGTCGCCCATGATCAGGCGGGTCTGGGCGTCGAGCGCGCCGAACGGCTCGTCCAGCAGGATCAGGCGCGGCCGCATCACCAGCGTGCGGGCGATGCAGACGCGCTGGCGCATGCCGCCGGACAGCTGCACCGGATAGGCCTTGGCGAAGTCCTTCAGCCCGACGAAGCCGACGGCGTAATTGACCCGCCGTTCGATCTCCGCCGGATCGACGCCCGCCCGGCGCAGGCCGAAGGCGATATTGTCCCACACGGTCAGCCAGGGGAAGGTGGCGTCCTCCTGGAACACCACCCCGACGCCGTCCGGGACCTTGCCGGCCACTGGCTTGCCTTCGAAGGTCACCGATCCCTCGGTCGGCACGGACAGGCCGGACAGCACGTCGAGCAGCGTAGACTTGCCACAGCCCGACGGTCCGACGACGGAGAAGAACTCCCCCTGCCGCAAGGTCAGATCGACGGGGCCCAGCGCGTGCACCCCGCCGTGGCCGGGAACGCCGTAGATGCGGCTGACCCCCTTCAGTTCGGCGTGGGCGGCCGGGGCGGGGAAAGCCCCCGCCTCCTCTTGCGGGTCGCGCTTGGCGGCGACGTTGGCTTTCATCGGGGGCTTCCTCCCGGTCATCGTGATGCGTCAGGCTGATTATTTCAGGAACGAGGCGTCGGCGTGCTTCGACCAGTCGACCTCGCCCTTGACCTCGCCGATGATCTGCAGCCCCTTGATCAGGTTGTTCATCCCGTCATACTCGAAGTCGCCGGCGCTCCAATATTTGATGGTCGCCAGATTCTTCAGGGCCTGCAGCGCGATCGCCTCGTCGATGTCATAGTACTTGGTCATGATCTTGGCGGTCTCTTCGGGGTTGGCGTAGACGAAGTCCACCCCCTTGCGCCGTGCCTCGATCAACTTCTTCAGCTTGTCGCCGTTCTTCGCGGCGAAGTCCGACGTGGTGACGCCCACCGTCTGCACCATGGTCGGCAGCTCGGTCTCGACCGCGAAGACCATGCGGTACTTGTTCTGCACGCGCGCCCAGATCGGGTCCATCACCGGGGCGGCGGCCACCCCACCCTGCTCCAGCATGGTCAGGCCGCCGCCGACGCCGCCCGCGGATACGCCGTCCACCGTGATGCCGTGCTTGTCTTTCACCATGGTCAGCAGCATGTCGGTGACCGACTTCGGGCTGGTGAAGGCGACCTTTTTGCCGTCCAGGTCCTTGGCGGTCTTGACCGGGGAGTCCGGCTTGGTCACCCACAGGATCTCGCCCGCCGTGCGGACGCCGGTGTGGATGATCTTCACGTCCAGACCCTGGTTGATGGCGGCCACCGCCGCCGACAGGGCGACCTCGCCGTAAGGCATCGGCGCCGCCATGACGTTGCGCATGGTCGTGCCGCCGCCCTTGGAGGTCAGGACGCCGGTGATGTCCAGCCCCTGCTCCTTGTAGTAGCCCTTCTCCATGGCCACGGCGTAGGGAGCGCCGTACATCAGGACGCCCCAGTGGGTAACCGTGATCTCCTCGGCCTGCGCCGGGACCAGGGTGGCAAGCGCCACTCCCATGGCCGCCGCCCCCAGGACCGCCTTGCGCTTCATCGTGGTCATGAACGACATCGCTGTTCCTCCCAATAGCCGCTGGCCTTTCCGGCCATGCGCGTTGACCCGGACCCGTCAGGCGGTGGGTAGGGCGTGAATCCACGGGCGTTGCGCCCGGTCGCGCGCCTCGAACGCCGCCATGGCGTCGTCGTGGCGCAGGCTGGCCCCGATCTCGTCCAACCCTTCCAGAAGCGCCTGCCGCCGCGCCGTCTCCATGGTGAATGGGAACTCCCGCCCATCCGGGGCGGTGACGCGGCAAGTCTCGATGTCCACCGTCGTGGCAGCGGCCGGCGTCGCCTGGGCGACGGCGACGAGATGGGCGAGCGCAACCTCGTCCAGAGTCACCGCGGCCAGACCGTTCTTCTGGCAGTTCTCGTGGAAGATGCTGGCGAAGCTGGGCGCGATCACGCAGCGGATGCCGAAGTCCATCAGGCTCCACACCGCGTGCTCGCGCGACGAGCCACAGCCGAAATTCTCGCCGGCCAGCAGGATCTTGGCCTCCCGCCAGGGCGCTTGGTTGAGGACGAAGTCCGGCCGTTCCCGGCCGTCGTCGTCGAACCGCCATTCGGAGAAGAGACCGGCACCGAGCCCGCTGCGGTGGATGGTCAACAGATGCGCCTTGGGGATGATCGCGTCGGTGTCGACGTTGGCGCGCGGCAGTGGTGCGGCGATCCCGGTGATGCGGTTGATGGGTTCGGGCATGTCAGGCGTTCCCTTCCAGGCTGCGGACATCGACGATGCGTCCCGCCACGGCCGCCGCCGCCGCGGTGGCGGGGCTGGCGAGGTGGGTGCGCGCCCCCGGCCCCTGGCGGCCTTCGAAGTTGCGGTTCGAGGTGGCGACGCAGCGCTTGCCCGGCGGCACCCGGTCGGCGTTCATCCCGGCGCACATGGAACAGCCCGGCTCCCGCCATTCGAAGCCGGCGGCGGTGAACACGCGGTCCAGCCCCTCCGCCTCCGCCTGCCGGCGCACCTGGCCGGAGCCCGGCACGACCAGAGCGCGCAGGCCGTCGGCGACCCGCCGCCCCTTCAGAACGGCGGCGGCGGCCCGCAAATCCTCGATGCGGCTGTTGGTGCAGGAGCCGATGAAGACCATGTCCACCGGCAGGTCGCGGATCGGCGTCCCCGGTTCCAACCCGATGTAGTCGAGCGCCCGGCGCATCGCCTGCCGGCGCTTGGGGTCGGCCTCGCGCTCCGGATCGGGAACGGTCTCGCCGACGCCGATGCAGTCCTGCGGGCTGGTGCCCCAGGACACCTGCGGCGTGAGCGTCGAGACGTCCAGCTCGACCTCGGCGTCGAAGCGGGCGCCGGGATCGCTCGCCAGGGCGCGCCACGCCGCCACCGCATGATCCCACAGGTCACCCGTCGGGGCGAAGGGCCGCCCCCGGAGATAGGCGAAGGTCACCTCGTCGGGCGCGATCAGGCCGAAGCGTGCGCCCAGCTCCACCGACATGTTGCAGACGGTCATCCGCTCCTCCATGGAGAGCGCGCGGATGGCCGGGCCGGCGTATTCGACGCCGTAGCCGGTCGCCCCGGCGGTGCCGATGGTGGCGATCAGCTTCAGCACCATGTCCTTGGCCGACACGCCCACCGGGCGGGTGCCGTTGAAGGTGATGCGCATGGTCGGCGGGCGGCGCAGGATGGCCGTCTGCGTCGCCATGACATGCTCGACCTCCGACGTGCCGATGCCCCAGGCCATGGCGCCCAGCGCGCCGACCGTGCTGGTGTGGCTGTCGCCGCAGACCAGGGTGGCGCCTGGCAGGGCGATCCCCAGCTCCGGCGCGATCACATGGACGATGCCCTGGCGCACGTCGCCCAGGTCGAACAGGGCGACGCCGGTGGCCTCGGCGTTGGAGCGCAGGGCGCGGATCATCTCCGGCCCGCCGGGCACCGTGTCGTCGGTGCGGCCGCTCTCGGTCGAGACGATGTGGTCCGCCGTCGCGAAGGTCAGGTCGGGACGGCGCAGCCGGCGCCCGGCGGCGGCCAGCCCGGCGTAGGCCTGGGGGCTGGTGACCTCGTGCAGCATGTGGCGGTCGATGTGGAGCAGCACCCGTCCGTCGCCCAGATCGGCGACGACGTGCTGGTCCCAGATCTTGTCGATGATGGAACGCGGCGTGGTCATGTCGGTGTCCCCGGCATAAGGTTTTCTGCGCGTCACTCGGCGGCCCGGTAGGCCTGTTCCCGCTCGTAGTAGTCGGGGAAGCCGACGAGACTCTTCAGCGCCTCGAAATCGGCCTGGGCCACCTGGCTCTCCCGCCCGTCCGCCACCGCGGTCAGGGCGGCGCGCATGGCGTCGATGGCCGCCGACATCAGGGTCAGCGGGTAAGCGGCAAGCTTGAAGCCCAGCGCCTCCAGCTCGCGGGGCGGCAGCATCGGCGTCTGGCCGCCGCGCACCATGTTCGCCATGGCCGGCCGGTCGATGCCGGCGCAGAAGGCGGCCATTTCCGTCTCGTTGTGCGGGGCCTCCATGAAGATGATGTCGGCGCCCTCCTCCACGAAATCCTGGCAGCGCTCCAGCGCCGCGTCGAAGCCGTGCGTGGCGCGCGCGTCGGTCCGCGCCAGGATCAGGATGTCGTCGGACCCTGACCGGGCGGCATCGACGGCGGCGCGGATCTTCATGCGCGCCTCGGCCCGCCCGACGACCTGCTTGCCCTTGGTGTGGCCGCAGCGCTTGGGGCTGACCTGATCCTCGATCAGGACGGCGGCGGCCCCGGCGCGGGCGTAGTCGCGCACGGTGCGCTGCACGTTCATGGCGTTGCCGTAGCCGGTGTCCCCATCGCCGATCACCAGCAGGCCGGGGGCCGCCTGACATACGTTGCGGAGCTGGTCCAGCATTTCGGCGAAGGAGATCAGCCCGGTGTCCGGCATCCCCAGCCGGGTGGCCGAGACGGCGAAGCCGCTCATCAGGCTGACGCGGAAACCGGCCTGCTCGACCAGCCGTGCCGACAGGGCGTCGAAGCAGCAGGGCATCAGGTGAAGGCCGGGAGCCTCCAGAAACGTTTTCAGGCGTTGTGCGGGTGTCGTCACCGGTTGTATCCCTCCCTTGCCGCCGCGTCCGCCGGCAGCGTCCAACAGGGCGCACCGGAAGCGGGCTGTTAATTTGTTGTGTCAACGAACATAATGCGTCATTGTATACAACGCAACCCGAAAAGTTCAGGCGCCGGACAGAAGCGCAAGGGAGGTCAGCATGTCGGACAGCGCCGGGGCTCTGGCGCCCCAATGGGACAACGGCTTCAGCGGTGGCTCCAACCGCGCCGCCGACCGTGCCTACCGCTTCATCCGGGAGGGCATCCTGGCCAGCCGCTGGCCGCCGGGCGCCCATCTGCGCGAGCAGGAACTGGCCGAACTGACCGGGGTCAGCCGCACCCCGGTGCGCGAGGCGCTGCGCCGGCTGTCCGCCGACGGGCTGCTACAACTCGTCCCAAACCTCGGCGCCAAGGTGAACGCTTGGACGATCCAGGATCTCGACGAGATTTTCGGACTGCGCGCGACGCTGGAAAGCCAAGTGGCCGGCCTCGCCGCCAGCCGCGCGGAACCGCGGCATCTCACCGAACTGGCGGCGCTGTGCGACGCGATGGAGGCGGTGGTGGGGGACGGCAACGCGGTGGACTTCTCGCGCATCACGCCGCTGAACGACCGCTTCCACGGCCTGCTGATCGACATCGCCGGGGATCGGCGCCTGGGCCAGATGATCCGGCAGGTGGTGGAGATGCCGCTGGTGCTGCGGACCTTCGCCCGCTACAGCCGGCGCGACCTCGCCCGCAGCATGAACCACCACCGCGAGATCGTCGAAGCCCTGACCGCCCGCGATGGGGAATGGGCCTCGTCGGTGATGCGCGCCCATGTCCGCGCCGGGCGGGCCGTCTTCACGGTCCCGAACACCGAGTGAGCTTTATTGTATACAACGACGGTGCGCCGATACGGGCAGATGGATCGCCCGTCGGCGCAGCACAAAGGTCCCGGCGCCCTGAGAGGACGCCGGGACGAAGTCGAGGACGCGACTGATGAGGACCGGTCAGGCGACCAGGAAGCCGGCGCCGACCGGATCGTTGCGGTCGATGACCCAGCGGGCGGTGCCGAGGATGCTGGCCGTGCCCTTCACGGTCGGGCGCACGGCGCGCACGCCGTTCAGGCGGGTCTCGCCGAGCAGGCTGCCCTCGAAGGTGCCGGTGCCGAGCAGGCCCTCGGAGCGGATGGTGTCGCCGATCGCCATCTTTCCGCGCGCCTCGAACATCGCCATCATCGCGCTGGTGCCGGTGCCGCCCGGCGAGCGGTCGAGCTGGCCGGCGCTGAAGACGTGGACGTTCTTGTAGAAGGCGCCCTCGATGGTCGGCTCGTGCCAGAAGGTCACGAAGTTGAAGTTGTTGATGTGCGCCGACGCCGGGTGCTGGATCGCCACCTTCTGGCGGAGCTGCTCACGCGCCAGGATGCCGTAATGAGACAGGGCGGTGCCATTCTCCGCCCCGATGCGCAGCGAGGTTCCGGTCAGGTCGATGATGCCGAAATAGTTGCCGCCCCACACGATGTCGGCCTTCAGCGGGCCGATCTCCGGCAGCTCGAACGCCACGTCCTGCGCGGCGACGTAGGCCGGAACGTTCTCGAACTTGGTCCACAGCACCCGGTCGCCCTCATGGGCCACCTCGGCGACGACGAGGCCGGCGGTGGTCTCGAAGCGGATGGTGGTGCGCCCGTTCTCGCCGCGGCGGACGAGGCCGTTGGCGACCATCGCCATGGCGACGGCGATCGTGCCGTGGCCGCACATGTGCGAATACTGGGTGCCGTCGATGTAGATCAGACCGGCGTCGTAGTCCGGGCCGGACGGCGGGGTCAGGAAGACGCCGAACATGTCCTTGTGGCCGCGCGGCTCGCGCATCAGGGCCTCGCGCAGCCAGTCGTAATGGGTCTCCAGGAACTGGCGCTTCTCCAGGATGCTGGAACCGGCCGGATAGGGGATGCCGCTGTGGATGATGCAGAGCGGCTCGCCCTCGGTGTGGGTGTACAGGACATCGAATGCGTCTTGCATGCGCATGGAAGGACCCTTTCGTGGATCGGATTCAGTGTTGGATCGGGGGGATGAAGCGGAGGGTGTCGGGACCGGTCAGCGCCGGTCCGACAGAAGGTGCAGCCCGACGGTGAGGTCGAGGATGATGATCGCCAGGGCCGCCACGCCGATGGTGATGGAGGACACCGCGGCGATGACCGGGTCGATCGTGTACTGGACGTAGTTGAAGAGCTTGACCGGGATGGTCGTCATCTCCGCCGTGGTGTTGAAGATGCTCAGCTCGACGTTGATCCAGGAGGAGATGAAGGCGAAGATCGCGCCGCTCGCCAAGCCGCTGCGGATCTGCGGCAGCGTGACGAGGAAGAAGGTCTCCATCGGGCGGGCGCCCAGGTCGGCGGAGGCCTCCTCCAGCGCCCGCTGCTCCGGCGTCAGCTGCGGCAGGACGGAGCGCAGGACGAAGGGCATGATGATCACGATGTGCCCGACCAGCAGCGCCGTGAAGCTGCGCATCAGACCCAGCGCCGCGCAGTATTGCAGCAGGGCGGCGCCCAGCACGACGTGCGGCAGGACCAGCGGCGACATCAGCAGCGACAGCAGGAACTTCTTGCCCGGAAACTCGCAGCGGGCAATGGCCAGCGCCGCCGGAACGCCGAGCAGCAGGGCCGCCGCCGTGGCGACCAAGGCCAGCAGGGTGCTGGTGCCGAAGGCCGCCAGATAGGAGGTGTCGCCGAGCATCCGCCCGTACCAGTCGAGCGTCAGCCCCTGCGGCGGGAAGGCGAGGTAGCTGGTGGCGGTGAAGGAGGAACCGACGATGACCAGGAGCGGCAGGATCAGGTAGGCCATGACCGACCAGGACACCACCCGCAGAAGAAGCCGGGCGATCATTGGGCTTTCCTCCCCGTTGCGCCGGCGCTGCCGATCCAGCCGGCCAGACCGACCAGGACCAGCGTCATGACCAGCAGCGTCATGCTGAGCGCGCCGCCGTAGTTCACGTCGAAGACCGTGCTGTACTGCTGGAAGATCAGCATGGGGAAGACCGTGATCTTGCCGCCGCTCAGCAGGGCCGGCGTGACGTAGGCGCTGACCGCCAGGGTGAAGACCATGACGATTCCCGACATCAGCCCCGGCAGGCAGAGCGGAAAGGTGACCGTGCGGAAGGTGTCGAAGGGCGTGGCGCCGAGGTCGGAGGAGGCATCCTCCAGCGCCGGGTCCACCGCGGCCAGCGCGTTGCCGACGGCCAGCACGATGAAGGGCAGCAGGATGTAGACCAGCCCGATCACGATGCCCAGCTCGGTGCCGAGGAAGCGCATCGGTCGGTCCAGGATGCCGACCCCGACCAGCGCGTCGTTGACGAGGCCGTTGCGTCCCAGCAGCACCATCCAGCCGAAGGAGCGGACGATGTTGCTGGTGAACAGCGGCAGCACCAGCAGGATGACGCAGGTCCGCCGCAGCGCCGCCGACTTGACCACCCGCACCAGATAATAGGCCAGCGGGTAGCCGAGCAGCGCGCAGGCCACCGTGGTCAGCCCGGCGATGCGGAAGGTCGCCGCCAGCACGTCCCAGTGATACTGGTCGAACAGCACCCGCGCGTAGTTGCCGAGGGACGGCACGCCGCCGGCCATCAGGCTGGACGACACGACCACGATCATCGGAACGGCGAAGAAGGCCACGAAGAAGGCGACCGGGGCCGCCAGCAGGGGCAAGGCTCGGTTCATGGCGGCGCTCATGGTCGTGCTCATGGTCCGGACCGGTGCGAAGCCGGTTCGGCGACGATGTGGACGTGCCCCGGACGGAAGCCGACGAAGACCGGCGCCCCCGGTTTCAGCCCCTCCCCCGCCATGCCCAGCCGGCGGCTGGCCAGCAGATGCTCGCCGACCCGCACCGTCACGACGGTGTGCCCGCCGGTGTCGATGACGTCCTCGACGAAGCCCTGGTCGGTGATCAGGCCCGGCGCCTCCGGCTGGTTCAGCAGCTCGACATGTTCGGGCCGCAGCACCGCGGTGTAGCGCTGCCGGGTGTCGGTGCCGAGATGGGGCAGCAGCGCCGACCCCACCGCCAGCCGCACCCCGGCGTCGCCCTCCGCCGTTCCCGGCAGCAGGTTGGCCTCGCCGATGAAGTCGGCGACGAAGCGGCTGGCCGGGCGGGTGTAGATGGCCCGTCCGTCGCCGACCTGCTCGATCACGCCGCGGTTCATGACGACGATGCGGTTCGCCATGCTCATCGCCTCCTCCTGGTCGTGGGTCACGAACACGAAGGCGATGCCGAGCTTCTCCTGGAGATGCTTCAGCTCGATCTGCATCCGCTTGCGCAGCTTCAGGTCGAGCGCGCTCAGCGGCTCGTCGAGCAGGAGGAGCTTCGGGCGGTTGACGAAGGCCCGCGCCAGGGCGACGCGCTGCTGCTGGCCGCCCGACAGCTCCCGCGGGTAGCGCCCCGCGGCGGAGTCCAGCCCGACCAGTTCCAGCGCCTCGCGGGCGCGCTCCAACGCCTCGCCCCGCGCCACCCCGTGACGGCGCGGCCCGTAGGCCACGTTGTCGAGGATGCTCAGATGCGGGAACAGGGCGTAGTGCTGGAACACCGTGTTCAGCGGGCGCCGGTGCGGCGGCAGCCGCGTCACGTCCTCCCCGCCGATCCGGATGGTTCCGGAATCGGGGGAGAGGAAGCCGGCGATGCAGCGCAGCAGGGTCGTCTTGCCGCAGCCGCTCGGCCCCAGCAGGGCGACGAACTCGCCGTGGGCCACATCCAGCGACACGTCCCTCAGCGCGTGGTAGGCGCCGAAATGCTTGTCGATGGAGCGGATGGAGAGCAGGGCGTCGGACATGATGGGGGTCCCCGGCTGGCTGCGGTTCACTGGCGGGCGAGTTCGCGGTTCCAGGCGTCGGTGATCGCCGCGCGGTCCCGGTTGATGTCCGCCCAGTTGAAGAGCTGGAGGTTCTTGACCGACCCGCCGACACCCCAGGGCAGCTTGCGCTCGACGTCCGGCGACACCGACACGCCCTGCACCGCCGGGCCGAGATAGAGCTTCTCCGCCAGACAGGCCGAGGCCTGCGGGGTCAGGGCGGTGTCGATGAAGCGCTGGGCGTCGGCCTTGTGCGGCGCGTTCTTGACCAGATGCAGGCGGGCGTCGGTGGCCCAGACGCCTTCCTTCGGAACGGCGAAGCCGATGGGCAGGCCCTTGTCGGCCAGATCCCAGGCCCCGACGTTGAAATGCGCCCCGATGATCGCCTCGCCGCTC
The DNA here is from genome assembly GCF_056402275.1 of Azospirillum sp. P4_B5. Lineage (NCBI taxonomy): Bacteria > Pseudomonadati > Pseudomonadota > Alphaproteobacteria > Rhodospirillales > Azospirillaceae > Azospirillum > Azospirillum sp. P4_B5. Next base: position 193,107 of record NZ_JBFUHT010000008.1, read on the forward strand.
TGGTAGGCGTTGCTGGCCGCCCCCGAGCTGTCGAAGTAGAGCGCGGTCTTCAGCGTCTTCAGCTTTTCGAAGGTCTTGGACAGGTCGCCCGGCGGGTTGCCCCACATGCGGTTCAGGAACATGACGAAGGGCACGCCGGAGGAGTTGGCCGGCGACGGGATCGTCACCGTGTCCGCGAATTCCGGCTTCCACAGGTCGTTCCACGAGGTCGGCGGGGTCTTGATCTCCTTGGTGTTGTAGGTCAGGCCGAGCGAGTAGTAGCCGGACCCCACGGCGAAGATCGACCCGTCCGCCTTGTAGAGCGCCTCCGGCAACGCCTTCGCCAGGTTCGGCACGCCCGTCGGGTCGATGGCGTCCAGCACGCCCGCCCCCTGCGCCATCTCGCTGATGCCGCCGTCCATGTAGGCGACGTCGAGCGTCGGCGCGTCCTTCTGCTGCTGCAGCTTGGCGAAGGTCACGGTCGAGGTGCCGATTTCCGGCACGACGCGGACGCCGGTCGCCTTGGTGAAGGGCTCCGCGACGCAGGTGCGGAAGGCCTCGCCCCAGTTGCCGCCGTACCAGGCGACGCGGATCTCGCCCTGGGCCGCGGCCGGCAGGGCGTGGAGGGAGACTCCGGCCGCCAGGACGGCGGACAGGGCGGCGAGGCGGGCGGTGGTGCGGGTGGCGGCGCGCGGATGGGTCATGACCGGTTCCTTCGTGGTGTCGGTCCAGCGGGCGTCAGAGCCATGGTTCGTTCGAAAGCTAATTGTTCGAGCGTATTTTCCGATAGAAGAATGCTGCCGAATCCTTGAATATTTCCGACATGCCGACGCCCAGATCCGACATGACCGATGCCCCCGACCGCGACGCTTCGTGTGCGACCGATCCCAGGTTGCGCATCGGCTTCGTGCTGCTCGACCAGTTCACGCTGACCGCCTTTTCCGGGCTGATCGACGCGCTCCGGCTCGCCGCCGATCCTGGAGGGCGCAGCCGTCAAATCGACGCAAGCTGGACGGTGATGAGCGTCGGCGGGCAGCCGCGCCGGTCGAGCTGCGGCGTGCTGGTGACCCCCAACAGCGACCTGCTCACCCCGGCGCCCTTTGATTACGTCGCGGTGTGCGGCGGCAACGATTACCGGAACGAGGTGCCGGGGCCGGTGACCGCCTATCTGCGCGCGGTGGCGGCGCAGCGGGTGCGGCTTCTGGGCATCTGCACGGGCACCTTCGCCATCGCGCGCGCCGGCCTCGTCGGCACGCGCCGCGTCTGCGTTCATTGGAACGTGCTGGACACCTTCCGCGAGCGTTTCCCGACCGCCAACGCCTCGGTGGACCATCTGTTCATCGACGAGGGTGACCTGATCACCTGCGCCGGATCGACGGCGGCCATCGACCTCGGCCTCTACCTCGTCGGGCGGCATTGCGGCGGGCAGAAGGCGCGGCAGGCCGTCCGCCACATGATGCTTCAGGACATCCGCCCCGGCGCGCTGCCGCAGGCGCATTTCTACGCCAACCTCGACGGCGTGACCGACGCCCGCGTCCGTCAGGCGACGCATTTCATCGAGCAGAGGTTGGACTCCCCGCCCTCCGTCGAGGCCATCGCCCGTTACGTCGGGGTCAGCGCCCGGCAACTCGAACGGTCCTTCCAGGCCGCGCTGGGGATCTCGCCCTCGGCCTTCCAGCGCCGGCTGCGGCTGGATTACGGCCGCTGGCTGCTGGAACACACGCGCCGGACGATCACCGAGATCGCCTTCGACTGCGGCTTCGCCGACGCCGCCCATTTCTCCCGCGATTTCAAGACCCAGTTCGGCGAGATGCCCAGCCGGGCGCGCAAGGGCAAGCGTGAGGACGCCACCCAGGCACCGTGACGGTTTCGCCCACGGGGACGCTTAAGCCGCCAGCCCGTGGTCGATGGCGATGCGGATCAGGGCGCGCGTGCTGTCGGCGCCCAGCTTGTCCTTAATCTGGGTGCAGGCGTTGGCGACGGTCTTCTGGCTGATGCCCAGCGCCTCGGCGATGGCCGCCGCGGTCAGGCCGCGGCCCACCAGCGCCAGGATCTCCCGCTCGCGCTGGGTCAGCACCGCCAGCGGGTCGTCGCTCGGGGCCAGCGCCATCAGCGCCAGCTCGCGCGCCAGCGCGTGGTCGAGATGGACGCGGCCCGCCAGCACGCAACGCACCGCCGTCACCAGCGTCTCCGGAGCGTCGTTCTTGGTGACGTAGCCCCTGGCCCCCGCCTTGAGCGCCCGCGCGGCGATGGCCGGGTCCTCGTGCATGCTGAAGATCAGCACCGGCACCGCCGGGTTCTCCGCCCGCATCACGCGAAGCACTTCCATCCCGCCGCCATCCCTTCCAACGGCGCCCCCCGGCAGGTTGAGGTCGAGGATGACCACGTCCGGCCGTTCCGAGCGCCACAGCGCCAGCGCCACCGCTACGTCGGCGGCCTCGACGACGCGGCTGAGCCCGGCTTCGGCGAGCAGGCTTTGGCAACCGGCGCGCACCACCGGATGATCGTCCACCAGGAGGATCGTCGGGGTCATGCCACGCCCTCCAGCCCGACCGGGACACAGGGCAGGCAAGCGGCCACGCGGGTGCCCTGCCCGCCGTCCGATCCGATCCGCAGCGTGCCGCCCAGCGCCTTCACCCGCTCCGCCATCCCGGCAATGCCCAATCCACCCAGCTCCGCCGCACCGGCCGGCCCTTCCCTAAATCCCAGCCCGAACCCCGGCCCATCGTCGGTCACCAAGAGCTCCACCCGGTCGGTCCGGCGCCGCACCGTCACCGAGACGTTGGTTGGCCGGGCGTGGCGGAGGGCGTTGACCAGCGATTCCTGCGCCAGCCGGAAGACTGTCAGGCGCAGCACCTCGTCCAGCCCGTCAATGCCGTCCGGCGTTCCGTCCTCGTCCACGTCCAGCGACCAGCGCACCTGCGGCTCCCGCCGCGCCCACTCATCGATCAGCCCGGACAGCGCTTCGCCCAGCGGCAACTGGTCGAGCAGGGCCGGGCGCAGTCGGACCAGGATGCGCCGGCTCAACCGGTGCACGTCCGCGGCCATGGACAGCACGGCGCGGGCGCGTCCGGCGATCTCCACCCGCTCGCTGATGGTGGCTTCCGGCTTCGGCTCCTCGCTCAGGCGCAGGATGCGCCCGGCGTCCACCTTGATGGCGAACAGCGCCGCCCCCAGCTCGTCATGGATTTCGCGGGCGATGTCGCGGCGCTCGCGGTCCTGCGCCTCGATCAGCCTCTGGCCGAGCCGGCGGTTCTCCCGACCGGCCGCGGCCAGCTCCTCGGCCAGGGCGGCGATGCCGGTGCCCAGCCGGACCAGCTCCGGCACGCCGCCTCCAGCAAGGCCGCCCCGCGGTCCGGGTTCGTAAACGCCTTCGCGCAGGCGCCGCACCGCCGCCTCGATGCGGGCGAGCGGGGCAAGCGCCCGGCCCACCGCCATCCAGGCGGCGCCCAGCAGCAGCAGCCCCGCCACCAGCATCGCCAAGGCGAGGTCCCGCATGTCCTCCCAGACCTCGGCCACCTCGTCCTGCGGTTCGGCGACCACGGTCAACAGGACGCGCCCATCGGCACCGGTCAGCGCATGGGCCTGCGGCGTCACGCCGATCAGGGCCACGAACCAGCCGGGAACGGCCCCATGGGCGGCATCCCCCTCGCCCAGGGAGTCGGGCGGCGCCTCGCCTGCAATGAAGCGCAGGTGGCGCAGGCCCAACCGGTCGAGCGCCATGACGGCGTTCGGACTTGGCCCCCGCCCGGCTTCCGCCCGCCCGACAGCGATGCCGAGATCAAGGGCGGAGGCCATTTCCGCGCGGACGGCGTCGCGCGCGTTGGCGATCATCACAGCCGCGCCGGCCACCGCCAGCAGCGCCAGGAACAGCCCGATCAGGGCCAGCATGCGAATTCGCAACGACATCGCCGTCTGATCCTTCCGAGACGCTTATAGGACCATCGGCGGAATGTTAACCAAGCAACCGGTCTCCGCGCTATGCGTCCTTCGAACGAGACGCAAGCCGACGGACGGGTCTCCTGCCGCGGCGGCAGGAATTTTTCCCGCCACCTCCGGGACGTCGTCATACGCGCGTTGCAAGAACGTCGTCCCCGTATCGTCCAATAGAACCGAAGAACCGCCAAGACGAACATTGGGGGCGCAAGACGCGGTGCCGGAACCGGGGCGGATCGGGCGGACGATCCGCCCCGGCAAAAACGGCCTTTCACGGGGGAAACGCATGACTTCATCCTTGGACACCAAGTCAGGAAGCAAAGCCGGACAAATTCGACGCCGAATCATAACCGCAGTGATGGCCGGCTTCCTGGCATCCACCGCTCCGGCGGCCTGGGGAAGCGCTCAAGCGGCGGACATCACCTGGGACGACATCGCCAACGACGCCAAGTCGGCCGGCGACGTGCTGATGTACGGCATGGGGGTGGAGGGCAAGCGCTTCAGCCCGCTGAAGCAGATCGACACCAACAGCGTGTCGCGGCTGGTCCCCGCCTGGTCCTTCTCCTTCGGCGACGAGAAACAGCGCGGGCAGGAGACGCAGGCGCTGGTCCATGACGGGGTGATCTACGTCACCGCCTCCTACTCGCGGATGTTCGCGCTCGACGCACGCACCGGCAAGCGGCTGTGGACCTACGCCCACCGCCTGCCCGACGACATCCGGCCCTGCTGCGACGTGGTCAACCGCGGGGCGGCGATCTACGGCGACAAGGTGTTCTTCGGCACGCTCGACGCCTCCCTCGTCGCGCTGAACAAGGACACCGGCAAGGTCGTCTGGCGCAAGAAGTTCGCCGACCACAAGGTCGGCTACACCATGACCGGCGCGCCAACCGTCGTGAAGGACCAGAAGACCGGGCGCATGCTGCTGATCCACGGCTCGTCGGGCGACGAGTTCGGCGTGGTCGGCCGCCTGTTCGCCCGCGATCCCGACACCGGCGAGGAAATCTGGATGCGCCCGCTGGTCGAGGGCCACATGGGCCGGCTCGACGGCAAGGACACCACCCCGACCGGCAACGCCAAGGCGCCGTCCTGGCCGCGCGACAAGGACGGGCAGCTCGTCGAGGCCTGGAACCACGGCGGCGGCGCGCCGTGGCAGAGCGCCACCTTCGACGTGGAGACCAACACCATCGTCATCGGCACCGGCAACCCGGCGCCGTGGAACGGCTGGGCGCGCTGGCCCGGCGACAGCCTCTACACCTCCGGCCAGGCCTATGTCGATCCGACCACGGGCGAGTTGAAGGGCTTCTACCAGCACACCCCCAACGACACCTGGGACTTCTCCGGCAACAACGAGCTGGTGCTGTTCGACTACAAGGACGCGTCGGGCAAGACGGTCAAGGCGACCGCCCACGCCGACCGCAACGGCTTCTTCTACGTCACCGACCGGACGAAGCTGGCGACGGCGGGCGGCGAGGCGAACAAGCCGAACAGCGTGCTGGCCGCCTTCCCCTTCGTGGACGGCATCACCTGGGCCAAGGGCATCGACCTGAAGACCGGCCGCCCCATCGAGGTGGAGGGCCAGCGCCCGCCGCCCCCCGCCGAGGGCGAGAAGCGCGGCAAGGCGGTCGAGGTCTCCCCGCCCTTCCTCGGCGGCAAGAACTGGAACCCGATGTCCTACAGTGAGGACACCGGCCTGTTCTACATCGCCGCCAACCACTGGAAGGAGGACTACTGGACGGAGCATGTCGGCTACAACCCCGGCTCCGCCTATCTCGGCATGGGCTTCCGCATCCACAAGATGTTCGAGGACCATGTCGGCGTCCTGCGCGCCATCGACCCGACGACCGGCAAGATCGCCTGGGAGCACAAGGAGGAGCTGCCGCTGTGGTCCGGCACGCTGGCGACCGCCGGCGGGCTGGTCTTCACCGGGACCGGCGACGGCTACGTCAAGGCGTTCGACGCCAAGTCCGGGGCGGAGCTTTGGAAGTTCCAGACCGGCTCCGGCATCATCTCCTCCCCGGTCACCTGGGAGCTGGACGGGGTGCAGTATGTCGGCATCACCACCGGTTACGGCGGCGCCGTGCCGCTGTGGGGCGGCGATCTCGCCGACCTGACCACCCGCGTGACCCAGGGCGGCTCCTTCTGGGTGTTCAAGCTGGCCGACGTGAAAGTCTCCAGCGCCAAGTGATCGCCGTCAAGTGACCGCCCGCCGGGGCGGGGAAGCGGGCTCGATCGGCCCTCCTTCCCGCCCCGGCATCCCGCATTGCAGCGATGGGAGTTCTCCCCATGAACCGCCTCTTCCGACCCGCCTTCGCCCTATGCGCCCTGCTGTCCCTGTCCGGACCCCTCACCGCCCCGCTGGCGGCCGAGGTCGAAACCGCCAGCCTCGGCGGCGGCGAGGAGGAGCGCGTCACCGAGGTCGCCGGCTGCGTCCTCACGGCCAAGGCGGCCTGCCCCGGCATCGACCTGCGCCACCGCAACCTGCGCAGCCTGTCGCTGGCCGGCGCCGACCTGCGCGGCGCCAACCTGATGCGCGCCGACCTGCGCCACGCCGATCTGCGTGGGGCCGACCTCAGCGGGGCGATCCTCGACGGCGCCGATTTGCGCACCGCCTTCCTCCAGGGGACGCGCCTGTCCGGCGCCCGCCTGCGCGGCGCCAACCTGGAATTTGCCCGCGCCAACGGCGCCGACCTGCGGCAGGCCGACCTGACCGCCGCCAATCTGGAGGCGCTGCGCGCCGACAAGGCCGACCTCACCGGCGCCAACCTGGAGGGCGCCAACCTCCAGGAGGCCAAGCTGTCCCTGACCAACCTGTCGCAGGCCAACCTGGAGGGCGCGAAGATCCGCTTCGCCATTTTCCAGGACGCGCTGATGACCGACTGCCGCTCCTGCCCCACCGACTGGTGACGGAAAGCCGCCCGACGGAAGAGGCTCAGCAGGACGGTGCGGCTTAAAGCCCGTCACTCACAACGCCGTCAGCACCTCATCGAGCGTGGCGAGGAACAGCGTGGCGTCCTCGGACGAGAAGACCAGCGGCGGGCGGATCTTCAGGATGTGCCCCTCCTGCCCGGTCGCGCTGATCAGCACCCGGCGCTGGCGCATTCCGTTCACCACGCGGGCCGTCTCCTCCGACGCCGGAGTCTTCAGCTTGCGGTCGCGCACCATCTCGACGCCGATGAACAGCCCGCTGCCGCGCACGTCGCCGATCAGCTCATGCTTGGCGGCGAGCGCGCGCAGGCCGTCGATCATCTCCGTGCCGACGGTCAGTGCGTTCTCCTGCAGACGGTCCGCCTTGATCACGCGCAGCACCGCCAGGGCCACCGCGCAGGACACCGGGTTGCCGCCGAAGGTGTTGAAATAGCGCTGGCTCTTGCCGAACGCCTCGATCACCTCCGGCCGGAACACCGCGCCGGCCACCGGATGGCCGTTGCCCATCGGCTTGCCGACCGTCACGATGTCGGGCACCAGCCCGTGGCGCGCAAAGCCCCACATGTGCGTGCCGAGCCGCCCGAAGCCGGGCTGCACCTCGTCGGCGATGAAGATACCGCCGGCCTTGCGCATCACCTCGACCGCCGGGGCGAGGAAGCCGGCCGGGTCGGTGAAGACGCCGCTGCTGGAGAAGATGGTGTCGACCAGCAGCGCCGCCGGGGCGATCCCCTTCTCCCGCAGGTCGGCGATGGCCGCCTCGACGGAGCGGGCGAAGGCGGCGCCGACCTCGGCTTCCGGCATGCGATAGCCGTCGGGCGCCGGCACGACGCGGACATGGTCGCCCAGCTTCACCGCGGCACCCAGCGAGGGCGACATCTCGGCCAGCGCCGAGGTCACGCCGTGGTAGGCGTTGTGCGCGATGACGACGCCGGTCCCGCCGGTGTGGACGCGGGCAACGCGCAGGGCCAGATCGTTGGCCTCGCTGCCGGTGCAGGTCAGCATCAGGTGCGACAGCTCCGCCGGGAACTCCGCCAGGAAGGCTTCGGCGAAGTCGAGGATGCCGTCCGTCAGGTAGCGCGTGTGGGTGTTCAGCACGGCCGCCTGCTTGGCCATCGCCTCCACCACCTCCGGCCGCGAATGCCCGACCGAGGCGACGTTGTTGTAGGCGTCCAGATAGCGGTTGCCCTCGGCGTCGTAGAGGGACGAGCCCTCCCCGCGCACGACATGGATCGGGTCGGCGTAGAACAGCCGGTAGGCCGGACCGAGCAGCTTCTCGCGACGGGCGATCAGGGCGCGCTCGCGCTCCGGCAGGGGCCCGGCGGAGTCGGGTGCGTAGGCGTTGATCATGGTCATGGCGGTTCACACTTTCTGGCAGGCGAGATGGAGCAGGCGGCGCGCGGTGGCGGCCTCGTCGCCGGTCAGCCGGTCCAGGCCGGCGAAGGCACGTTCGGCGTTGCGCAGGATGTAGGCGGCGTTGGCGGGGTATTCGGCCGCCCGCCAGCTGGTGATGCCGATGGTCAGGGCGAGGCGGCCCGCCACCAGATCGGGCAGCAGTTCCACCTCGTCCTCCGTCAGCGGCAGCACGGCGTTGTAGGCGCGGGTCATCTCGACCACCGAGCCGAAGGGCGTCTCGCCGCTGGTGACGTGGTAGGCGAGCGCCGTCGCCAGATCGTTGACCAGCGGCGCCCGCAGCGCGTCGCCGAAATCGATGATCCCGGTGACCGTCTCGTGCCCAATCGGATCGACCACCGCGTTGTGGGGGTTCAGGTCGTTGTGGATCACCTGATGGCGCAGGGTGGGCAGCCGGGGGGCGATCTCGTCGGTGAAGCGGGCGACGAAGCGCTCGACCATGCCGCGGCGCCGGTCGTCCGCCACGTAATGCAGCCGGTCGGCGACGCTGGCGGTGCGGGTGATGTCCCACAGCAGGTCGCGCTCCGAACCGGGATGCTCATAGTCGGCCAGCGCCCGATCCAGCCGGGCCAGCGTCGTTCCCAGCGCCCGCATCAGCCCCGGTGAAGGCGGTGCGGCGTGGAGCGGTGTCCCCTCGAGATAGGTCAGCAGCCGCAGAACCATGGCGCTGCCGTCGATCTGGACGATCGCCTGGGCCTCCCCGTCCAGCGTCGGCACGACCCGCGGCACCGGCAGAGTGGCGTCACGCTCGGCCACATGCTGCATCGCCCCGGTCTGGAAGCCGGTGACGGGTTGCGGCTCCGCCGGGTTGGTGAACTTCAGCACATAGCCCCGCCCCGCCCCCCCTCGCTCATTGGGCGCGGCAATGTGGAAGTTGCGGTCGCGCTCGCTGCTCAACTCGCGGACGGTGCCGGCCACGCCGAACCACCGTTGCAGGATGGCGCCGGCCTCCTCCGTGGAGATTGCCGGCGCGGCGGTGGTCAGAACGTCACCCTGGATCGGGGCCGGTGTCATCGCCGGTGTCTCCTTGTGGTTCGAAGCGGTCAATGTTTGATGCATCATCGTGGCGGGTGGATCGGCTGAGAAAGCGGATGGGATCGGCGAGGGATCAGACGGCGAGCGCCTCGGGGTGCACGCCGTCGATCCTCTCCAGGATCGGGCCGCTGGCCAGCAGGATGTCGGCCTGGATGGCGTGGGCTGCGGCGGGGCCGTCGTGGCGGCGGATGGCGTCCATCAACGGGTAATGGTGGTCGATCATCGTGCGCCCGGCACCGCCGTAGACGTCGGCGATCAAGGGTCCCATCTGCAGCCACAGCCGCCGCAGAATGTCGCCGAGCACCGGCATATCCGCGAACTCGGACACCTTGAAATGGAATATCTGGTTGAGTTCGGTGGCCAGCGCGGTGTTGCCGGCGGCCATCGCCTCCTCGTTGCGCTTGAGCAGGGAGTCCAAGGCCGCGATCTGCGCGGGCGTCGCCTGCTCGGCGGCGCGGGCGGCGGCCAGCCCTTCCAGATTGACGCGGATGTCGCGAATCTCCAGGTACGTGGCCCGGGTCAGCATCGGAACGCGGATATCGCGCGGCGAGCGCAGCACCAGGGCCTGATCCTGCACCAGCCGCAGGATGGCGTCGCGCACCGGCGTGACGCTCGTCCCCAGCCGGTCGGCCAGATCACGGATCTTGAGGCGATCGTTCGGCTTGAAGGCGCCCTTCATCAGGGCCTCGCACAATTTCTGGTAAATCGTGCCGCCGAGATTGTCGTGTTCGAGAAGGGTGAGATCGAACCCGCTCATCCTCCGCCCTTCCTCGTCATCCGATGCATGATGCATCATAATGCCGTGAAAAGAGGGCAAAGGTCAAGGCAGCCCGCAGGATCATCCAGAGCTGTCGCATTTGGCCGTCATGGTCCTCTCCCTACCGAAGGGCTTTGCGATAGTGCCGGATTTCGGGTGCCATGAGCGTATTCCGCAGCGAAGCAGCTCTGTTGCAAAGTTGGCCGGCATGCGGCGGAAGGGTTGGACGCTGGAAGGGGCCAAGCGGTGTCGGAGGTCAGGGGTCGCCACGTCGGAGGGTGGGATCGTGCCCCGGGCGGTACGTCGGCCCACCTCTACCGGGCCGCCGACAAGCCTGGGATCATCATCGACCTCCGCCTCTCTCCCACACGAAACACCGCCGCCTCCGCCAAGCGCTTCCCGGCCAAGGCGCCGAACGGCTTGAAGGAGTCGGAGAAGCCGGCGGCCATCAACACCGACGAGGCGCCAACCCATGGGCCGGCCCTGGCCGAAATACATGCTGAAGGGGCTGACACCGACGCAGTCACCTCCGTACAACACATTGTCAAACGTTCTAAATTCACGTGATGGGGAAGTTTGCCACACCAAGCCTGAAGCCGCTTGGCATGAACACGTTTTCAAGTGGCGTCTGTAGCCTGCTGGGTTGGACAATCGAATTCCTCCATCGCCTTGTACCACTGATCCGACAGAGCTTTTGCCAAGCTGTCGGCGGTGGGAAACGACCGACACAGCAGCGCGTCGCCATGAACAAATCTTTCTCGAAGGCTCTCGATCGTCATAGCGATCATCAATCTCAGAACACCTTCAAATTTGCTGCGCTCACCCTCGGTAAATGGACGACCGCGACGGCGGGCGACGACCGCTATGATGCGATCGACCCACTCTGAATTCATGCGTTCGCGCATGCGCAGCACCTCCGGGTCACGTGTGGCGAGTTCGGAGAACAGGCTGTAGACGCCGGCGTTCGCCTCGTAAGCGCGGCAATAGACCGTATTGGCGTCGAGTATCGCATCGTAACTGCTCCTCGGCCCCTTGGTTGCCGACCGCCGATACGTCACATGCTCAAAGAACAGATTGACGAGGACAGCGGCGCACTCGTCCATGTCTTTGAAATAGTTGTAGAAAGTGCCACGGGATAGCCCGGCCTCGTCAAGCAGCGCCTCGACGGTCATCAGTTTTCCCGGAAACGTCCGAAGGTGACGGGCGACGATCGAGAGCAGCATGTAGCGCGTCCGCTCCCGTTTCGGGCGCGTCCGTTCCCGGCTCCATATCGCGAGCACCTCTTCGAAGAACAGCGGAGCGGAGCCTTCGCCGCACTCGGGCTCGCTTCCCGGTTTGTCCACACCCTCCCGCATCTTACGCCCTCACCCTTCGACCGAATCGGTCCTGACCATGAATGTTGGACAATCGCACTGTGACCTCTTGACGCGGTATATTTTTATACATACTGTCATTTTTAGACAATGCGTCATCACTGGACAGGCCGATGGTACCTACGATGGTGGACGTGAATAAACCTTCAAGTGGCACCTTGACCAGGGAGGCGAACCTGCAAACGAGGTCCACCGGCGCGACGATCGAGTTCCAATCCGTCAGGAAGGCCTATGGATCGGTAAAGGCGCTTCATGATTTCTCTTTGACGATTCGTCCGGGAGAGTTCCTGACGATCCTTGGATCGAGCGGGTCCGGCAAAACCACCGCGCTCAATGCACTTGCGGGCTTCTCCACGACCGACTCGGGCGATATCCGCATCGACGGGCGTTCGGTGATCGACGAGCCGCCGGAGCGGCGAAATCTGGGGATGGTGTTCCAGAACTATTCCCTGTTCCCCCACATGTCGGTGTTCGACAACATCGCCTTCCCGCTGCGCATGCGCCGCGCGCCGCGCCGGGAGATCAAGGAGCGGGTGGAGCGGGTGCTGGAGATCGTGCGGCTCGGCCCGTTGGCCGGTCGCATGCCTCGCGACCTGTCCGGCGGACAACAGCAGCGCGTCGCCTTCGCCCGGGCCATCGTGTTCGAACCTCCCGTCCTGCTCATGGACGAGCCGCTGGGCGCCCTCGACCTCAAACTGCGCGAGGCGCTGCAGTTCGAGATCAAGGAAATCCAGCACCAGCTCGGCTGCACCGTGGTCTATGTGACCCACGATCAGCGCGAGGCCCTGGCCATGTCGTCGCGCATCGTCGTGTTGCGCGACGGACGGATCGAGCAGGTCGGCACGCCGTCCGAAATGTACGACGCGCCGCAAAGCCGCTTCGTCGCCGATTTCATCGGGCAGACCAACCTGCTTGCCGCCGACGTGGCGCAGCCCGGATCGGTGGCCATACCCGAACTCGGCATCACCTATCGGGAAAACGCATTCACGGCCCGTCCAGGCTCCTGGTACGCGAGCATTCGCCCCGAGAAGCTGCAGCGCCGCCCGGCCGAAGGGCCGGACATCGCCGTATCGGTCACCGTCCAGGAGGCCGTGTTCCTCGGCGACGTGATCGAATACAGCGCCCGCACCGATCACGGTGCGCTCATCCACTTCCGGGAACAAAGACGCGACAGGGACCGGATCCCGGAACGCGGAGAGACGGCGAACCTCGTTCTCCGCCCATCCGACGTAGTCCTCGTTCCGGACCTTTCCAGAACCAGTCGATGAAAAGCTGATAGAGGAGCGTTCTATGAACAAGCTGCTGTGGAGCCTCTCTCTCGGAGCGGCGCTCGTCGGCGCCGCTGGTGGTGCGGCGCTGGCTCAGTCCCGGGACAAGACGGTCGTGATCGCCAATTACGGCGGCGCTTGGGCGGAAACGCTCAATCGCATCTGTATCCAGCCCTTCACCAAGGAGACGGGGATCACCGTCACGCAGGCCGCGACGGAAGACTCCCTCGCCCAGATCCGCGCCCAGCAGACCACCAAGAACATTCTGTGGGACATCGCGCCCACCGAGCGGTCCGGACTGCCGGTGTCGCAGAAGAACGGTTGGCTGGAGCCCATCGACTGGTCGGTGGTCGACCCTGACAACAAGCTGCCGCCGATCGCCCGCAAGACCCACGCGATCGGATCGGTGGCTTATTCCACCACCATCGGCGTGCGCACGGACAAGCTGCCGGAAGGCAAGACCTTCACCGGCTGGAAGGACTTCTGGGACGTCAAGCGGTTCCCCGGCCCCCGCACGCTGCGCAACTCCCCGGCGGAGAACCTGGAATTTGCGCTGATCGCCGACGGCGTGAAGCCGTCCGAGGTCTATGACGTGCTCCGTTCGCCGGAAGGCGTGGACCGCGCCTTCAAGAAGCTCGACGAGATCAAGCCGGCGATCACCGTATGGTGGACGAGCGGGCAGCAGCCGGTCCAGTTGCTGGCCAGCGGCGAAGTGTTCTACGCGACCGCCTTCAACGGCCGTATCCAGCAGTTGCAGAAGGACAAGCTCCCGGTCGAGCTGATCTGGAACGGCGGCTCGCTCGACGTCAGCTACTACTCGATCGTCAAGGGGGCCAACAACGCCGCGGCGGCCATGCAGTTCATGAAATACTGCTGGAACGAGCCGCAGCGTCTGGCCGAGATAGCCCGCGCCATGCCCTACTCCAGCTTCAACCCCGACATCTACAAGATCCTGTCGGCGGAGGAAGCCAGGCAACTTCCGACCAGCCCGGAAAACATGGAGGTGCAGTTCGCGCTGAACGCCGAATTCTGGGCCGAAAACCTGCCGCGCATTCAGAAGCGGTGGGAAACTTGGCGTCTGCAATGAGCGATGGCGTTTCCATGCCGCGTGATGGGATAGGGGCGTCGCGCCGACGGCGCGCGCCCTTCTCCTCCCTCTGGCTGCTCGCTCCGGCGGCCGTGCTGTTCCTCCTGGCCTTCCTCGTCCCGGTGGGCGAGGTCGCGCTGTGGAGCCTGCAGGGCGACGCCGGACTGACGGCGGAGCATTACCAGGAAGCGCTTGGTGAGGGCCCCTACCGCACCATCCTGTTCGGAACGTTGCAACTCGCCGCCGGCGTGGCCTTCGCGTGCATCCTGGCCGGCTACCCCGCCGCCTACTGTCTGGCGTCCTGCCCGCCGCGGCGCCGCACGTTGCTCCTCCTGCTCATTCTGACGCCGCTTTGGGTCAGCGTGCTGGTGCGGACCTTCGGCTGGATCGTCGTCCTGGGCCGCGAGGGATTGGTGAACTCCATGCTGATCGGTGCGGGACTCATCGATACGCCGCTTCAGATGCTTTACAGCCGTGGGGCCGTGTACATCGCGATGGTGCAGGTGCTCCTGCCGGTCGCCATCCTGGTCATGTTCTCCAGCATGACGACCATCAACCGCTCCCTGCTGCTGGCGTCGCGCATCCTCGGCGCCACCCCGTGGCGTGGCTTTCTCCACGTCTTCCTGCCGCTGAGCGCCGGCGGCGCGGTCAACGCGTGGATGCTCACCTTCGTCCTGGCCCTGGGCTTCTTCATCACCCCGGCCCTGGTCGGCGGGCCGAAGGAAAACATGATCGCGAACATCATCGCGACGCAGATCACGGTGACCCTCGACTGGGGGCTGGGTTCGGCTCTCGGGATGGTGCTGCTGGTCGCCGGCTTCCTGATGGTGGGCGCCGTCGCCCTGCTCTTCCGGCGCGTCACCCGGCTGAGCGGCCATGGAGGGACGCGATGAAACGAACACTGTGGGAACAGTCCGGACGCTACCTCCTGCCCGTCTATTTCGTCGGCGTCCTCCTCTATCTGCTGCTGCCGCTGCTGCTGGTGGTGCCGATGTCGGTCAGCGAGACGCGCTACCTCAAATTCCCGCCGACCGGCTTCACGCTGCACTGGTACGAGGACTTCTTCGCCACGCCCGGCTGGATCGAGGCGACCTGGCGCAGCCTGGTCATCGCAACCGCCAGCGCGCTGCTCGCGACCGTCGTCGGCACGGCGGCGGCGCTCGTCCTGAGCCGCGACGGCCGCGCGGTGCGGATCGCGGGACCGATCTTCCTGGGGCCGCAGGTCGTGCCGGTCATCATTCTCGCCCTCGGCACGCTCCTCGTCTTCAGCCGATTCGGCCTGTACGGCTCCATGGGCGGCATCGTGCTGGTGCACGCGGTCCTCGCGTTGCCCTTCGTCACGACGACGGTGTCGGGAGCGCTCCGCCAGACCGGCGACACGCTCGCCCGGGCCGCCCGGGTCCTGGGCGCCCGGCCGCACGAGGCCTTCTGGTACGTCACGCTGCCGACCATCCGGCCGGCGGTCATCTCCGCGGGCGTCTTCGCCTTCTTCATCTCCTTCGACGAACTGGTCATCGCCCTGTTCGTCATGGGCCGCAACGAGACCCTGCCAATGCGGATCTGGGCCGACATGCGCCACGATCTGACGCCGGTTGTCGCGGCGGTCGCGTCGCTGCTCATCTTGGCCACCTTTGCGGCGGTTTTCCTGAGCGACCGCATCCAGCGCCGCGCCGCACGGCGCGCGGGATAACCGGTCGCGACGCGCCACCTCTTATCGACAGGAAGAGTGATGTTCGCAGATTTTCGCACGGAAGAACCCGATGCTCTCGCCCGCCGTCTGGAAACGGCAACGCTTCCGGATTCGGTGTTCGACCTCCTGGCGCAAACCGCCGTCCGACACCCGGACGCCCCGGCGTGGCGCTTCATCGACGACGGTGTCGAGCGGAGCTGGGGCGAGGTGCTGGCCAAGGTCGAAACCGCCGCCGCGGCCTTCGCGGCGCTCGGCATCGGCCCCGGCGTGCATGTCGCGGTCATGGCCTGGAACCGGGAGGAGTTTCCCATCGCGTGGCTGGCGTTGTCCCGCCTGCAGGCGGTGATGGTGCCGGTGAACGCCACTTACACCTCCCGCGAGGTCGAGTATGTGCTGAAGACCTCGCTCGCCGCCTTCCTCATCCTGGAGGCGGAGTTCCTGCCGCATCTCGATGCGCTTGAGACGGTGTCGCTCCCCCCGTCCAGCGTCATCGTCATCGGCGATGCGGCGCCGGGCCAGCATCGCCGCTGGCAGGCGCTGATGGACGAGGCGCAGGGCCGCCGGGCACCCCACACCCCCCGTTCCGCGGACGCGGTTCTCAATCTCCAGTACACGTCGGGCACCACCGGCTTCTCGAAAGCCTGCATGCTGACCAACGACTACTGGCTTTGCCTGGGCTTCAGCTCCACCGAGTTCTTCGCCACCGACCTGCGGCGCTTCTATGTGGGTTCGAGCTTCTTCTACATGGTCGGGCAGAGGATCCTGCTGAACGCGATGGTGAGCGGCGGCTGCGCCTTTTTCCCGCGCAAGCCCGGCGCCAAACGCTTCATGCTCGATGTCGCGCAACTGGAGTGCGACTACTGCGCGCTGTTCGAGATGGTCTACAAGCAGCCGGCCCGGCCAGCGGATGCGCGCAACGCGCTCAAGCTGGCCACCATCTTCGCGTTCGGACCGGAAAGCCACGCCGACTTCCAGCGCCGCTTCGACGTGTACGGGCAGGAGTTCTACGGCATGACCGAGATCGGCGGCGGCACCTACATGCCGGCGCACCGGATCGCCGAGATGACCGGCTCGGCCAGTTGCGGGGTGGTCGCCCCCTTCCGGGACGCGATGATCGCGGACGAGGACGGCAACCCCGTGCCGACGGGCGCGACCGGGGAGCTTTGCGTGCGTGGCCGCGGCCTGCTGAAGGGCTATTTCGGAAACGAGGAGGCGACGGCGCAGGCGTTCCGCAAGGGCTGGTTCCGCACCGGCGATCTGGCCCGCGTGGACTCCTCCGGATATCACTATATCCTGGGGCGGACCAAGGACATGGTGCGCCGCAGCGGCGAGAACATTTCGGCCCGCGAGGTCGAGGTGGTGCTGCGCACGCTCGACGGAATCCAGGACGCCGCGATCGTTCCGGTTCCCGACGATTATCGCGGCGAGGAAATCAAGGCCTACATCCAGTTGGCGCCGGGGGTCGATCCCTCGACCTGCACGCCGGAGCGCATCGCCGATCACTGCGGGCGGCATCTCGCGGCCTTCAAGGTGCCCCGCTACTACGAGTATCGCGACTCCTTCCCCCTCACGGACTCCCAGCGTGTGCAGAAGAAGCATCTGCTGGCGGAAAAGCCCGACCTCCGCGTCGGCGCCTACGACTGGCAGGACAAGATCTGGCGCTGACGCCTGCACCCCGTCTCCCCGTGAAAAAAACCAACCGGCCTCGAAGAGGACTTCTGACATGCCCGAGATTACCGCCCAGACCGAGGGCGCGATCCGCATCCTGACCATCTCCAACGAAGCCAAACGCAACGCGTTCGAAGGCACGATGGCCGCGGATTTCCTAAGCCACCTGAACGATGCGGACGGCGACGGCGCCGTGCGGGTGGTCGTGGTGACGGGCGCTGGCGACATCGCCTTCTCAAGCGGACACGACCTGAATGAAATCGCCTCCGGCGCCCACGCGGCGACGAACCTGGGAGAGGCCCCGTTCCTGCGCCCACGGGACATGACGAAGCCGGTCATCGCGGCCGTCAACGGGCACTGCTACGCCGCGGCGCTCATCCTCGCTTTGTCCTGCGACATGCGCGTGGCGAGCGTCAACGCGTCGTTCGGCTCGCCGGGCGCCCGTTTGGGCATGCTCCCGGAGGGTGGACAGATCGGCCGGTTGCCGCGGCTGATGTCGTCCGCCCGCGCCTTGGAACTGATGCTGACCGCCAATCCCCTGCCCGCGGACGAGGCCTACCGAACCGGCTTCGTCAACCGTCTGGCCGGACAGGGCGAGGCGTTGAAGGAAGCGCTCGCCCTGGCGCGTGCCATCGCCAAGAACGCCCCCTCCGTGGTGGCCGCGATCAAGGCCGGGGTGATCCTGGGGGAGCGCGAGGGGATCGACGCCGCCGGCGCCTATGAAGCGACGGTCGCCCGCCGGTTGGAGAAGGGAGCGGACGCCCGCGAAGGCGTCAGCGCCTTCCTGGAAAAGCGCGCCCCTGTGTTCCGTGGCGGCGAGTGACGGTGCCCATCCAACATCGTCTTCAACGAAGAGAAAGAACCACCATGGCCGAGAACTTCACAGCCTTTGTCATCGAGGACGTTGGCGGCAAGCCGAAGGGTGGCTTCACGACGCTGACGCTGGCTGACCTGCCGGACAACGATGTGCTGGTCGAGGTCGCCTGCTCCACGCTCAATTACAAGGACGGACTCGCCGTTTCCGGCAAGGGCCGGATCGCCCGCAAGCTGCCGATGGTCGCCGGCATCGATCTGGCCGGCACCGTGGTCGAGTCCCGCTCTCCCGCCTGGAAGCCCGGCGACAAGGTGGTCGCCAACGGCTGGGGCCTGTCGGAAACGCAGTGGGGCGGCTACACCCGTTTTCAGCGCCTGAAGGCGGAGTGGCTGACCCGTCTGCCGGACGCTTTCTCGTTCGAAGAGGCGATGGGCATCGGCACCGCCGGCTACACCGCCGCGCTGTGCGTAGACGCTCTGGAGCGGTGGGGCGCCATCCGCCCTGGCGGCAAGGAGGTGTTGGTCACCGGAGCGGCCGGCGGTGTCGGCTCCATTGCGGTGGCGCTGCTCGCCAAGCGCGGTTACCCGGTCGTGGCCTCCACCGGTCGGCCCGAAACGCACGATTATCTGGGTGGCCTCGGCGCCAGCGGCTTCATCGACCGCGCCGCCCTTCTGGAAAAGGGCGCGCCCTTGCAGAAGGAACGCTGGGCCGGTGGTGTCGACTCGGTGGGCGGGCAGACGCTGGTCAACGCGCTGTCGCAGACCGCGTGGGGTGGCGCCGTCGCCGCCTGCGGCTTGGCCGGCTCCTCCGATCTGCCGGGAACGGTCCTGCCGCACATCCTGCGCGGCGTCGCGCTGTTGGGCGTCGACTCCGTCATGGCTCCGCCGGACCGCCGCGACGCCGCCTGGACACGGCTGGCGCGCGACTTGGACCGGAGCGCGCTGAAGACGATGTACGAGGTGCAGCCCTTCGACGCGCTGCCCGAACTGGCGACCAAAATTCTCGCTGGGAAGATCCGCGGCCGCGTCGTCGTCGACGTGACCCGTTGAGAAATTTCGGCAGGTTCCGGCCCATCCTGCGGCCGGTGCTCCTTCCACGACAGCGTCTCGTCATTCCGATTTGCGCACCAACGTCGCGATCAAGGAGAGGGCAAGGTCCGGCTCTGTTGCAAAGTTGGCCGGCATGCGGCGGAAGGCCTGGACGCTGGAGGGAGCCAAGCGGTGGCGGGTGACCGGGATGCCAAACGGCCGTTGCGATGGTCTCGGCGAGATAGCGCTAGCCGGCGTAGCGGGGATTGGAGCGCCTCGTTACGCCCCTTCCGTATTTGGCCTCCGCCGGCCCCGGCAACGGGTTGGCCGAAAAGTTGACGGTGCCCCTTCAGAGTGGCCAACCGCCTTTCAATCGCCTTGTGACCTATTTTTACACCTATCTTGGACGGACTTGACCTTCAAACGCATTCATCCCGAACGCCCTTCTCCAACCGGGATTATTGCATTGAGTGTAATGATGAACTGCCAAACCGGGTCATTCCCGTGATCGGCTGAGGGGCGCACTCTCTGTGTGCGGATCGGGATGGTCCCGGCCAGCATCGCAGGAGTCGGCTATGAAGCTCTATCATCACCCGCTGTCGGGCCATGCGCACCGCGCCCGCCTGTTCGTCTCCCTGCTCGGACTGCCCCACGAGCTGGTCGAGGTCGACCTGACGGCGGGCGCGCACAAGACCCCCGCATTCCTGGCGCTGAACCCGTTCGGTCAGGTGCCCGTGCTGGACGACGATGGCGTGGTCGTCGCGGACTCGAACGCCATCCTGGTCTATCTGGCGAAGAAGGCCGGGCGCAGCGACTGGCTGCCCGAGGACGCCCGGAACGCCGCGGCTGTCCAGCGCTGGCTGTCGGTCGCGGCGGGCGAGGTCGCCTACGGCCCTGCGGCGGCGCGGCTGGTCACGGTGTTCGGCGCCGGCTTCAACCCCGATGAGGTCATCGGCCGCGCACACACCCTCCTGAAGAGGCTCGACAGCCACCTGTCCGGCCGCGACTGGCTGGTCGGCGACCGGCCGACCATCGCCGACGTCGCCATCTACAGCTACGTCGCCCGCGCCCCGGAAGGCAACGTCGATCTGTCGGGTTATCCGGCCGTTAACGCCTTCCTCCGCCGGGTCGAGGCGCTGCCGGGCTTCGTCCCCTTCGCCCAGACGCCGGCGGGGCTCACCGCCGCATGACGCGCTGCCAGGGCGCGCACACCGGCGCGCCCGCTTCTTTCACGGAGGAGACGGGACATGGGTGAGACCACGAAGTCGCTGCTGACGTGGCATGAGGGCGAGACGTTCCTGCAGGAGAAGGTCGGCGTCGCCGACCGGATGGCGATGGTCGGACAGCGGGTCGTCCGCGACTTCATGCCCGACCAGCACCGCGACTTCTACGCCCAGCTCCCGTTCCTCGTGATCGGCAGCGCCGACCCGGGCGGCGATGCCTGGGCCACCGTGCTGGAGGGCCGGCCCGGCTTCATGTCCTCGCCGTCCCCGACCCTTCTCGACATCGCCGCGCGCCCGGCTGCCCGTGACCCCGCGGGGGCCGGCATGGCCGATGGCGAGCCGGTCGGCCTCCTTGGCATCGAGATGCACACGCGGCGGCGCAACCGCATGAACGGCGTCGTCTCGACGACGCCCGCGGGCTTCCGCGTCGCGGTCGACCAGAGCTTCGGCAACTGCCCCCGCTACATCCAGCTGCGCGATGCTACGCTGGCCCGCGACCCCGGCCAGCCCTTCGCCGGAGGAGTCGAGGAACTGACGGCCCTCGATCCGGCGGCGCGGACGGTGATCGCGGCGGCCGACGCCTTCTTCGTCGCCTCCTACGCCGATCGCGGAAATCATCGTCAGGTCGACGTGTCGCATCGTGGCGGCAAGGCCGGGTTCGTCCGCGTGGCCGAGGACGGCACCCTCACCATTCCCGATTTCGACGGCAACCTCTTCTTCGCCACGCTCGGCAACATCCTGCTCAACGGGAAGGCGGGGCTGCTCTTCGTCGATTTCGCCAGCGGCGACCTGCTGCAGATGACCGGCGACGCCGCGGTGGTCCTGGAGTCGCCGGAGATCGCCGCCTTCCAGGGCGCCGAGCGGCTGTGGACCTTCAAGGTGCGCAAGGTCGTCCGCCGGCGCGGCGCCCTGGCCTTGCGCTGGACGCTGCGGACGGATGGCTGGTCGCCCAGCTCCCTGATGACGGGCGATTGGCGGCAGGCTGCCGACCGGCTGCGCGCGGAGGAGTTGGCGACGCGCTGGCGGCCGATGACGGTGACGGATATCGTCGAGGAAAGCGCCACCATCCGCTCCTTTCATCTGCGGCCGAACGACGGCGCGGGGCTCCTGCCGCATCTGGCCGGACAGCATCTGCCCATCCGCGTCACGCCGGCGGGCGCCGACACGCCGGTCGTCCGGACCTACACGCTGTCCGTCGCCCCGTCCGACGGGATCTACCGGATCAGCGTCAAGCGCGAGGGCCTGGTGTCGCGGCACCTGCACGACCATGTCCGGGTCGGCGACGTCATCGAGGCGCGCGGGCCGGCAGGCGGTTTCATCATCGACGCCCGTGCGACGCGGCCGGCCGTGCTGCTGGCCGGCGGCGTCGGCATCACGCCCCTGCTCGCGATGCTGCGCCATGTGGTCTATGAGGGGCTGCGCACGCAGCGAATCCGCCCGACGATCCTGGTCCACGCCGCGCGCTCCAGACCGGAGCGTCCGTTCGACCGGGAAATCGCCGATCTCGTCACGGCGGCGAACGGCGCCGTCCGGCTCGTCCGCGTCCTCAGTGATCCCGGCGATGCCGCGCCGGGAGTCGATTACGACGCCGTGGGCCGCATCGACATGGCGCTGCTGACGCGAATCCTCGGCTTCAACGATTACGACTTCTACCTCTGCGGGCCGCCCGCCTTCACACAGGCGCTCTACGACGGCCTGCGCGGCTACAACATCGCCGACGGCCGGATTCACGCCGAAGCGTTCGGGCCGTCCTCCCTGAAGCGGACGGGTGAGGCCACGGAAGCCGCCGTGACACCGGCGCGTCGGCCGCCCTCGACCAAGCCGGTGCCGATCACCTTCATGAACACGCTCAAGGAGGCGCGCTGGACACCCGGCTCCGGCACGCTGCTCGACCTCGCCGAGGCGCGCGGCCTCGATCCCGCCTTCAGTTGCCGCGAAGGCACCTGCGGAACCTGCCGCACCAAGCTGCTCAAGGGTGCGGTGACCTACGTCAAGGAGCCGAGCGCGGCGGTCGCCGCCGATGAGGTGCTGCTGTGCTGCGCCGTCCCCGCCGAAGCGGAGACGGACGAGGACGACCGCATCCAACTTGCGCTCTGACCGCGCACGGCCTTTCGTTCAGCCGCTTCCCGGAGTTACCTGCCACTTCGAAGGCCCGGCAATCTGCCGTATTCGCTGGAGCGGATTGGCTGAAATCTGATAGGTTGAACGAGGCTTCAACCGGTTAATGGGTGTCGTGGATGCCGGTGACGGAAAGGACTGCCCAAGGCGATCAGTATGTCCTTCCCGGTGCGGAACGCCGGACCGAGCCCGGCCTGCCTTACGCCGCCGAACCCGATGGTCAGCTCGCCCTACATTTCTACGAGCCTCCCCGTGCCGACGAGAGGGACCCCGGCAAACCGCCCCCTTTGTCGCGCCCGCTCCCCCGCCCCACGCCAATCAATGAAGGCCCGCTTGCCGGCCGCGTTGCGTTCTTCCCGCAGGTCATGAATGATGTGACCGAAGCTTTCCGAGCTTTTTCCGACGTGACAAAGAAATGCCGGGGTTGAGCGTTCGGAAATCATCCTTCGCTCCTGATCGCGGCCCGCCGACCACATGAGGATCAACGTTCATGCCTTTCGACAATCCGTCGGGCGATCGCGCCCGTCGGCAGCCACGGTTCGGCAAAGCGGCCCAACGGCAAGCCGTGCAGGGAGCCCCGGCGCGACCGCACCAGAAGGTCAATGGTTCCGCTCAGCAAAAGCACGTCCAGTGGCTCGCCCGCGCCGACGACGCCGAGCGATCCGGCGATTCCGTCGAAGCCGAAACCTGTCGTCAACACGCGGAGCACTGGTTCCGTGTGGCCCACGGTCGCAATGATCCCTGAGGCTCCGCTGATCCACCGCTGGCGGTGTCCTCGGGCCGTGGCGGCGTGACTCAGGCCGAATGGCCCTGGGCAGTCGAGCACGGCCCCGCTTGAGGGGTTCGTCGGCGGCTAGGCACAGTGTGCTGCGAAGCCCCCTCCGACCGGGTCAAGCCAAGGTGCCACGCCTCCGGGCAGCCAATCCGATCAGCAGCACATACCCGAGCGCAACGGCTTGCCCAGCGAGAAAGCTGCCGGCCACGCCACCCGGCACGGCCGCGACCGATGCGGCGGTGAGTGTCACGAGGATGCCGCCCAAGGGGACAATGGTCAGAGCGGTCCAGCGCCGCACCGGCGCCCAGAACGCCGGGATCAGGAACAACACCCAACCGGCGGCAAGAGCCCAGAGCATCGTTTCGGCACGCGCCGCGTTGGCGTTCTTCAGCACATCGTCGACCATGGTCGCGGCATCGACGCTTCCATTCGCCACGAGCGCCACGTCATCCCCGTCGATGCGAAGCGGCACCAATCCGCGACCGCTCCGGTCGGCCGCAGCGATCACGCTCAAGGCCCCCTCCCGCAAAGTCCGGTACATGAGTCGCCGGTCGTTGGCCGTCGGATGAGACACCGGGTCGGAATCCCGTGCGCTGCCGCTTGGTTGATAAGCCCCATGGGGATCGCTGGCGGAGAGCACCATGCCCGCGGGCAACCGGTAATCCTCGTTCGGGCGCAAGGGTTCCAGTGCCGAGGGCGTTGCGGCCAGAAGCGGGTCTGTCAACGCCCAGCCGTCAAGACGCGCGCCGGACGACGGCATGAACTGCGTCTCCTCAGGGCTCCAGCCTGCCTTCCGGCCGCCGCGGTACCGCTCGACGATCCGCTGGATGATCAGCGAGTTTTCGAAGGTAAGGCCCGTGCTGCTGTCGGTGATCGGCTTTCCAGCCGTTGCGGTTCCCCGGACGTAGACGACGCGCCCGGCCAGATCCGGACCGGGCTTGGCGGGCTCGGGATTGGCGAGCAGCGACCGAAGCTCGCCCACATGGGCCACCCGCACCGCAGCGTCGGTATGGAACCAGGCGTAGGCGCTGACGAGCAGAAAACTCAGGAAGAGGAACGTCACCGACGCCATCATGAACAGAACCGTCCGCTGCCTCCAGGGCACGCTCGGCTTCGCGGATGCGACGGTGTCGGTCATGGCGTCCGTTCTTGTGATCATGGCAGGTCCAGCCCCGACGATGTTCGGGTTGTGGGAAAGAGGAGAACAGCGGGTGCGATGACTGCGATCGTCGACCGCGTGCCGACCATTCCGGCGAATGGATGACCGCATCGGCAAGGAGTTCGTAGTCTTCGGCACCTCCCCCTCAGCGGGCACGGGCCGAACCTTACCCCGCCGAGCCGGGCCGCGACTTGACTTCAGGCAAGTGAACGTGCCCTTGCTGCCAAGCAGCAATTCGATGAGAACGCCAATATCGAGGCGCTTCTTGGGCACTGTCACGGTAATTGACACTGCCGGCAATGGCCGGCCCGCGCCTCATCACCCAACGCCGGCCCGTCTTTTAGGACGCCTCGATGCCGCGTCCGGCCAACAGCTCTTATCCAGCGGCGATATCGTCATCGCCTGTGAGCCGCCGCCGTAACGACGCCGCCTGAGAACATGCGGTTGCGTTCACGGAACAGAGGGGGGTTGACGCGAAAGTGATATGTAATGTTATAACATTACTTAGTTGGCGTGATGAGTTCCCACGCCAGGGGGACTTTTGGGGGATAACATGAACTGCCGTGCCAGCCGCGCCCGCCCTCGGGCGGGAAGGGTACTCTCTTGCCTTCTCGCCGCATCACCGGCCCTGTTGTGCGCCGCCGGAGCGTCGGCGGATGGTCCGGTCGTACTGGAACCGGTCGTGGTCAGCGCGACGACCACCGAACGCTCGCTGGCCGACGCCCCGGCGACCGTCACCGTCATCACCGGCGAGGAACTTCTGCAGCGCCCGGTGCAGGATCTGGCGGACGCCCTGCGCGACACGCCCGGCATCATGGTCGGCGGCATCGGTCTGAACCGCCGTGGCATCTCCATCCGTGGCATGCCGGACGAACACACGCTGATCCTGATGGATGGCAAGCGTGTGAACACCGCCGGCAACGCCATCGCGCATGCCGACTACGACCTCAACTGGGTGCCGCCGGAAGCCATCGAGCGCATCGAGGTGGTGCGCGGGCCGATGTCGTCGCTCTACGGGTCGGAGGCTCTGGGTGGTGTCGTCAACGTCATCACGCGCCGCGCCACCGATGCCTGGCATGGCAGCCTGTCCGCCCAGGGCGGGCTGACGGCCGGGACGGGCGGCGACAGCGGGCAGATGGGCGCCTATGCCGGCGGACCGCTGGTGCCGGGCGTGCTTGGCCTGAGCGTCACCGGCCGGAGCCAGAGCCGCGAGCCGACCCGCGCCCTGGCCGATCCGCGCCTGACCGAGCTGGAGAGGCGGCGCGCCGCCACCGGCAGCGCCACCCTGACCTGGACACCCGACGAGGCGCAGCGGATCGACTTGGCCTACGGGCAGGGGCACGAGACCAGGGATTACACCGTCCAATCCGGCGCCACCGCCGCGTCGATCTACACCACGACCGACACGATCGACCGCCGCCATCTCTCACTGGCGCATCAGGGTGACTGGACCTGGGGCAACACCAGCCTGCGCGCCTACCGATCCACGCTCGACCGCACAAGCCGACGCTCGGTCGGCGTGCCGACCGAGCCGCAAACGCTCACCGACGACATCGTCGATGGACACGTCAGCGTGCCGGTGCTGTCCTGGAACCGCGTGACGCTGGGCGGCGAATGGCATCGCGAGCGCCTGACTGACAGCACGATCAACCGCGCCGGCTCGGCGGCGGCGAACCATCACGCCCTGTTCCTCCAGGACGAGATCAGTTTGGGCGCCGACTGGTCGCTGGTGCTGGGCGACCGCGCCGACCATCACGAGGCGTTCGGGTGGCAGCACAGCCCGCGCGCCTATCTGGTCCATCACCTGACCAACGCGCTGACCGTGAAGGGCGGCGTCGGCAAGGGCTTCAAGGCGCCGACGCTGAAGCAGCTCTCGCCGCAATATCAGGCCGCCGCCGCCGCCGGTCGCTTCACCGTGGTCGGCAACCCGGCCCTGGAGCCGGAAACCAGCACCGCCTACGAGTTGGGAGCGGAGTACCGGGCCGAATCCTGGTCGCTTCGCGCCACCCTGTTCCAGAACGACCTGGAGAATCTGATCGAAACCGCCTGCACCCGCTTTTGCGGCGTCCGCGGCCGGGAAATCCGCACCTATCAGAACATCAACGAGGCCCGCATCCGGGGAATGGAGCTGGAGGGCGGAATCGACCTGCCGGCGAATCTGCGCCTCGACGCCAACTACACTTTCCTCGACAGCGAGGACCGCGGCACGGGTCTGGAGTTGAGTGAACGACCCCGGCACCGCGCCAACGCCACGCTGGCCTGGAGCCCGGTCGAGCGCTTCACCGCGCGGCTGCGCACCGAGTATGTAGCCCGACAGGCGCTCGCCCCCTC
This sequence comes from Azospirillum sp. P4_B5, assembly GCF_056402275.1. Lineage (NCBI taxonomy): Bacteria > Pseudomonadati > Pseudomonadota > Alphaproteobacteria > Rhodospirillales > Azospirillaceae > Azospirillum > Azospirillum sp. P4_B5. The sequence goes on from NZ_JBFUHT010000008.1 coordinate 219,683, forward strand.
CTCGGGCGCGGCGACGCGCCTGCCGGCCTACACGCTGCTGTCGCTCGACCTCAGCCAGGCGCTGACCGACAGCGTGGTGTTGCGTGGCGGCATTCAGAACCTCACCGACCAGCGGCTGGCCGAAAAGTCCCCGCTCTTCCCCTATGCGGAAGAGGGGCGGCTCTACTGGGTCGGTCTGAACCACAGCTTCTGACATGACGCTCCTTTCACGATTGATCGTGGTCCTGTGCCTGTGCGCCGCCGGGATGGCGGTGGCACGGGCGGCGGAGGCTGCACCGCGCCCGACGGTCCGGGTCGTCACCAACAGCTTCGTGCTTCCCGGCAAGCTGGAGCGCCTCGCCCGCTTCGCCGACGAGGACGGGGTGACGCTGGACAGCCTGCGCGTCGAGACCGCAACGGGCGAGCCGGCGGCGTGGCTGGCCGGCGCCGACCTCGTCATCCTCGACACACCGCGTCCGGGCGATCTCGCCGTGGTGCGACAGGCGCTGGGGACGGCGCTGGACGATGCCGGCGTGCCCTGGCTCCAGGTCGGAGGCGGCCCTCCCGCCTTCGGAGGTGTGGCCCCGGAGCACGCGCGGCGCCTGCTCGCCTATTACGCCAACGGCGGCGAGATCAATTTGCGCCGCATGGCCGCCTACATCCGGGAATGGCGGGCGGGTGGGAACACTGAGGCCCTGGCCCCGGCGGAGCCCTTGCCGAAGAGCGGCGTCTATCATCCGGCGGCGCCGCGGCTTTTTTCACACGTCGGGGACTATCTCGCCTGGGGCGCGGACCGCTGGCCCGCCGACGCGCCGCGCGTCGCCTTCGCCTTTCACGCCGGCAGCCTGTCGGCGATGCAAACCGGGGTCATCGACGCCCTGGTGGCGGGGGCCGAGGCCCGTGGGCTGGCGCCGCTGGCGGTCTGGTTCGACGCCACCGATCCGCAGGCGCTGCAGTCTCTTCTGCAGCCGGCGGGTGCCGCGCTGCTGGTCAACCTGCATCACATGCAGAATGGTCCCGCCCGCCGGGCCGAGTTCGAGAGCCTGGGCATTCCCGTGCTGCAGACCCTCGGCTATCGCGACGGCGGGCCGGAGGACTGGCGCCGCGCGCCAGCCGGCGTTCCGTCCCAGCTGGTGGCGCCGTTCCTGGCGGTGCCGGAAGGCTGGGGGATGAGCGATCCGCTGGTGATCGAAGCCGTGGAGAGGGGAGAACCCGTGCCCATCGCCGAACAGGTGGCGGCCCTGCTCGACAAGGCGGCGGCGCTCGCCGCCCTGCGCCGCACGGCCAACGCCGACAAGAGCCTAGCGGTGATGGTGTGGAACTATCCACCGGGCGAGAAGAACCTGTCGGCCTCGAACCTGAACGTGCCGCGCAGCCTGGAACGGCTGACCGGCGCGCTCGCCGCCGCCGGCTACGACGTGCCGCCGACCGAAGAGGCCCGGCTGATCGAGGCGGGGCAGGCGATGCTCGGCGGATTGTACCGGCCCGAGACGCTTGACCAGTTGTTGGCCGCCGGGCTGGCCGAGGCTTTCCCGGTCGCCCGCTACGCCGCATGGTTCGCCGCCCTGCCGGAGACGGTCCGCGACAGCGTCACCGACCGCTGGGGCCGGCCCGAGGAGCATTGGGCGGTCCGCACCATCGACGGCGAGGCGCGCTTCGTGGTTCCGCGCCTGCGTCTGGGCAAGCTGACCCTGCTGCCCCAGCCGCCACGCGGCGGAACGCCCGGCCACGCCTATCACGATTCCAAGATGCCGCCGGACCACTATTACCTCGCCGTCTACCTGTATGTGCGGCAGGCGCTGGCGGCCCATGCGCTGATCCATTTCGGCACCCACGGCACCCAGGAATGGACGCCGGGCAAGGAACGCGGCCTGTGGGCCCATGATTTCCCGATCCTGGCGGTCGGCTCCCTGCCGGTCTTTTATCCCTACATCCAGGACAACATCGGCGAGGCGATCCAGGCCAGGCGGCGGGGCCGCGCCGTCACCGTCAGCCACCAGACCCCGGCCTTCGCCCCCGCCGGGCTGTATGACGAACTGCGCGACCTCCACGCGCTGGTCCATGAGCATGGCCAGCTCGACGGAGGCGCCACCCGTGACCGCACCGCCGAACGGATCCGGACGGCGGCGGTGGAGGCCGGCATCGCTCGCGATCTCGGGTGGGATGCCGAGCGCATGAGCGCGGATTTCGACAACTTCCTGGCGGCGCTCCATGACCATCTGCACGAACTGGCCCGCCACGCCATGCCGCTGGGACTGCACGCCTTCGGTGACCCGGCCGCCCCCGAGCATCGCCTCGCCACGGTCATGCAGCAACTGGGAGAGCCCTTCTACCGCCGTCTCGGCCTCGACCCTCGGGAGGTCTTTGCCGACACGTTCGACACCCTCAAGGAGACGGAGCCTTACCGCCTGCTGCACCGCCATCTGCGCGAGGAGATGGCGCTGGACACGGTCGCCGATCCGGAGCTGCGCGCTCTGCTGGAGCGGGCCGCCGCCCTCGACCGTCATCTGGCCGACCCGCAGGAGGTGGAGGCTCTGCTCGCCGGGCTGTCGGGCGGCTTCGTCCAGCCGGGGCCGGGCGGCGATCCGGTGCGAAACCCGGACGTGCCGAGCGGCCGCAACATCGCGACCTTCGAGCCGGACAAAATCCCCACCCGCGCGGCCCACGAGGCGGGGGCCGACGCGCTGGCCAAGCTGATCGACGCCTACCGGGCCGAGCATGACGGGGCGGTGCCGGAGAAGATCGCCGTCTCGCTGTGGTCGTCGGAGGCGATGCGCCATCTGGGTGTGCTGGAAAGCCAAGTGCTTCACGCGCTGGGCCTGCGGCCGGTGTGGGACGGCGGGGGCCGGGTCACCGCGCTGGACATCGTGCCGGCGGCAGAACTTGGGCGCCCGCGCATCGACGTGGTTCTCCAGGTGACCAGCGTCTACCGGGACCAGTTCGACGGTTTCATGCGCCTGCTGGCCGGAGCCATCGACCGCTTGGCCCGGCTGGACGAGCCGGGCAACGCCGTGGCGCGCCACAGCGCGGAGACGGCGCGGAGCCTGATCGCGCAGGGCGTCGCACCGGAACGGGCGCAGGAGTTGGCCGCGCTGCGGCTGTTCGGCAACGAGCCGGGGGATTACGGCAGCGGACTGACCCATGCGGTGCTCGATTCCACCCACTGGACGCAGGACGCCGCGCTGGCCGACGCGTTCCTCGACCGGCTTCAATACGCCTATGGCGCGCGGGAATGGGGTATCCGGCTGCCGGCGGAGGATGGAAACCTCTTCGCCGAGACGTTGCGCGGCGTTCAGGCGGCGGTGCTCGCACGATCGTCGCGGCTGCACGGCGTGCTGTCCACCGACCACCCCTTCGAGCATCTCGGCGGGCTGGCGCTCGCGGTGCGGCGTCTCGACGGCGACAGCCCCTCGCTCTACATCGCCGACCTGCGCGAGGCGCAGGCGCGTGTCACCGGGGCAGCCCGCTTCCTGGCCGACGAGCTGCAGTCGCGCTACCTCAATCCGCATTGGATCGGCGCCATGCAGGCGGAGGGCTACGCCGGCACCACGGAGATCGTGAAGACGGTCAACAACCTGTGGGGCTGGCAGGTGACGGCGCCGGAGACGGTGCGGGCCGACCAGTGGCAGGCGGTCCACGACACCTACGTCCGGGACCGTCGGAACCTCGGGATAGACGGCTGGTTCGAACGGCACAACCCCACGGCCCAGGCGCAGGTGATCGAGCGGATGGCCGAAGCGATCCGGAAAGGCTATTGGGACGCCGACGACCGGACGCGCCGCGAACTGGCCGAACGCTGGCAGGTGCTGGCGCGCGACCACGGTGCGAGTGCCGGGGAATCGGCCACCGCCGCCTTCATGAAGGCCATGGCCGCCGGCTACGCCCCGGCGGTGGAACCATCCGCCCCCTCCCCATCCGCGGAAACCACCCCGTCCGAAGCCGTTTCCGAAGCCGTGCGGGGAACGGTGATGACCCCGGTTCCAGCGGACCGCGAGGCCGATCCCGCGGCGTGGCGTGCTTTGGCCGGTCTTAGCCTGCTCATCCTCTTCATTCTGGGCGGAGCCGCCCGGCAGGCCGGCGCCAACCGCCGGCTCACTTCTTTGAGGACTTCATCATGACCATTCTAGAAAGTGGGCTCTACGACATCGCCCGCCTGTTCCTGCTGCCCGTCCTGCTGCTGATCCTGGCGTCGCTGGCCTACAGCCTGACGGCGCTGGGGGCCTTCGCGGTGGAGGCGTGGCAACGCCGCCGCGGGGTACACCGCTCGCCGCTGATCGCCCACCGGCACCGCACGGGATGCGGCAGCGACGATCTGGAGCTGTGGATCATGAAGCGGCTGGAGTGGTTGCGGGTGGTGGCCCGCAGCGCGCCGATGCTGGGGCTGGTGGCGACGATGATCCCCATGGGGCCGGCTCTGCTGGCCCTGACCCGCAACGACGCCCAGGGCATCGGCGAGAACCTGACGGTGGCCTTCTCCGCGGTGATCCTGGCGCTGGTAGCGGCCAGCATCGCCTTCTTCATCCTGACCTTCCGCCGCCGCTGGCTGCTGGAGGATCTGCGGGCGGTGGAGCGGTCCCTGGCCGACGCCGGGGGGGCCGGCTGATGCGCTTTCTCGACCATGACGACGCCGACGATCCGATCCTGTCGGTGGTGAACCTGATCGACCTGTTCCTGGTGGTCATCGGCATCCTGATGATTGTCGTCGTGCGCAACCCGCTCAACCCCTTCTCGTCGACCAAAGCCGTCGTGGTGGAGAATCCCGGCGAATCCGACATGCGCATCACGGTGAAGGACGGGCGGGAGCTGACCCGCTACGAATCGACCGGCAACATCGGGGAAGGCCGGGGGGTCCTTGCGGGAACGACCTACCGCCTGCCGGACGGACGACTGATCTATGTTCCCGAAACAACTGCTTCCGGTACGCCGTGACCGGGGTGCTGGCAACACCAACCGAGGGGCATTCTTTGATAATAAGAATAGTTCGCATTATGAACTCAATGCGGCTATACCGGTGTGACCGGCATTCCAGGCGATGGCCCCACGGGCGCCGGTATCCTCGCATCCGTCATTCCGCGCGTCTGTGCCCGACACCCTCCACCCACCGCTGCCCGACGACACCCGTTCCCGGGGCGCCCGATGACGGGCTCCATGGGCGCCTGGGCGCGCAAGATCGCGGAGTTGTTCGATGCGCATCGACTGCGCGTGGAGCGTGCCATCGCGCGGCGGACCGGCGACCCGCAAACCGCGGGCGATCTCGCGCAGGACGCCTTCCTGCGGCTGGCCCGTCTGCCCGATGGCGAGGCGATCCAGAATCCGGCCGGGCTGCTGTATGTGGTGGCCGATCGCGTCGCGCTGGACCATTGCCGGGCCGCCAAGCGCCAGCGCCTGCGTGAGGCCGGTCCGCCCGACGAGGACCTGCCCTCCTCCGGCCCCGCGGCTGATGCGGTGGTGGAGCGGAACCAGACCATGGCCCGGCTGCGCGGCGCCATCGACTCCCTGCCGCCCAAGACTCGGGACGTCTTCCTTCTCTACCATGTCGAGGGCTTGTCCTACCGTGCCATCGGCGAGCGGCTTGGCATCTCCCCCCGCACGGTGGAGTACCATCTGCGCACGGCGCTGGAGCAGTGCCGCGCGCGCATGAAGCGGCGTCCGCCACGATGATGCGCCGGGCCAAGGTCCCGGCCGGTCATTTTCTTTGAGGGATCGGCCGCCTTCGACCGTCAATCCAAACACGAGACAACCCAAACACGTGACCACGGGAGCGCTCAGCGGGACGCGATGGATCATCTGGACGGACAGCGCAGCGAGCCGGCGGACGGCGGCCCGATGGAAGGCGGACCAGACGAGGACCGGCTGTTCTCGGAAGCCAACGCGTGGCACTTCCGCCTGCAATCCGACGATGTCCGGCCGGCGGAGCGCGCCGCTTTTGCCGACTGGCTGGCCCGCAGTCCGGCTCACTCCCGTGCCTGGGCCGACCTGCAGACCCTCCTTCACGACCTGAGGGAACCCGCCCGCGCCGCCTATGCCGAGTCCCGCAGCGCCCCGCCCCACCGCCCCGCGGCGGCCGGCATCCGGCGCCTTGCCGCGGCGCTGACGATCCTGCTGGTGGTCGGCGGCCTCGGCGTCTGGCACGGACCGACGCTGTATCAGAACGCCGTCGCGGATCAGGTGACCGCGACCGGGCAGCGCCGGAGCTTGACGCTGCCGGACGGCTCCACGGTCGACATGAATGGCGGCACCGCGCTGGCGCTCGATTACCGAGAGGGCGAGAGGCGCGTGCGGATTCTGCGCGGTGAGGCGTGGTTCAACGTCATGCGCGATCCCGACCATCCCTTCGTCGTCGATGGCGGGGCGGGTGCCGCCCGTGTGCTGGGAACCCAGTTCAGCGTCCGGCGCGAGAACGAGCGCACGACGGTCACCGTGGGCGAAGGGCTAGTGGAGGTCGTCGCCCATCGGAACGCCGACGGCAACGCCCCCTGGCCGGACGGCGTCCGCCTGCACCCCGGCGAGAGCGCGGAGGCCGATGCCGACGGCCTGACCGGGCCACGGGCGGTGGACACCGCCGTCGCCTTCGCGTGGCGCCAGGGTCAGATCGTCTTCCGCCAGCAGTCGCTCGCCTCCGTCATCGCGGCTCTGAACCGGCAATGGCCGGGCCGGGTGGTCCTGCTGAACGACGAGGCGGCGGAGCGCGTCGTGTCCGGCGTCTTTGCGCTCGACCGGCCGGATGCCGTGATCGACGCGCTGGAGCGCGGTCTCGGCGTGCGCGCCACGCGCATCACCCCCTACTTGACCCTGCTCCGCTGAAAAAAATCGGCGGGACCTAAAAAACTTCCCAGGGTTCTCCGCGCGCCCGTCGTCATGTCCGGGAGGGAAGAGAATGAGACGCAATCGCAAAAGCGGTGCTCTCTCTCTCACCGGACGACAGAGGCGAGCGATGACATCGGTGACGTGTGAAGCGACGGGTGTGACGAACGGGCGCCGGGACGGCGTCCAGGATGGCCGGCTGGGCCGCAGGCTCCCGGGCCGGTTCAAAGTCCGGTTCAAAGTCCGGTTCATGGGGCGGCTCCTGGCGACGACGATGCTGATCGTGCCGGGCCTCCCGCTGTCCGGCGTCGCCGCGGCCATGGCGCAGTCGATCCAGGAGGCGGTCCCGGCCCGCCCGGTGACCTTCGCCATCGCGCCGCAGTCGGTGGACGGGGCGCTTGCCGCCTTCTCCACCGCCACGCGCATCCAGGTGCTGACCGCCGGCGCGGTGACCCAGGGCGTCAATTCTCCCGGCGTCAGCGGATCGATGACCGCTCGCGAGGGGCTGAACCGCCTGCTGTCCGGCACCGGACTGGCCGCCCGCTTCCTCAACACCGAAACCGTGACGGTCGAGCGCGTGGCCGCCGGCGACGCCGTCCTGCTCGATCCGCTGCAGGTCGAAGGAAGCCGGGGCGCCACCGGCCCCGGCGCCCTGCCCCCGGCCTATGCCGGCGGACAGGTGGCGCGCGGCGGGCGCATCGGCGCGCTGGGCAACCAGGACGCGATGGACGTTCCGTTCTCCATCACCAGCTACACCGCCGAAACCATCCGCAACCAGCAGGCGGACACCATCGCCGACGTTCTGGCCAACGACCCGGCGGTGCGCAGCAGTCTCGGCTACGGCAATTTCTCCGAGAGCTTCGTCATCCGCGGCTTCCAGCTGACGGGGGAGGATCTGTCGGTGGACGGCCTCTACGGCACCGCTCCGCGCCAGATCGTCGCCACCAACATGTTCGAACGGGTGGAGGTGCTGAAGGGCGCCAACGCCTTCCTCAATGGCGCGGCCCCCAGCGGGTCCGGCATCGGCGGCGGCGTGAACCTCGTGCCCAAGCGAGCGGAGGACGAACCGCTGACCCGGCTGACCGCCAGCTACGCCATGGACAGCCGGTTGGGCCTGTCGGCCGATGTCGGCCGCCGGTTCGGCGACGCCAACCAGTTCGGCGTGCGCGCCAACGCCGCGGTCCGCGGCGGTGACACCGCCATCGACGACGAGGAGCGGACGCTGACGCTCGGCTCCCTGGCGCTGGATTACCGCGGCGAGCGCGCCCGCGTGACGCTCGACGTCGGCACCCAGACCCAGCGGGTGGAGCAGGGCCGCCCCGTGGTCTATGTCGGCGGCTTCGTCCCGGCGGTGCCGTCGGCCTCGCAGAATTACGCGCAGCCCTGGAGCTATTCGCGGATGCGCGACACCTTCGGACAGATCCGCGCCGAATACGACCTGCTGCCCAACCTCACCGCCTACGGCGCCTTCGGCCTGCGCAGCATGCGCGAGGACGGCGACTATGCCTCGCCCACCATCACGCGGCCCGACGGCACCGGCACGGTCCGACGCCTGACCGTGCCGCGCGAGGACGACACCGTCACCGGCCAAGCCGGCGTCCGGGCCGATCTGCTGACCGGCCCGCTCAGGCACCAGCTGAATGCCGGCGCCTCCGCGCTGCGGACGACCAACAACAACGGCTTCGAATTCGGCACGACCTCTGCCATCAACCTCTACAACATGGTCGGCCTCCCGCGCACGGCGACGACATCGTCCAGCGGCATGGTCGGCGATTTGCCGAAGGTCAGCGAGTCGGTGCTGCGCAGCGTCTACGCGTCGGACACGGTGTCGATCCTGAACGACCGGGTGATGGTCACCGCCGGCCTGCGCCAGCAGAACATCCAGGTGCGCGGCTACAACCGGGCCAACGGCGCCCGCACCTCCGATTACGACCAGTCGGCGCTGACGCCGGTGGTCGGGCTGGTGGTGAAGCCGGTCGAGCAGCTGTCGCTCTACGCCAACCGGATCGAGGGGCTGGCGCAGGGGCCGACCGCCCCGTCCACAGCGGCCAATTCCGGAGAGATCTTCGAGCCCTACCGGTCGGTCCAGTACGAGGTCGGCGGCAAGCTGGATTTCGGCAGCTTCGGCGGTTCGCTGTCGCTGTTCCAAACCACGCAGCCCAGCGGCGTCGCCGACCCGTTCACCCGCGTCTACAGCGTGTCCGGCGAACAGCGCAACCGCGGCATCGAACTGATGCTGTACGGCGAACCTGTGCAGGGCGTCCGGCTGCTGGGCGGCGCCACCTTCATCGATCCGGAGCTGAGCGACACCGGCAGCGCCGCGACCGAGGGCAAGGACGCCGTCGGCGTGCCGCGCCACCAGTTCAACGCCAACGTCGAATGGGACCTGCCCTTCCTCCCCGCATCCTTCCCCACCGTGACGCTGACCGGGCGGATGATCCACACCGGGTCGCAGTATCTCAACACCGCCAACACGCTGAAGATTCCCAGCTGGACCCGCTTCGACGTCGGCGCACGGATGATCGCCGACGTCCAGAACCGTCCGGTCACCGTCCGGGCGGCGGTCGAGAACGTGACCGACAAGGCCTATTGGGCGTCGGCCTCCGGCGGCTACCTGAGCCAGGGCAGCCCGCTGACGGCCAAGCTGTCGGTGTCGGTGGATTTCTGAGGGCGGATTTCTGAGGGCGGATTTCCGACCGGCGAAGCCGTGACGGCGGCATGAGGGGGACCCGATGACCAACCGAACCATCCGGATCTGGACTCTGATCCACAAATGGACCAGCCTGATCTGCACGATCTTCATGCTGCTGCTGTGCCTGACCGGCCTGCCGCTGATCTTCCATGACGAGATCGAGGCGCTGACGGCCGAGGACACCCTCCCGCCCATGCCGGCCGACACGCCCTTGAAATCGCTGGACGAGGCGGTGGCCTCGGCGCTGGCGACCTACCCCGGCGAGCGTCCGCTGTTCCTCAGCTTCGATGTGGACCGGCCGGTGGTGAACGTCACCACCGGCCCGGGAGCCCGCCCTCCGGTGTCGCAGATGCACATCTCCGCCATCGACCTGCGCACCACGCGGATCCTGGCCGACCTGAACGACGACGACGGGTTCATGCACGTGATGCTGCGCCTGCACGTGGACCTGTTCGCGGGACTGCCCGGCGAGCTGTTCCTCGGCTTCATGGGCTTTTTGCTGTTCCTGGCCACCCTGTCAGGGGTCGTGATCTATGCCCCCTTTATGCGCAAGCTGTCCTTCGGCACGGTGCGGGCCGGACGTGGCAGGCGGCTGAAATGGCTCGACCTGCACAACATGCTGGGCATCGTCACGCTGATGTGGGTGGTGGTGGTCGGATTGACCGGCGTCATCAACACCCTGTCCGTGCCGCTGGTCGCCTATTGGCGCGCCAACGAGCTTGCGGCGATGATCGCCCCCTACGAGGGCAAGCCGGTTCCGGAGCGCTTCGCCTCGGTCGACGCGGCCGTCCGCACCGCCATGGAGGCCGCCCCCGGCATGAAGCCGCAATTCGTCGCCTTCCCCGGCGTGCGCTTTTCCAGCAACCACCATTACGCGGTGTGGCTGAGGGGAGCCACGCCGGCCACCAACCGGATCCTGACCCCCGCCCTGATCGACGCGGAGACGGGGGCCTTCACCGACATGCGCTCCATGCCCTGGTACATGCTGGCGCTGCGGTTGTCGCAGCCGCTGCATTTCGGCGACTATGGCGGGCTGCCGATGAAGGTCCTTTGGGCGGTGCTGGACCTGCTGACCATCGTCATTCTCGGCAGCGGCCTGTATTTGTGGATCGCCCGCCGCCGCCTTGTCCAGGCTCGCCGTGCCCAGGATCATGCCGCCGCAGGCCCCGGCCTGCGCGCCACCGCCGGGGAGGCTGCGGAATGACGCCGCGCACTCCCTTCCGACCGCTGGCGGTCTTCGGCATTCCCGTGGCGATCGCGCTTGTCACCGCCGTCGGGCTGATCGCCGCCCTGCTGGATGACGGCGTCGTGGACGCCGTGTCCTGGGCAGCACTGTCGGTCCCCGTGCTCGCCGCGGTCTGGTCCTGGCGCAACCGCAACCGCTGAGAGCGGCCTCGTCACGGGAACCAAGCCGACGCGCGCGAGATCAGATGGTGCGAGACCTCGACTCGATCGTTCTGTCGGCGGCCTTGCTCGTGGTGGGCGCTTGAACCCGGTTCCCGGAAAGCGGCCCCATAGGAGCGCAGCCGGTCGGTGGTGACCTGGGTCGGGGCAATGCCGTGCTTCTTCAGCAGCTTGCGCATCCGCAAGCTCGTCCGATCACCGCCGTCCCGCAGTAGACTCCGCCGTCTCGCCAATTTGCGCAGCAAATATGGTCAAAGGACAACGCCGCTACTCATGGTCACCGACGGGCGGCATGGAGACCACCATATCGACCCAAATGCTTCCGCCCGTGGTCATGTGGTCGTGCATGTGCCGGCGCGCGGCCTCGCCATCCCCTTCCAGGATCGCCTTCACGAAAAGGTCGTGTTCCGTGTAGGACTTCATAGGGCGCGCGGTGTGCTGGAACGGATACTGGCGGTAGATGCGCAAGCGACTGCGAATGAGTTTCGCCTGATGCTCCAGGTGCTCGTTCCGGCTTCCGGCGTAAATCAATTCATGGAGTTCGCGATTGAGATTGTCGTAGGCCTCGATGTCGCCGGCCTCGGCGGCGGCGCGGCTCGCTTCGTGCACTTCCAGAAGGCGCTTGCGCCCGGCGATTCCCATGCGGCGGGCGGCAAGGCTGGCGGCCAGGGATTCCAGTTCGACCAGAACCTCCATCATGCCGACGAGCTGCTTGGCGGACATCCGCAATACGGAGGCGCCGGCTCCCGGCTTTATCGTGACCAGGCCGCTCGAACCGAGCTGGGACAGCACCTCGCGCACCGGCGTCCGTGACACGCCGAACCGTTCGGCCAAAGCTCGTTCGTCCAGGCGCTCACCGGGCGCGATGATCCCGCCCAGAATTTCCTGTTCGAGCACCTGCCGCATTTCCGTTACGCGGCTTGGCTTTTCCGCCTGCATGGCATGATCCGTTGGCAAATCGGGATCGGCCAACAGTATCGCGTGCCCCGGTCGACGTCAATGTGATGGTATGCCAAAACTCGATTTTGGTCGACCGAAGAGCTGAAACCGGCGGAGAGATCAGGCCGTGGCAGGCCGCAGCGCGCCCTCGCCCGGCGAAGGTTTTCAGCCCCTTCCGGCGCGCAAAGGCACGAATGGATACCGATGCAGTCCATTGCTGGGTCGGCAAACCATAAGCGTGCCAAACTTTCCATGTTGCATTCCATTGCCACTCTCTGGTATGCATATTCTCGTTCATGGTTCTTTAGAAAAACGAATGCGGTATCCGCAGGGCCGCGCCGCTGCCAATGACGGCGCCTGGGAGGAAACAATGAACGGGACGCCACGGGTTCAATCGGACGGGCCGGCGACAGCCCCCCAACTGACCGTGAAGGACGCGGTGGGCACCATCCGGCTCAACCGCCCGCTTCAGCACAACCGGATCGATGTGGCGGACATCGCCATTCTGGAGGAAAGAATCGCGGCCGCCGAAGCGAACCCCTCCATTCGCGTTTTGGTGCTGACCGCGACGGGGCCGAGTTTCTCGTCCGGGTACGACCTGAGCACGGCCCAGTCGTCCCAGCGCGGCGGGGCGGACGGCCAGGACGGGGAGAATGCCTTCGCGCGGTTGTGCGATCGCGTTGAAGCGGTCCGTGTTCCGACGATCTGCGCCCTCAACGGCAGCGTCTATGGCGGCTCCACCGATCTGGCGCTCGCCTGCGACTTCCGCATCGGCGTGACCGGGATGCGTATGCGCATGCCGGCCGGGCAGCTTGGCATACACTTCTACCCCAGCGGCCTTCGCCGCTACGTGTCGCGGCTTGGCCTCAATGCGGCCAAGCGCTTGTTTCTCACGGCGGAAACGATCACCGGCGACGACCTGCTGAGCATCGGCTTCCTGGACCGGGTCGTCGCTCCCGACGACCTCCAGGCCGCCGTGGACGAACTGGCCGGACGCATCACGGCCTGCGCGCCGCAGGCCATCGCCGGCATGAAGCGCGCGCTCAACGAACTCGCCCGCGGCGAACTGGACGATCGGGCGGCGGAAGCGGCCTTCGCCGCGAGCCTGCGTTCGGACGAGTTCGCCAACGCCTTGAAGGTTTGGTCGCAGCGCCGGGCGTCCTGACCGCCTCCGCCCCCGGCGCGCGCCGGATCGGCACACCAGCCCCCATCTCGACCAGCCCCCATCTCGAAAAGAGACCGTCCATGACCGACCAGAACCTGGTTCTGAACACGACCCCCCATGCCCTCGCGCGCGAACTGTCGGGTTTGCTGCTGATCGGCGGTGAACTCCGGCCGGCGGCCACGGGGAAGACCTTCGACGTCGTGAACCCCGCGACGGGCGAGGTGATCGCCACGGCGGCGGACGGCGGCGAGCGGGACGTCGACGACGCCGTCCGCGCGGCGGCCGCGGCGCAAGGCCCCTGGGCCCGCCTGTCGGCGCGCGAGCGAGGCCGGCTGCTGGTCGAATGCGGGCGCCGTCTGACCGGCCACGCCGAGGAGATCGGGCGCCTGCTCGCCCTGGAGACGGGCAAGGCCATTCGGACCGAAAGCCGGGTCGAGGCGTCGCTGGTGGCGGACACCCTGGCCTTCTACGGCGGGCTCGCGTCCGAGCTGAAGGGCGAAACCGTCCCCTTCCACCCGAAAATGCTGACCTTCACCCAGCGCGAGCCGATCGGCGTTGTCGGCGCCATTATCCCGTGGAACGTGCCCCTGTACCTGATGGCGCTCAAGATCGCGCCGGCGTTGGTCGCCGGAAACACGGTCATCGTCAAATCCGCCGAGGAGGCGCCTCTCGCGGCCCTGCGCGTCGTCCAGGTCATGAACCAGGTTCTGCCGGCGGGGGTCCTCAACATCCTGTCGGGTGACGGCCCCGGATGCGGCGCGCCCCTGGTCACCCATCCGGGGGTCGGCAAGGTGACCTTCACCGGCTCGGTGGAGACGGGAAAGATCATTTCGCATCTGGCGGCCGACAAGCTGATCCCCGTCACCCTCGAGCTGGGTGGCAAAAGCCCGATGATCGTGATGGGCGACGCCGATCTCGACAAGGCCATCGACGGCGCCGTCGCGGGCATGCGCTTCACGCGGCAAGGCCAGAGCTGCACCGCCTCCTCGCGCATCTTCGTCCACGAGAGCCTTCACGACGCCTTCATCGACAAACTGAAGGCGAAGGTCGACGCCATGACCATGGGCGACCCGCTGGACGAGGCGACGGACATCGGCACCATCATCTCGCCGCAGCAGTTCGAGCGGGTGCGGTCCTACATCGCGCTCGGCGAGACGACGGCGGGCGCGGTGGCCCATCGTTGCTCGGCCCTGCCGACGGACGAACGGTTGGCGCGCGGCCTGTTCGTGCAGCCCGTCCTCTTCACCGGCCTTGCCAACGATCATCGGCTGGCCCGCGAGGAAATCTTCGGTCCGGTCACCTGCGTGATCGCCTTCCGCGACTACGAGGACGCGCTGGCGATGGCCAACGACAGCGATTTCGGTCTCGCCGCGACCATCTGGACGCGCGACCTGCGCACCGCCCTCGACGCGACCCGGCGGCTCCAGGCCGGCTTCGTGCAGGTCAACCAGAACCTCGTGGTTCAGCCGGGTCTGTCCTACGGCGGCTTCAAGCAGTCCGGCCTTGGAAAAGAAGCATCCCTCGAAGCGATGCTCGATCACTTCACACACAAGAAGACGGTCATCATCAACATGGACTGATCAAGAACTCATCAAAAAAGGGAGGAAACGAGAATGCGCACGTCCTTTATCGCCGCTCTTCTGGCCACGACGACCTTGGCGGCCGGAGCGGCCCAGGCCGCCGAGGTCATCCGGATCGGCGTCCTGAACGACCAGTCGGGCCTGTACAGCGAATTCGGCGGCGCCGGTTCGGTCGAGGCGGCGAGACTGGCCGTCGAGGATTTCGGCGGCCAGGTTCTGGGCAAGAAGATCGAGATCCTGTCGGCGGACCATCAGAACAAGCCCGACATCGGGCTGGCGAAGGCCCGCGAATGGTTCGACACCCAGGGCGTCCATGCCATCGCCGACCTGACCAATTCGGCCATCGCCATCGGGGTCCAGAACCTCGCCCGCGAACGCGGAAAGATCACCCTGGCCACCGGTCCGGGGACGACGCGCCTCACCAACGAGGACTGCTCGCCCAACGGCTTCCACTGGATGTGGGACACCTATTCCCAGGCGGTCGGAACCGCCCGCGCCGTCGTCCAGGACGGCGGCAAGGACTGGTTCATGCTGACCGCCGACTACGCCTTCGGCCACCAGATGTCCGCCGACATCGACAAGACGGTCAAGGAGAACGGCGGCAAGGTGCTGGGGCAGGTCCGGCACCCGCTCGGCAACGCCGATTTCTCGTCCTTCCTTCTCCAGGCGCAGGCGTCCAAGGCCGCGATCATCGGGCTCGCCAACGGCGGGACGGACACCACCAACGCGGTCAAGCAGGCCGCCGAGTTCGGCATCACCAGCAGCGGCCAGAAGCTCGTCGGGCTGGCCGTCCTGATCAGCGACGTGCACGCGCTCGGCCTTGAGAACGCCAAGGGGCTGATCGCGACCACAGCCTACTACTGGGACCGCGACGAGGGCAGCCGCAAGCTGGGCGAGCGCTTCGAGGCGCGCATGAAGCGCAAACCCAACATGGTCCAGGCCGGCGTGTACTCGGCGGTGACGCATTACCTGAAGGCGATGCAGGCGGCCGGCACCGATGACGGCACCGTGGTCGCCGCCAAGATGCGGGAACTTCCGGTCGACGACCTCATCACCAAGGGCGGCAAGGTCCGCGAGGATGGCCGGGTCATCCGTGACATGTACCTGATCGAGGTCAAGACTCCGGCCGAGTCCAAGGGACCCTGGGATTACTACAAGGTTCAACGCACCATCCCCGGCGATCAGGCGGCGATCCCCTTGAGCGAAAGCAAATGCTCCCTGGTCAAGAAGTGACCCACTGAGAGACTCTTCCGGAGGAAAATCATGGCGCGGATTGCTTTCATCGGACTCGGCAACATGGGCCGTCCCATGTGCGAAAACCTGACCAAGGCCGGGCATGACGTCGTCGGGTACGACGTCGTGGCCGCGGCGCGCGACGCCTACGCCACCGCCGGCGGTCGCGCGGCCGCCACGCTGGCCGAAGCGCTGGCTGATGCCGACACCGTCATCAGCATGATCCCGACGGGAAAGCACGTGCGAGCCGCGTTTGAGGGTGAGGGCGGCGTGCTGGCGCACGCCCGTCCGGGCACGATGCTGATCGACTGCTCCACCATCGACGTGGAGAGCGCGCGGGCGGTCAGCAAGGCGGCGGCCGAGGCCGGTTTCGTCATGGTGGACGCGCCGGTGTCCGGCGCGGTCCCGGCGGCCCAGGCCGGGACCCTGACCTTCATGGTCGGCGGCACCGCCGAGGGTTTCGAGCGCGCCCGCCCGGTGCTGGCCGCCATGGGTCCCAAGATCTTCCATGTCGGCGCATCCGGGAACGGCGTGGCCCTGAAGATCTGCAACAACATGATGGCGGGCATGAGCATGGTCGCCATCAGCGAGGTGTTCGCCCTGGCCGAGAAGCTCGGGCTCGACCACCAGACGGTCTACGACGTCATGACCGTGTCCTCGGGCAATTGCTGGGCCTTGCAGAGCTATTGCCCGGTTCCGGGGCCGGTGCCGGCATCGCCGGCCAACCGCGGCTACCAGCCGGGCTTCGCGGCGGCGATGATGCTGAAGGACATGCGCCTGTCCCAGGACGCGGCCGGCACCAGCGGCGCCGCCACGCCCCTCGCCGGCAGCGCCGCCGCGCTCTACCAGATGCTTGTGGAGCACGGTCACGGAAACAAGGATTTCAGCGCCGTCTTCGCCCTGATCACCGGGCGGTTGACATCGGCGTGAAAGGGAAACCGATCATGGTTCATGCGATCCGCGTCCACCAGCCCGGTGGTCCCGAAGCCCTGGTCTGGGAGGAGGTGGCCGTGCCGCCGCCCGGCCCAGGGGAGGCCCTGGTCCGCCACACGGCGATCGGCGTCAACCTCATCGACACCTATCACCGCTCGGCTCTCTCCGGGCAATACGCGATCCCACGCCCGGCCGTGCTGGGCGTGGAAGGCGCCGGCGTCGTCGAGGCGGTCGGCCCCGGCGTCACCGATGTGGCGCCCGGCGACCGCGTCGCCTACTGGATGCTGCTCGGCGCCTACGCCGAACGGCGCATCGTTCCCACGCACCGTCTGGTAAAGTTGCCGGACACGGTGTCGGACGAGGTGGCCGCCGCCGCGATGGTCAAGGGGACGACGGCGCAGTATCTGCTGCATCGCGTCCATCCGGTCAAGGCGGGGGAAACCCTTCTCGTGCACGCGGCGGCGGGCGGCGTCGGCCAGATGCTGTGCCAGTGGGCGCACGCTTTGGGGGCGACGGTGATCGGCACGGTCGGCTCGCCGGAAAAGGCGGCCGTCGCCCGGAGCGCCGGCTGCGATCACGTCATCCTCTACCGCGAGGAGGATTTCGCCGCGCGCGTCCGCGACATCACCGGCGGTCGCGGTGTCGACGTGGTCTATGATTCCGTCGGGCAGGACACCTTCATGGCGTCGCTGGACTGTCTGAAGCCCTTCGGCCTGATGGTCAGCTTCGGGCAGGCGAGCGGCCCGGTGGCGCCCTTGGATATCAGCGTGTTGGCGCAAAAGGGCTCGATCTTCCTCGCCAAGCCGACCCTGGCCACCGTCACCCGCAGCCGCGACGACATCGAGACCCTGGCCGGCGGGCTGTTCGAGGCCCTGGCCTCGGGCCGGGTCCAGGTCGGCATCGCCCACCGGGCGCCGCTCACCGAGGCTGCATCGGTGCACCGCGACCTGGAAGCCCGCCGCACGACGGGGCCGATCGTGCTCATTCCCTGACGCGAACCGTCCTTCGCCTCGGAAACACATGGCCCGCATCGCGGCGACAGGAACACCGGAATGACGCACAATCTCTACAGCCTGCTTTTGAAACCCGGAGCGGCGTCCGACGCGCGGGTGGCCCTGCGAACCGACACGGGGGGGACACGGACCTACGCGGACCTGCGGCGGACCGCCGGACGCATGGCGCACGTCCTTCACGAGGCCGGCGTCGGTCCGGGAAACCGGGTCGCCGTGCAGGTGGCGAAGTCGCCGGAGGCAGTGTGCCTCTATCTCGCCGTCCTGCAACTCGGGGCGATCTACCTGCCGCTCAACACGGCCTACACGCTGGCCGAACTGCGCTACTTTCTCGACGACGCGGAACCCGCGGTGTTCGTCGGGCAGACTCCCGTCGTCGGCGATCTGGCGCCGCCGGCCGGGTGCCGAACCTTCACGCTCGATCCGGACGGCGAAGGAACCGTGACGGCGGCGTGCCGCGGACGGCCGCCCTGGGAGCGTGTCGCCGAGGTCGGCCCCGACGCGGTGGCGGCGATCCTCTACACCTCCGGAACGACGGGGCGCCCCAAGGGCGCCATGATCTCCCACGGCAATCTGGCCTTCGGCACCCGCACGCTGAACGCGCTTTGGGGCATCTCCGAGGCCGACGTGCTGCTGCACGCGCTGCCCATTTTCCACGCGCACGGCCTGTTCATCGCCTTGAACTCGATGCTGTATGCGGGCGCGTCCTCTGTTTTCCTTCCCAAATTCACGGCCGACGCCGCGATCGAGCATCTGCCGCACAGCACCGTGTTCATGGGCGTCCCGACGCTCTACACGCGCCTCCTGGCCGACCCGCGGCTCATCCGGGAGCGCTGCGGCGCCATGCGCCTGTTCACCTGCGGCTCGGCTCCTCTGTCACGGGAGATCTTCGAGGCGTTCGAGGCCCGCACGGGGCATCGGATTCTCGAACGCTACGGCATGACGGAAACCACGATCATCGCCTCCAATCCCCTCGACGGCGAGCGCCTGCCCGGCACGGTCGGCTACCCCCTGCCGGGGCTGGAGGTCCGGGTTGTGGACGCCGCCGGACAGCCGCAGCCTGCGGGCGCGGTCGGCGGTCTCGAACTGCGCGGTCCGAATGTGTTCAAGGGCTATTGGCGGATGCCGGAAAAAACAGCGGCGGAATTCCGGCCGGACGGCTTCTTCATGACGGGGGATCTGGCGCGCGCGGACCCGGATGGCCGGCTTACGCTGGTCAGCCGCGCGAAGGAGATCATCATCTCCGGCGGCTACAATGTTTATCCGCGCGAGGTCGAGATCGTGCTCAACCGCATCGAGGGGGTGAGCGAGACGGCGGTCTTCGGCGTTCCCCACCCCGATTTCGGCGAGGGCGTGGTGGCCGCCGTCGAACGCCAACCGGGTTGCGAGTCGCTCGATCCGGCCTCCATTCTCGCACGGGCCGCGCACGAACTCGCCGGATACAAGCTGCCCAAGGCCGTGATCGTCCAGGATGCCCTGCCCCGGAATGCCATGGGAAAGATTTTGAAGAACGAACTCAGTTCGCTGCACAAGGACGTGTTCAGAAAACGAGACGCAACCGGTTGAGGTGCCGGTGCATCCAGGGCAGATCCTCACCGAACTCCTCACCGAACTCGGCCGCCACCTGACCCCAGCGGAGATCGCCGGCTTCAACGCTCTCGACGAGGACGGTCGTCCGCGCATCGACCCGTCCCGCGGCATGAAGACGGCGGCCCAATGGGCAGCCACCGGCGTCTGGTGTGCGACCAACCCGCAGTTCGACGGCCTCGGCGGCGACGATCACAAGGATTGCGGCCGCGAGGATTGCGACCGCGAGGATTGCGACGTCATCACGGTTCATGCCGGGGAGACTGGGTGGGCGGGCGTCCCTTCCTGGGCGACCGACGACGCGCCGGCCGCGCGGCTGTAGCACCTGTCGGAGAACCTGAGCAGGGCCTCACCTCCCTGAGCCGTTACCGTGCCGGGCGTGAGCCGTCCGGCGCCGGCTGCCGGAACAGGCGCCGCAGTTCCTGCGGGGTTTGACCGAGGACGCGGAGGAAGCCCTGGCACATCCGCTCCGGGTCGATGAAACCGACGAGGCGGGCGATCTCCTCGAAGGTTTGCCGGCCGTCCTCCACCATCGTCCGCGCCGCTTCCACCCGCATCCGCTCCACGGCCTTGGCCGGTGTCATGCCGGTGGAGGAGGTGAAGGCCCGGCCGAACTGCCGCACGCTGAGATGCGCGACGTCGGCCAGCCGCTCCACCGAGAGATCGGCCGCCAGGTTCTCGCGCGCGAAACTCAACGTCCGGCGGATGCGGTCGGACCCCGGATCGAAATCGAGCAGGGAGGAATACTGGTACTGGCCGCCGGGGCGCCGGTAATAGACGACGAGCATGCGGGCGAGGGAACGCGCCGCCTCCCGGCCCAAATCCTCTTCGATCAGGGCGAGCGTCATGTCGATCCCCGCCGATATGCCCGCCGATGTCCAGACCCCGCCGTCACAGGTGTAGATGCGGTCGCCATCCACCCGCAGGTTCGGGTAACGCGCCTGGAGCCGCGGCGCCTAGAACCAATGGGTGGTCACCAGCCGCCCATCGAGGACGCCGCTCGCGGCGAGGATGAAGGCCCCCGTGCAGACGCTGGCGAGCCTTCGGGTGTGGGGCGCCGCCGCGGCGATGGCCGCCGCAAGATCGTCCACCCATGGCTCCTCCGGCGGTTCCGGCGCGCCGACCACGATCAGCGTGTCCGCCGGGGTGTCGGTGCCGGCCTCCGGCAACGGTTCGGTGATGACCTCCAGGTCGGCGAGGGCCACGACATGGACCATTACGCGGCCGACGTCGCGGCGGTCGTCGAGCATTTCGACCTGCGCAACGCCATCCACATCGGCCACTCCACCGGCGGCGGCGAGGCGACCCGCTACGTTGCCTGCCATGGTCGGGGGCGCGTCGCCAAGCTCGTCCTCATCGGGGCGGTGCCGCCTGTCATGGTGAAGACCGCGGCCAATCCCGGCGGTCTGCCGATTGCGGTGTTCGACGATTTCCGCCGCCAGATCGCTGCGAACCGGGCGCAGTTCTATCTCGACATTCCGAGCGGCCCCTTCTACGGCTTCAACCGGCCCGGTGCGGCGGTGTCGCAGGGCGTCATTCGGAACTGGTGGCGGCAGGCCATGATGGGCGGCGCCAAGGCCCAGTATGACGGGGTCAAGGCATTCTCGGAGACCGACTTCACGGAAGACCTCAAGACCATCGAGGTGCCGACGCTGGTTATGCACGGCGACGACGACCAGATCGTGCCCATCGCCGACTGACGCCCCCCCGATCCGAGGTGCATCCCATGAAGATCGTCGTCATCGGCGGAACCGGGCGGATCGGCTCCAAGCTCGCCGCCTTTCTGCGCGACCGCGGCCACGCGGTGGTCGCCGCGTCGCCCAGCACGGGGGTCGACACCATCACCGGCGCCGGCCTCGCCGACGGAGTGTTGCCAGACTGGAGCGGCAGTTCGGCGCGCGGCTGTTCCATCGCTCCACTCGCAACCTCGCACCGACCGCCGAGGCTGCCGCCTACGCGGAACGGGTTGCGCCGCTCCTGCGTGCCATCGAAGACGCCGGGGACATTCTCCAGCCTGGACGCACCGCCCAGGGCCTGCTGCGCGTGACGATGCCTGCCGATCTCGGCGCGGCTCTGATGGAACCGCTGGAACGCGAGGTTCTCGGGCGAAATCCTGGGCTGAAGCTCGATGTCAGTCTGACGGACCGGCACGTCGACCTGATCCGCGAAGGCTATGACGTCGCATTGCGCGCCGGCGTCCTTGCCGACACCGAATTGATCTCGCGGCGGTTGGGGGCGTTACCGATGGTCCTCGTTGCCTCTCCAGCCTATCTGGCGGCACGCGGCGTCCCGCGGACCGTCGCGGCGCTCCGCACGCACACTCATGTCCGCTACACAGTCGCGGGCCGCGCCTTTCCGATCACATTCGCCGACGGAAGCTTCTTCCTGCCGGAGAGTGTGCTCGATACCGACAGCAGTGCGGGCCTCCGCGGCGCTGGCCGGCGTCGGCATCGCACAGGTCATGCGCGTGGTGGTGCAGGATGAGCTGGAGACGGGGAAGCTGCGGGTGGTGCTGGCGGAGGCGCCACTGCCCGCCGTGCCGGTTCAGGCGTTGCACGCCTTCGCGCGTCACGCGCCCTTGCGCGTCCGGCTGTTCATCGACTTCGTCTTTGCGCTGATTGCCGCGCTCGGCGCCACCGTTACGCGCCAAACCGGCCCGGCGTGATTTCTCTCCGGGTTCATCGGGACCCGATGCCCTCACCGAGATGACCGGGAGATCAGCAGCGCGCACCGATGCACCGTCGGGGAGGCGCCAGGCCAGTGGAGCCGCCCCCCCTGCAGGCGGAATTCCGACGCTAAAATATATATTTCAGTTGCATCTTAAGCGGCGTCAATACATTCATTTATGATGCATGTTTAATCTGGGGCGAATCTCCTCGCCGCCACAATTCGAGCGGGGCCATTGTCCCCGCCAACCCAGGAGCCCATTCGCCAATGCCCCTCACTCAGCAGACCGTCGCCATCGTCAAGGCCACCGTTCCCGCCCTCGCCGAGCATGGCACTGTCGTTACACGGACGATGTATCAAATCCTGTTTCGCGACCCTGAGGTCGCCGCGCTGTTCAACCAGTCGCATCAGGGCGAGGAAGGCGCGCAAACCAAGGCGCTCGCCAATGCCATCCTCGCCTATGCCCGCAACATCGACAATCTCGGCGCCTTGACGCCCATGGTCGAGCGCATCGCGCAAAAGCACGTCGGGCTGCAGATCCTTCCGGAGCATTATCCTCATGTCGCAGCCGCCCTCCTCGGAGCGATCCGCGAGGTGCTGGGCACCGCCGCGACGGAGGAGGTGCTGGATGCGTGGGGAGAAGCGTATTGGCATCTGGCCCACATCCTGATGGGACGGGAGGGGCGCATCTACGACGCCCTTGCCAATGAGAGCGGAGGGTGGAGCGGCTGGCGGGACTTCGTCGTCACACGGCGGGTCAGGGAAAGCGAGACGATCACCTCCTTCCATCTGTCGCCGAGCGACGGCGGTCCTGTGATCCGGCACCGGCCCGGGCAATATCTGACGTTCCTTCTTCCCGTGCCGGGACGTGCGCCGCTGCGCCGGAACTACAGCATCTCCGCCGGTCCTGACACCCTCGGCTATCGCATCTCCGTAAAGCGGGAGCCCCGCGGCGCCGGTTCCAATTGGCTGCACGACCATGCCCAGGAAGGGACCGCGCTGAAGGTGTCTCCGCCCGCCGGCGACTTCTTCCTGCCCGAACAGCCGGAACGGCCGGTCGTTCTGCTGAGCGGCGGCGTCGGGCTGACGCCCATGGTGAGCATGCTCGAGGCGATCGCCACCGCTCCGACCGCGATGGAAGCGCATTACGTCCATGGCACCATGAACAGCGCCACCCATGCGATGGACCGGCATATCCGCGAGCTGTCGGCGTCACGGGCCGGCATCACGGCGTCAACCTTCTACAGCGATCCGCTGCCTGGGGATCGGTTGGGCGTCTCCCATGACGCAGCCGGCTTCATCACGATCGATTGGCTGCGGACGAACACGCCGTTCCAAGACGCCGATTTCTATCTGTGCGGCCCGAAGCCCTTCCTGAAGGCCTTCGTCGGCGGCCTTGACCGCGCCGGCGTGCCACGCCCCCGGGTGCATTACGAATTCTTCGGCCCCGCGGAGGATCTCGAGGCCGCTTGAGCGGCCTCTCCTGGTCAGGACTCCGGCTCCGCCTCCCCCCGTGCCGCGGTATGGGGGAGGGGCGGCTGCGGCAGGCCGAGCAGAGACGCCATGCTGCGGCGATGGCGGACGATGTCGGCCAGAGTGTAGTCGTCAAGAACAGCCAGGAACGCCTGCAGCGCCTCGTGCAAGGCGGTGCGCAGGTTGCAGGCCGGACTCAGCCGGCAGATGGGCGAGGCCTGCAGCGCGCCCATGCAGTCGACAATGGCCATGTCCTCCTCGGTGTAGCGGATGACGTCACCGATCCGGATCTGCTCGGCCGGACGGCCCAGGCGCAGCCCACCGTTCCGGCCCCTCACGGTTTCGACGTAGCCGCCCCGTCCGAGGTCATGCACGACCTTCATCAGGTGGTTCTTTGAAATGCCGTACACCTGTGCGATGTCGCGGATGGTCGGCAGCCCCTCCTGTCGCACGGCCAGGTACATGAGCACGCGCAGCGCATAATCCGTATAGCTCGACAAGCGCATCGCCAACCAAACCTGCATGGGGATTGCATCAATATAGCCTTGCGGCCCGGAGCTTGCAATCGGCCGATCCGGTCTGTCCGGATAGGAAGGAACCCAGCTCGGTCAGGGGGGCTTCAGCGGTCGAAGCCACGCGGGGTGCGGCATTCTGCCTCTGGCAAAACATGCTTTTATTTTACATCTTAAAGCACGAAACAACACCCCATCCCGATCGGTACCGGCGCCTCAGCCGTCCTGCTCCGGAGCCGACCCCGAGCCCACAGTCACGCAGGAGAATGTATCATGACCTTGCACAGCCTGACCCTGCACCACCGGCCTCAGGACATCGGCGACCACGTCGCTCTGGGATTCACCAAGGCGTTGCGTTTCATCGCCGACACCTTCTTCGCAAAACGCTACGGGCATCGCGCCATCGTGCTGGAAACGGTGGCGGCGGTTCCGGGCATGGTCGGCGCAACGCTGCAGCATCTGCGCTGCCTGCGCCGCATGCAGCACGACCAGGGCTGGATTCACACCCTGCTCGACGAGGCGGAGAACGAACGCATGCACCTCATGACCTTCATCGAGGTGGCGAAACCGAACTGGCTGGAACGCGTCCTGATCCTGCTGACCCAGGGTGCCTTCTACAACGCCTTCTTCCTGCTGTACCTGGTTTCGCCGAAGACGGCCCATCGCGTGGTCGGCTATTTCGAAGAGGAAGCGGTGGTCAGCTACACCGGCTATCTCGCCGAGATCGACGCCGGCCGGCACGCGAACCCGCCGGCCCCGCGCCTCGCCATCGATTATTGGAAGCTTCCGGAAACCGCGACCTTGCGCGATGTCGTGCTCGCCGTCCGCAACGACGAGGCCAACCATCGCGACGTGAACCACGGCTTCGCCGACACGCTGGCGGGTCAGCCGTCCGCCGACCCGGACCGTCGCGACGAGCCGCGCAAGGTTGCTTGAAAGGGATGGAGCCGTTCACCATGAACGCCGCACCCCATCGCACGCACCCCATCGCACGCACCAGGGACGTCATCTTTCGAAACGGGTTGCCGGCCGGCGCTCCGGACAACGTCGCCCAGGCCGCGGTTCGGTCCCGCCTCGCACTCGACGACCCGCGCGGTGCCATCCGGCCGGAGGGCGTCCCGGAAGGGGTTGGTCAGTTCGCCGAAGAGCCCGGGCATGACGATGGAGGTCTCGACGCCCCAGCGCGCCAACTCGCGCGCGGACCGGGCCGCGATCGCGTCGAGCCCCGCCGCGATGGAACAGTGGACCGCCAGATAGGGCGCGGCACCCCCGCCGCAGCCCTGCCCACGAGCCAGACGACAAGGCCCTGCGACCGGTGCCGCATGTGCGGGAGGATCGCCCTCATGACGCGCTGGGCGCCGAGAATGCCGCGTTCTCATATCCCGGACAATATCGGCTCTTTCGTGTAATTACCCCCTTAAGGGGGCGCCGTGAAGCGGGACTTCCGCGTCGTCCCCGGGGTCTCAACGGGACTCCCGCAGTGGCACGAAACAGGGGGGGCACATGGACCGGCTGCAGGCGATGCGGATTTTCGTGAAGGTCGCGGAAACGGAAAGCTTCGCCGAAACCGCCCGCCACCTGCATCTGAGCGCGCCCGCGGTGACGCGTGCCGTGGCGGCCCTCGAGGATCTGATCGGGGCCCGCCTGTTCGTCCGCACCACGCGCTCGGTCAAGGTGACCGAAGCCGGGGCGCGTTACCTTGAAGACTGCCGCCGCATCCTGTCGGACATCACGGAGGCGGAGGCCGCCGCGGGCGGCGTCTACGCCACCCCGACGGGGACGCTCGCCGTCACCGCCTCCGCTCTGTTCGGGCCGATGCATGTGCTGCCGATCGTGACCGAGTATCTGGATCGCTATCCAGGCATGCGGGCGCAAACCTTCTTCGTCGATCGTCCGGTGAACATCGTGGAGGAAGGCATCGATGTCGCGGTGCGCATCGGGCACCTTCCGGATTCCGGGTTCACGGCCATCCGGGTCGGCACGGTCCGGCGCGTGGTCTGCGGCGCCCCGGCCTATTTCGAGCGCCACGGCGTCCCGGCGACACCGGCCGACCTCAAGCATCACCGCATCGCCGTGTCGACCGGCGCCTGGGCATCGCCGGAGTGGCGGTTCGCCCGGGATCAGCGGGTGACCATCGATCCGATCCTGCAATGCAACACCAACGAGGCGGTGATCGCGACCGCCAAGGCGGGCTGGGGCCTCACCCGGGTTCTTCATTACCAGATCGGCCCGGCGCTGCTGGCCGGGGAGCTTCGGATCGTGCTCGCCGACCATGAGGAGCCGCCCCTGCCCATCCACGTCCTCCACCCCGAGGGGCGCCACGCGCCGGCCAAGGTGAGGGCCTTCGTGGACCTCGCCGTGGCCCGCCTGCGCGAAAACCGCTTCCTCAATTAGGCCCCGGAGAAGGCTCGCCCTTCGAAAATCGGCGGGAAGACACCCGCATGTGCGTGGGTCACGCCCCGTCGGCCTCGCGGAAGGCCGACTTTAGATCGCCGTACAGGCGGCGGAACAGGCGGCGCCGCGGCGCCAGGGCGGCGGCCAGGACCGGGTCCGGCTCCACGGTGTGGCGGATCTCCAAGGGCAGGCACACGGTGTCCGGCTCCTCGCCCGTCACCGCGAGGCGCGCCAGTCGGGCCGCCCCGAAGGCCGGGCCGACCTCGCCCCCCGCCGGGTAGTCGAGCGGCCGGCCAAGCGCGCTCGCCAGGATGCGGCCCCACAGGGCACTGCGCGCGCCGCCGCCGATCACCAGGAACCGCTCGACGCGCCCGCCAGCCTCCTCCAGGGCCTCCAGCCCGTCGGCGAAGGCGAAGGCTACCCCCTCCAGCACCGCGCGGGCGAGCGCCCCGCGGCCGATGTCGTGGGTCAGGCCGAAGACGACGCCCTTGGCTTGCGGGTCGTTGTGCGGCGTGCGCTCTCCCGACAGGTAGGGCAGGAAGACCAGCGGGCCGGGATCGCCGCCGTATGCCTCGGCCTCGCGCAGCAGCGCCGCCTCGTCCCCGGCGCCGGTCAGGCGCGCGGCGAAGGACAGGCAACTCGCCGCGCTCAGCATCACCGACATCTGGTGCCAGCGGTTGGGCAGGGCGTGGCAGAAGGCGTGCACCCCGCGCTCGGGGTTGGGCGCGAAGCGGTCGCCGCTGACGAACAGCACGCCCGAGGTGCCCAACGACAGGAAGGCGCTGCCCGGCGCCACCACGCCGACCCCCACGGCACCGGCGGCGTTGTCGCCGGCCCCGGCCGCCACCACGGTTCCCGGCGGAACGCCCCAGTCGGCGGCAACCTCCGCCCGCAGCGCGCCGGTGGGCTGGCACCCTTCGTACAGCCGCGGCATGTGCGCCTCGCCGAGCCCCGTGACGGCCAGCAACTCGGCCGACCACGCGCGCCGGCCGACGTCCAGCCACAGCGTGCCGGCGGAATCCGACAGGTCCGAGGCGTGATCGCCGGTCATGCGCAGGCGCAGCCAGTCCTTGGGCAGCAGCACCTTGGCGACCTCCTTGAACCGCTCCGGCTCGTGCGCCGCGACCCACAACAGCTTGGGCGCGGTGAAGCCGGGCATGGCGCGGTTGCCGGCGATGGCGCGCAGGTTGGGGGCGCGGCGCTCCAACTCCGCGCATTCGGCGCCGCTGCGCCCGTCGTTCCACAGGATGGCCGGGCGCAGCACGCGGTCCTGCCGGTCGAGCAGGGTCGCCCCGTGCATCTGCCCCGACAACCCGATCCCCCGCACCGCCCTCATCGCATCAGGATGGGCGGCGCGCAGGCCGGCGAGGGCGCGCCCGGTGGCGGCCCACCAGTCCTCCGGGTCCTGCTCCGACCACAGCGGGTGCGGACGGCTGACCTCCAGCGGCGCGGTGGACTGGCCGACGAGGCGCTGCGCCGCGTCGACCAGCACCGCCTTGACGCCGGACGTCCCCAGGTCGATGCCGAGATACATTCCCCCTCCCCCCAATCAGCCAGCGGCCTCAGACGAGGCGGTTCACCAGATTCTCCAGCATCTCCTGGCGGCCCGACCGCGGCCGGGGGTCGAGCCCGAGGCCGGTGTCCGCCGCGCCGGCCAGATCCAGCCCGCCGAGGAGCTTTTGCCCGAGATCGCCGTTCCAGCCGGCGTAACGCTCCGCGCGCAGGTCCCGCAGCCGGCCGTCTTCGACGAGGCGCGCCCCGGCGAGCAGCGCGCGGGCCAGCGTGTCGATGCCGCCGACATGGGCGTGCAGCAGGTCGTCCGGCGCGATGCTCTGGCGCCGGATCTTGGCGTCGAAGTTGAAGCCGCCGTTGGTGAAGCCGCCGGCCTCCAGGATGCGCGCCATGGGCAGCGCCAGCTCCACATGGTCGTTGGGGAACTGGTCGGTGTCCCAGCCGTTCTGCGGGTCGCCCCGGTTCATGTCGATGGAGCCGAAGACGCCCAGCGCCAGCGCCGTCGCCACCTCGTGCTCGAAGCTGTGGCCGGCCAGCGTGGCGTGGTTCACCTCGATGTTGACGGCGACCTCCCTCTCCAGCCCGTAGCGCTTCAGGAAGCCGTAGACCGTCGCCACGTCGTGGTCGTACTGGTGCTTGGTCGGCTCCATGGGCTTGGGCTCGATCAGGATGGTGCCGGTGAAGCCGATCTTGTGCTTGTGCTCGACCACCATCCTCAGGAAACGGCCGAGCTGGTCCAACTCGCGAGTCATATCGGTGTTGAGCAGCGTGTCGTAGCCTTCGCGCCCGCCCCACAGCACGTAGTTGACGCCGCCCAGCCGGTGCGTCGCCTCCAGCGCGTCGCGCACCTGCGCCGCCGCGCAGGCGAAGACCTCCGGGTCGGGGTTGGTGGCCGCGCCGGCCATGTAGCGCGGGTGCGAGAACAGGTTGGCGGTGCCCCACAGCAGCTTGACGCCGCTGCGTTCGATGCAGCCCTGCAACCGCTCGGTCAGGCGGGCGAAGGTGGCCTGCGTTTCCCGCAGCGAGCCCATCTCGGGCGCCACGTCGCGGTCGTGGAAGGTGAAGAAGGGCGCGCCAAGCTTCTCGAACAGCTCGAACGCCACGTCCATCTTCGCCTCCGCCATCGCCACCGGATCGCCGGCGCCCATCCAGGGCCGGTCCAGCGTGCCGCCGCCGAACGGGTCGGAACCAGGCCAGCAGAAGCTGTGCCAATAGCAAACGGCGACGCGCAGGTGATCGGCCATCCGCCGGCCCAGGACCATGCGGTCGGGGTCGTACCAGCGGTAGGCGAGCGGGGTGTCGCTGTCCGGCCCTTCGTAGCGGATGCGCTCGACGCCGGTGAAATAGGCTTCGGTCATGACAAATCCTTTCAAAGCTCGACCCAGGCGGCGTCCCGGCGGCTCGATTCCACGGCGGCGTGGATGAAGCGCACGCCGCGCACGCCGTCCCGGACGGTGGGGACGAGGGCCGCCTGCTCACCGGCGGCGGCACCGCCCATGCGGGCGACGATCAGTTCGGCGGTGTCGCGGTAAATCTGGGCGAAGCCTTCCAGATAGCCTTCGGGATGGCCCGACGGGATGCGCGTGGCGTGCGCCGCCGCTCCATCCGATCCGGGGCCGCCGCGGGTGATGGTGCGCGGCGGCTCGCCGAGCGGGGTGAAGCGCAGATGGTTCGGCTGCTCCTGGAACCACTCCAGCCCGCCCTTGTCGCCGTAGACGCGCAGGCGCAGCCCGTTCTCGTGGCCGGGCGCCACCTGGCTGGCCCACAGCATGCCGCGTGCGCCGTTGCCGAAGCGCAGCATCATGTGCGCGTTGTCGTCGAGCCGGCGGCCCTCCACGAAGGCGGTCAGATCGGCGGCGATCCGCGTGCAGCGCAGCCCGGTGACGAACTCCGCCAACTGGAAGGCGTGGGTGCCGATGTCGCCGACACAGCCGGCGATGCCGCTGCGCGCCGGGTCGGTCCGCCATTCCGCCTGCTTCTGCCCGCTCTCCTCCAGCCGGGTGCTCAGCCAGTCCTGCGGGTATTCGACCTGAACGACGCGGAGGGCGCCCAGGTCACCGGCCGCCACCACGGCGCGGGCCTGCCGCACCATCGGGTAGCCGGTGTAGTTGTGGGTCAGCGCGAAGACGAGGCCGCTGCGCTCCACCGTCGCCGCCAAATCCTCCGCGTCCTCCACCGTGGTGGTCAGCGGCTTGTCGCAGATGACGTGGATGCCCGCCTCCAGGAATGCCTTGGCGGCGTCGTGGTGCAGGTGGTTGGGCGTGACGATGCTGACCACGTCGATGCCGTCGTCGCGCGCCGCCTCGGCCCGCGCCATCTCCGCGAAGCTGGCGTAGCAGCGCTCCGGCGGCAGGAACAGGTCGGCGCCGCTGGCTTGGCAGCGCTCCGGATCGGAGGAGAGCGCCCCCGCCCGCAGCTCGTAACGGTCGTCGAGGCGCGCGGCGATGCGGTGCACCGCCCCGATGAAGGCGCCCCGCCCGCCGCCGACCATGCCCAGGCGCAGCCGGCGGTTCGGCCCGGAGGCCGTCTTCCCTTCGATGGTCATGGTTCCCTCCCGCTCAGCCGATGCCGAGCATGCGCCGGTTGGCCGCCTCGTCGGTGCCGGCCCCGGCGAAGTCGTCGAAGGCCTTCTCGGTCACCCGGATGATGTGCGCGTCGATGAAGCGCGCGCCTTCGGCGGCCCCCTGCTCGGGGTGCTTCATGGCGCATTCCCACTCCAGCACCGCCCAGCCGTCGAAGCCGTACTGGGTCAGCTTGGAGAAGATGCCGCCGAAATCGACCTGCCCGTCGCCGAGCGAGCGGAAGCGCCCGGCCCGGCCGATCCAAGGCTGGTAGCCGGAATAGACGCCCTGGCGCGGGGACGGGTTGAACTCCGCGTCCTTGACGTGGAACATCTTGATCCGCTCGTGATAGACGTCGATGTAGCCGAGATAGTCGAGCTGCTGCAGCACGAAGTGGCTGGGGTCGTAGAGGATGTTGCAGCGCGGGTGGTTGCCGACGCGCTCCAGGAACATCTCGAAGGTCGCCCCGTCGAACAGGTCCTCGCCGGGATGGATCTCGTAGCAGAGGTTCACCCCCGCCGCGTCGAAGGCGTCGAGGATCGGCCGCCAGCGCCGGGCCAGCTCGTCGAAGGCCGTTTCGATCAGCCCCGCCGGGCGCTGCGGCCAGGGGTAGACGTAGGGCCAAGCCAGCGCGCCGGAGAAGGTGACGTGCGCCGTCAGCCCCAGGTTGGCCGAGGCCTTGGCCGCCATCAGCAGCTGGTTGACCGCCCATTCCTGCCGGGCCTTCGGGTTGCCGCGCACCTCCGGCGCCGCGAAGCCATCGAACGCCTCGTCATAGGCCGGGTGCACGGCGACGAGCTGCCCTTGGAGATGGGTGGACAGCTCGGTGATCTGCACGCCGGCCTCGGCCAGCACGCCTTTCACCTCGTCGCAGTAGCCCTTGCTCTCCGCAGCCCGGGCGAGATCGAACAGGCGGCCGTCCCAGGAGGGGATCTGCACGCCCTTGAAGCCCAGCCCGGCGGCCCAGGCGCCGATGGCCGAAAGGCTGTTAAACGGCGCCGCGTCCCCCGCGAATTGCGCGAGGAAGATCGCCGGCCCCTTGATCGTTTTCATGATGGGTCTCCCCGTGAGTGTGCTGGTGTCCCCTCCACCGCCAAAGGCGGGGGAGGGTTAGGGAGGGGGCAGGCGCATTTAGAACGGCGAGTCCGGGTAGTAGTATTTCGCGGCGTTCTCCGGGGTCACCAGCGTCGCCTCGATGATGTACTCCTTCTGGATCGGCGCCTTTTCCACCAGATGCTTGGCGGTGATCTCCATGGCCTCGGCGATCATCGCGGGCGGGTAGAGGACGTCGGCGGGGACCAGCACGTCCTTGTCCATGACGCGCTTGATCATGTCCTTCATGCCGGCGCCGCCGAGGATGAACATCTCCTTCTCGCGGCCGGCCTGCTTGACGGCCTCAATGACGCCGAGCGCGATGTCGTCGTCCTGCGCCCACACCGCGTCGATCTTCGGGAAGCGGGACAGGAAGTCCTGCATCACCTTGAATCCGTCATCGCGGTTCCAGTTGGCGTACTGCATCCCCAGCACCTTGATCTGGGTGCCCTCGATCTCCTTCATGAAGGCGTCGACGCGCTGGTTGTCGATCACGGTCGGGATGCCGCGCAGCACCACGATGTCGCCCTTGCCGCCCATCTTCTCCTTCATGAACCGGGCGGAGACCTCACCCATCTGCGGGTTGTTGCCGGCGACGTAGAGGTCCTGGATGGACGGGTCGGTCAGGCCGCGGTCCACCACCGTGACGAACTTGCCGGCCTGCTTGACGGCGCGCACGGGGTCGGTCATCGGCGCGGATTCGAAGGGCAGGATGACCAGCGCGTCGATCCGCTGCACCGAGACCAGATCCTCCAGGTCGTTGGCCTGACGGCCGACGTCACGGGCGGTGACGATCACCACGTCGAGGTTCGGGTACTGCTTCTCCAGCCGCTTCTCGGCCTGCTGGGCGTGCCAGTTGAGGCCGCCGGCCCAGCCGTGCGTCGCGGCGGGGATGGACACGCCCATCTTGATCTTCTGCTGCGCCCAGCCGGCGACCGGCGCCACCATCAGGCCCGCGGCCAGCGCCGCGGCCAGACCGAAACGGAACGTCATGGTCGATTCCTCCCTGTTTGTCTTTCTGTCAGCGACGCGCCACGGTCCCCCGTTGCAGGAGCACCGCGACGATGATGATCACCCCCTGGATGGTGCCGTTCAGGTAGACGCTGACGGCGCCGGTCAGGTTGAGGATGTTGTCGATCAGCGTGAGCATGACGGCGCCCACCACCGTCCCCCAGATGCGGCCGTAGCCGCCCTTCAGCATGGTGCCGCCGATGATGACGGCGGCGATGGCCTCCAGCTCCCACAGCAGGCCCGTGGTGGCCGAGGCCGAGCCCAGCCGCGGCACGTAGATCACCACCGCGATCGCGACGCACACGCCCTGCAGCACGAAGGCCAGCAGCTTGACCCGGTCCACGTTGATCGCCGAATAGCGCGCCACGTCCTCGCTGGAACCGATGGCGGCGCAGTAGCGGCCGAACCGCGTGCGGTACATGATCAGCGCGCCGATCAGCGCCACCACCGCGAAGGCCAGGATCGGGTAGGAGATGCCGAAGACGCCGCCGTAATAGACCGGCCGGTAGATCGTGCGGATCTCCGAATTCAGCGACAGCGTGCCGCCGTCGGCGATGTAGGTGACCAGGGATCGGAAGATGCCCATGGTCCCCAGCGTGACGATGAACGCCTCCATCCGGCCTTTGGTCACCAGCAGCCCGTTGACCAGCCCCGCCGCCAGCCCGAGCCCCAGCGCCACCAGGACGCCCACCAGGATGACCGGCAGCCCGGCCCCCATGGAGCCGACCAGCGCGTTCATCACGACGATCATCACGCCCGACGCGAAGGCGGCCAGCGAGCCGACCGACAGGTCGATCCCGCCGGCGGTGATGACGAAGGTGGCCCCGACCGCGATGATGCCGATGAAGGCGGTGCGGGTCAGCACGTTGCCGATGTTGCCCGGGCTGAGGAACACCGGGTTGACGATGGTGCCCAACACGATCAGCGCGGCCAGCGCCAGGAACGGCCCGTAGAGTTTCAGATCGAAGCCGGAGGAGGGCTTCCGCGCAGCCTCAGGCATGACCGACGGCGTCATGCGCGTCTCCTTGTGATGGACGGCTTGATGAACTGGGTGATGTGCGGGCCTTCAGGCCGGTGGCGTAGCGGACGATCTCGCCCTCCTCGACCTCGTCACCCTCCAGGACTCCGGTCACCACGCCGGAGCGCATGACCACCACCCGGTGCGACAGCCCGATGATCTCGGGCATTTCCGAGGAGATGAGGATCACCGACCCGCCCCGGCGGGCGAACTCGTGCAGGAACCGGTAGATCTGCTGCTTGGTCCCGATGTCGATGCCGCGTGTCGGCTCGTCGACGATCAGGATGTCCGGATCGACCTGCATGGTCTTGGCGAGCAGCAGCTTCTGCTGGTTGCCGCCGCTCAGGCTGCCGACCGGCACGTCCAGCGTCCGCACGCGGATGTCGAACTCCGTCACCGCGCGCTCCAGCGCCGCGGCCTCCCGCCGCTCGTCGACGAAGACCCGGCCGTAGCGGTCCAGCGCCAGCAGCGTCAGGTTCGGTTGCAATCCCTTGGCGAGCAGCAGGCCCTTGCCCTTGCGGTCCTCGGTCAGGTAGGCGATCCCGGCCGCCACCGCGTCCTCCAGGCGGCGGACGCGCAGCGGCTCCCCGTTGCGGAACAGCGTGCCGGCGGTGCGACGTCGCAGGCCGAGCAGCCCCTCGGCCAGCTCCGTCCGCCCGGCGCCGATCAGCCCGGCGAAGCCCAGGATCTCGCCGCGGCGCAGGTCGAACCCGGCACCCCGCACCCAGCCGGGAACGTCGATCCCCCGCGCCTCCAGCACCGCGGGCGCGTCCGGCGCCGGCGGCGTCTTGGCCGGGAACAGGTCGCTGATGGCGCGCCCGACCATCAGCTGGGCGATGCCGTCCTCGGTCAGTTCGGCCGTCGGGCGGGTGGCGATGTGATGGCCGTCGCGCAGCACGGTCACCCGGTCGGTGATGGCCCGCACCTCGTCCAGCTTATGGGAGGTGTAGACGATCCCCACCCCCTGGTCGCGCAGCCGGCGGATCAGCCCGAACAGCACGGCGGACTCGGTGCCGGTCAGCACCGCCGTGGGTTCGTCCATGATGAGGACGCGGACCTCGCGCGACATCGCCTTGGCGATCTCGACCATCTGCCGCTCCGACACGGCGAGGTCGCGGGGCCCCCGCGCCGATGCCGGAAAAGCTCATCGGTCGCCCATCCACGCGCACGGCGCCCGATGTCGGCTGGTGAAAGCCGGACAGGATCTTCATCAGCGTCGATTTGCCGGCCCCGTTCTCGCCGACCAGGGCGTGCACCTCACCGCGCTGGACGGTGAAATCCACCCCATGGAGGACCTCGACGGGCCCAAAGCTCTTCGTGACGCCGAACGCTGCCAGAAGCGGCTCGGCCATGGGGTCGCCCCCTCCCTGGATTGCGGCTTCTCGTGTGGCCGCGAATTAGATAGACGGTCTAACAAATGGAAGCGTATGATTCGAATCAGCCCGCGTCAAGCCATGTCGGGGCGACATCCCCCACCTTTTCGGTGTATGCCCCGTCCGGCGCCCAACGATTGCCGCCAGACGCGCGAGACAGGAATCCGCATGCTGCCAAGGGTCAACTCGGCCGCGATCCGCCGCCTCAACATGGTTCGTGTCTTCCACGCGCTGCGGGAGAACCCGAACTGCGCGCAGCGCGACCTCAGCCGCCTGACCGGCCTGGACAAGGCGACGACCTCGGCCATCGTGGCGCAGATGATCGAGGAGGGGCTGGTCGAGCGGAGCGAGGCGCCGCGCGCGCGCCGCATCGGCCGGCCGGAAACCGCGCTCGGCATCGCCCCGTCGGCCGGGCTGCTGGTGGGCGCCCGGCTGGAGCCGGGAACGATCCGCATCGTCTCGACCACGCTGGCCGGCACGGTGGTGGAGCAGTCGCAGATCCCCGGCAGCACCGACCTCGCCACGGCGCTGCGCCAGCTGCACGAGGGGATCGATGCGGTCGTCGCGGCGAGCCGTCCGGGAGGTGACGAGACTCCGCCCTTACGCGGCATCGGCGTCGGCATTCCGGCGCTGATGGACCGCGAGGGCCGGCTCGTTCTGGCGCCCAATCTGGGCTGGCGCGACACGCCGATCCGTCCGCTGCTTGAGGAGGCGCTGGGCGCGCCGGTCCATGTCGACAACGACACCAAGGCCGCCGCCATGGCCGAGCGGCTGTTCGGCGCCTGCCGGGGGGTGGAGGATTTCGTCTACCTGACCGGCCATTCGGGCGTCGGCGGCGGGCTGTTCCTCGGCGGGCGGCTGTACCGCGGCGCTCAGGGCTTCGCCGGGGAGATCGGCCACCTGACCG
This sequence comes from Azospirillum sp. P4_B5, assembly GCF_056402275.1. Taxonomy (NCBI): domain Bacteria; kingdom Pseudomonadati; phylum Pseudomonadota; class Alphaproteobacteria; order Rhodospirillales; family Azospirillaceae; genus Azospirillum; species Azospirillum sp. P4_B5. The sequence goes on from NZ_JBFUHT010000008.1 coordinate 255,529, forward strand.
TCGTACCGGGTGGCCGCCCCTGCGGGTGCGGCAAGCGGGGCTGCCTGGAAACCTACGTCTCCGAAACCTCGATTCTCGCCCAGGCCGGCGAGCGGGGACGCGCCCTGCCCGACCTTTGGGCCGCCGCCGCCGCCGCGCGCGACGGCGATCCGGTGGTGCGGACACTGCTGGAGTCGGCCGGTTCGTATTTGGGAGTCGCGCTCTCCCACATGGTCAACCTGACGAATCCGGGCTTGGTGGTGTTGGGCGGCAACCTGTCGATCGTCGCGGAGTTCATTCTTCCGGCCTTGAACGCCGCGCTTGACGAGCATGCGCTGGAACCGCTGCGCCGCGACCTGCGGCTTCTCGTCTCGCCGCTCGGCCCGGACGCCGTTCCCATGGGGGGAATCGCGCTGGCCATGGATGGCTTCCTCTCGGTGCCGGGACCCATCCTGTAAGACCATGCGCGATCGCGCCCGTGCGGCAAAAGAACCTTCCACTTCAAGCTGAAAAAGCCGGTGGCGCTGCGCCGACGGTCTGATAGGCTGGATGGCCTTGACGGCGTTGCCTGCAAGCGAATGGATTGGTGGATGATGAGGAAGCCAAGCCGGTGGCTGCTCAAAGCCGCAGCCGCGCTGACCGTCGTCGTGGTCCTGTATGGGGTGTGGCTGTTTGTGCAGCCCAAAGGACTGCCCGCCGGTCTGGCCAGCGGCAACGGCCGGATCGAGGCGGTCGAGATCGACATCGCCACGAAAACCGCCGGGCGGGTCGAGGACATCCTGGTCGATGAGGGCGATTTCGTCACCGCCGGCCAAGTGCTCGCCCGGATGGACACCGACGTGCTCCAGGCCCAGGCCAAGCAGGCCGAGGCCCAGAAGCAGCAGGCGGTCATCGGTGTCGAGACCGCCCGCCATCAGGTGCTCCAGCGCCAGGCCGAGCGCCAGTCGGCGCTCTCCCTGGTCGCCCAGCGCGAGGCCGAGCGGGACGTCGCCCAGAAGCAGCTCGCCCGATCCGAGGAACTGGAAGCGCGCGGCACGACGTCGCGGCAGGTTCTCGACACCGACCGCGCCCGCTTCGAAAGCGCGAACGCCGCCGTCAGCGCGGCAAAGGCGCAGGTCGCCGCAGCCGACGCCGCCATCGCCACGGCCGAGGCCCAGGTCGTCAACGCCAGGGCGGCGGTCAACGCCGCCGCGGCGACCATCGAGCGCATCCAGGCCGACATCCGGGACAGCACCCTCCGCTCGCCGCGCGACGGCCGGGTGCAGTTCCGGGTGGCGCAGCCGGGCGAGGTGCTCGGCGCCGGCGGACGGGTGCTGAACATGGTCGATCTCAGCGACGTCTACATGACCTTCTTTCTGCCGACGGAGGCCGCCGGGCGGGTGAGGATCGGGACCGAGGTGCGGATCGCCCTCGACGCCTTCCCGCAATACGTCATTCCCGCCAAGGCCACCTTCGTGGCCGACGTCGCCCAATTCACGCCGAAGACGGTGGAAACGGCCAGCGAACGCCAGAAGCTGATGTTCCGGATCAAGGTCCAGATCCCTCCTCCGTTGCTCAAAAAGTACATTCGTGACGTGAAGACCGGATTGCCGGGGGTGGCCTATGTGCGGATCGAGCCGGACACCGAGTGGCCGGCCAACCTGCAAAACCTCGTGCCATGAGCGCCGCCGCCGACCGGTCCGCCGCATCACCCGTCGCGCGTCTGCGGGACGTCAATCTGGTGTACGGGATGGTTCGGGCCATCGATGGGATCAGCCTCGACGTCCCGGCGGGCTGTGTCACCGGCCTGATCGGCCCCGACGGCGTCGGCAAGTCCAGCCTGCTGTCGCTGATGTCGGGAGCGCGCGCCCTGCAGGAAGGGACGGTCGAGGTGCTGGGCGGCAGCATGGCCCAGGCGCGCCACCGCCGCGCCGTGTGCCCCCGCATCGCCTACATGCCGCAGGGCCTCGGCAAGAATCTCTATCCGACGCTGTCGATCGCCGAAAATCTCGATTTCTTCGGACGGCTGTTCGGCCAGGGCCGCGCCGAACGCCGGGGCCGCATCGCCGAACTGACGCGGAGCACCGGTCTGGCGCCGTTCCTCGACCGGCCCGCCGGCAAGCTGTCCGGCGGCATGAAGCAGAAGCTCGGCCTGTGCTGCGCGCTGATCCATGATCCGGACCTGCTGATCCTCGACGAGCCGACCACCGGCGTCGACCCGCTCTCGCGGCGGCAGTTCTGGGAACTGATCGACCGCATCCGGGCGGACCGTCCCGGCATGAGCGTGGTGGTGGCCACCGCCTACATGGAGGAGGCGGCGCGCTTCGACTGGCTCGTCGCCATGGACGAGGGACGCGTGCTGGCCACCGGCAGCCCGCGGGAACTGCTGGACCGCACCGGGACCGCGACGCTGGAAGAGGCCTTCGTCGCGCTGATGCCCGAGGAAAAGCGCCGCGGGCACAAGGCCGTCGCGATCGTGCCGCGGCCGGAGGACGGGAGCGACATCGCCATCGAGGCGAAGGGCCTGACCATGCGCTTCGGCGACTTCGTGGCGGTCGACCATGTCAGCTTCCGCATCCCGCGCGGCGAGATTTTCGGCTTCCTCGGCTCCAACGGCTGCGGCAAGACGACGACCATGAAGATGCTGACCGGCCTGCTCCAGCCGAGCGAGGGCGAGGCCCGGTTGTTCGGGCAACCGGTGGACGCCCGCAACATCGGGACACGGCGGCGCGTCGGCTACATGTCCCAGGCCTTTTCGCTCTATTCGGAGCTGACCATCCGGCAGAACCTGGAACTGCACGCCCGCCTGTTCCAGGTGCCCGAGGACGTCTTACCCAGCCGGGTCGCGGCGGTGGCGGAGCGCTTCGGCCTTGCCGACGCGATGGAGGCGCTGCCGGACCGGCTGCCGCTCGGCCAGCGCCAGCGCCTGTCCCTCGCCGTCGCGATGGTCCACGAGCCCGCGATGCTGATCCTGGACGAGCCGACGTCGGGCGTCGATCCGATCGCGCGCGACGCGTTCTGGGAGATCATGATCGGGCTGGCGCGCCGGGACCGGGTGACGATCTTCATCTCGACGCATTTCATGAACGAGGCCGAACGCTGCGACCGCATCTCGCTGATGCACGCCGGCCGCGTGCTGGTCAGCGACACGCCGGCGGCGCTCGTCGCGAAGCGGGGCGCCGCGACGCTGGAGGAGGCCTTCATCGGCTATCTGGAGGAGGCCGTGGCGGAGCGCCGGGACAGCGATGCCACGGCGGCTCCCGACGATCGCCGACAGGCCCCGTCCCCAGACGCCAACTCTCGGGGCGAGCGCGCGGAAGGCCGCCTTTTCAACCTGCGGCGCATGCTCAGCTACACGCTCCTGGAAGCGCTGGAGCTGCGGCGTGATCCCATCCGCGCGACGCTCGCCCTCGTCGGCAGCCTCCTGCTGATGGTCATCATGGGCTACGGCATCAACATGGATGTCGAGGACCTTTCCTTCGCGGTCCTGGACCGCGATCAGACGACGACGAGCCGCGACTACACGCTGAACCTCGCGGGCTCCCGCTACTTCGTCGAACGGGCGCCGATCATCGACTACGACGATCTCGACCGGCGCATGCGGGCGGGGGACCTCTCCCTGGCGCTGGAAATCCCGCCGGGCTTCGGCCGCGACGTCGCCCGCGGGCGTCCGGTCCAGATCGGGGCGTGGATCGACGGCGCCATGCCGACGCGGGCCGAGACGGTCAACGGGTACGTGCAGGGCATGCACAGCCAGTGGCTGGCCTCGCGGACCAGCACGCCCAGCCTCGCCACCATCGAGACCCGTTTCCGCTACAACCCGGACGTCGAGAGCCTGAAGGCCATCGTGCCGGCGGTCATCCCGATCCTGCTTCTGCTGATCCCGGCGATGCTGGCGGCGCTCAGCGTGGTGCGGGAAAAGGAACTCGGTTCGATCATCAACCTCTACGTCACGCCGGTCACCAAGCTGGAGTTCCTGCTCGGCAAGCAACTGCCGTATGTCGGGCTGGCCATGCTCAACGTCCTTCTGATGGCGGCGCTGGCGGTCACCGCCTTCGGCGTGCCGCTGACCGGGAACGTGCTGGCCCTCGCCACCGGCGCCCTGCTTTACAGCTTTTCGGCGACCGCCATGGGTCTCCTGATGTCCAGCTTCATGCGCAGCCAGATCGCCGCCGTCTTCGGCACCGCCATCGCGACGCTGATCCCGGCAACCCAGTATTCCGGCATGATCGATCCGGTCTCGTCCCTGGGGGGAGCCGCCGCCGTCATCGGGGAGGTCTACCCGACCACCCATTTTCTCACCATCGCGCGGGGCGTCTTCTCGAAGGCCCTGGGCTTCGGCGATCTGCACGCCGCCTTCGTCGCGCTGCTGATCGCCGTGCCGGTCCTGGTCGGCGCGAGCGCGCTGCTGCTGAAGAAGCAGGAGACCTGAGCGATGCAGGCGTCCAACGTCCTGAACCTCGGCATCAAGGAACTGCGCAGCCTCGCCCGCGACCCGATGCTGCTGGTCCTCATCGTCTATTCCTTCACGCTGGCGATCTACACGGCGGCGACCGCCATACCGGAGACGCTCAACAAGGCGGCGATCGCCATTGTCGACGAGGACCGCTCGCCTCTGTCGGCCCGCATCGTCGGGGCCTTCTACCCGCCCTATTTCCTGCCGCCGGTGCTGATCACGCCCGCCGAGATGGACGCCCGCATGGATGCCGGGCTCGACACCTTCGCGCTCGACATTCCTCCGGACTTCCAGCGGGACGTCCTCGCCGGGCGCCGGCCGGCGATCCAACTCAACGTCGATGCGACCCGGATGACCCAGGCCTTTTCGGGGAGCGGCTACATCCAGCAGATCGTCAGCGGGGAGGTCAACGCGTTCGTGCAACGCTACCGGGGAGAACCGTCCCTCCCGGTCGAACTCGCCCTGCGCGTCCGCTTCAATCCCGGGATGAACAAGGGCTGGTTCGGATCGGTGATCGAGGTCATCAACCAGGTCACGATGCTGTCGATCATCCTGACCGGCGCCGCCCTGATCCGGGAGCGCGAGCACGGCACCATCGAGCATCTGCTGGTGATGCCGGTCACGCCCGTCGAGATCATGGTCGGCAAGATCTGGTCGATGGCCCTGGTCGTGCTCGTCGCCTGCGCCGTCTCCCTGGTCTTCGTCGTCCAGGGGCTGCTGGCGGTTCCCATCGGCGGCTCCGTCGCCCTGTTCCTCGCCGGCGCCGCCCTGCACCTGTTCGCCACCACGTCGATGGGCGTCTTCCTGGGGACGGTGGCCCGCAGCATGCCGCAGTTCGGCATGCTGATGATCCTGGTGATGGTGCCGCTGCAGATGCTGTCGGGGGGCATGACGCCGCGCGAGAGCATGCCCGCCCTCGTTCAGGACGTGATGCTCGCCGCTCCGACGACGCACTTCGTCACGCTGGCCCAGGCCATCCTCTACCGCGGCGCCGGCCTCGACGTGGTCTGGCCGCAATTCCTGGCGCTGATCGGGATCGGCGTGGCCCTGTTCAGCCTGTCGCTGGCGCGCTTCCGCAAGGCCATCAATCAGATGTCATGAGCCAGATGTCATGAGCCGCCGCCGGATGGCCCCGGCGGCCCGGGCAATTTGTGCCTATGGGCAGAGCCTGCCAAGCGAAAGCCGCGCTTTTCGGCGTCATGGGCGCCGAGCATGCCTCCATCGGCGCGGCACAAATATGGCACAACCTTTGCTTTTCCCACCGGCATGTGGCGAGAGCCGCAAACCGCAGTGGAGGGGAACGTGCAAGTCCTTGGTCATACCCTGTCCGCCGGCCATCCGGTCGTCTTGGATCGGAGTCGGATGTCGGGAGCCGGGCAATCCGCGGGCTCGCCCAGCTTCTCGGACCTGCTACCGACAGGCGCTTCCGACGCAACGGCTCCCACGGCAGCGCCGGCATCGGCCGATCCGGCCGAGCGCGAGGAGATCGCCCGAATGCAGACGGAGTTGGATGCCTACAAGCGGCAGCGGGATACGGTCGTGCGGAACCGGACGATGGACCCGCCGGCGTTTCAGATGGCCTTGCCCGTCAACGACCGCGGCTATATGCCATACGTGACGGCCGACCAGCAGAAGCTGATGGATCGCATCACCGATACTTTCCTCGGCCGGCCGGAGCACGAGATGGCGAGGATGTGGGAGGAACTGAGGGCCAACGGCCTCACGCCCGAGCAACTCGTGCGCACCGCGAAATACTTCGTCAATCTCGACGGTGAGGTCGTCAGCCGCGCGGTGGCAACGGGGGGCCAGCGCCCCGCCCAGCACGGCGGCACCGCCTGGACGGCGTCAAACGTCTGACGCCCCCTCCCCACGACGGACGGTGAAGCCTCGCTCCACTGCTGAGACCCGCCGAGTGTCACCCGAATGTTGGAGTCCACCGAACATTGAAGTTTACGCAACGTCCGCCCCGCCGCGGATGACGCGCCGGACGCCGGCGGGCACGGCGATCTGAGGACGCAACTCCAGCACCAGATGACGGTCCGGCAGCCCGGCCAGCGCGTCGCGCAGTGGCACCGTCCAGCGGCTGCGACACGTCGATTCCACGGATCTCGGCCCCGAGCGCTGGGAAACCGGGTGAGCGGTGACGGCAGGGTGGCTCATGATGATGCCCTCAGCTGCCAGTGCGGTCGTGGATGTCGGCGAAGGACGACCCGCTTACCCGCCAACAACACTTTTCATCTGTATAAAAAAGAGAATTTCATATAGGGAACAGGCTTTATGCTTGACGTCGAGAGCGCGCTTCGCCCTTGGCTGGCTTTCTGCCGAAAACTCCCCCTGCCTTGCCTCGCACTGCCGGCCGGCTGATCCTGGGCAGCGCTCAGGACTCGATCCGCTGAATGTCCGCGGCCCCTCAGTCGGTTGCCGTGCGGTCGGCGGCGAACTCCGCGGCGAACAGCGCGACCAGATGCTCAATCAACGCCCGGATCCTTGGCACGTCCCGCAAATCCGGGTGCAGCACCAGCCACGCCTCGCGCTCCAGCGGCGGTGCCGCGCAGGGTACCGGCCGCAAGTTCGGCTCCCCCGCCACCAGCCAGAACGGCAGCAGGGCCACCCCGAAACCCGCCTTCGCAGCCGCAAGCTGGGTCTGCAAGCTGTTGGAACGGAGGGCGACGCGGCGGCCGGCCGTGTGGCGAGCCAGCCAGACCGCTTCCGGCAGGTCGGCCAGCGCCTCGTCGTAGCCGATCATCGCGTCGGGCGCCCCCACCACCGCGAACAGGCCATAACGGATGGCGGCGAGCCGCCGCGCGATCAGGTCGCCGCGCTGCGGGCGGGCGAGCCGGATGGCGATGTCGGCTTCCCGCCGCGCGAGGCTGAGCGAGCGGTTGTCCACCGTCACCTCCAGGTCGATTCCAGGGTGGCGGGCGCGGAAAGGCCCCAGCCGCGGCATCAGGAAACGGTCGGCCAGCGCCTGGGTGGTGGTCAGCCGGACGGTGCCGGTCAGTCCGGCCTCCCGCCCGCCGCGGCTCGAGACCTGACGCAGAATGGCCAGCGCCCGCTCGTCCATCCCGTCGGCCAGCGCGAAGACCGCCTCCCCGTCCAAGGTCAGGCTATAGCCATCGGCCCGCCGTTCCACCAGACAGCATCCCAACCCCTCCTCCAACGCGGCAACCCGGCGTCCGACCGTCGCGTGGCTGATCCGCAACGCGCGCGCCGCCGCCGACAAACTGCCGGTGCGGGCCAGTTCCAGGAAAACCCTCAGATCGTCCCAGTTCAGGGTGGCTGTCTGCTTATGAACAGTCATCGTGCAAACCTATCGAATTTCCGTCCAAAAATACACAGAGCACAGTGGGCGCCGCACCCTCTCATCCGGAGCCGCATTCGCCATGAGCGCCACCCCGAAGACCCTTCTCGCCCTCGCCGGAGCCCCCGCCACACCGAGCCCCCTCGACTCCGCGGCTTTGGTGCTGATCGACGCCCAACGCGAATACACCGAGGGCGCCCTTCCCCTGGTCGGAATGGAAGCCGCGGTGGCCGAGGCCGCGCGTCTGCTGGAGCGGGCGCGCAAGGCCGGTGTCCCGGTCTTTCACATCGTCCACCACGGCAAGCCCGGCAGCGTCCTGTTCAACCCGGAAAGCCCGCTGTCCGGCATCGTCGCCCCGCTGATCCCGCTGGACGGCGAGACGGTGGTGGCGAAGCACCTGCCCAACGCCTTCGCCGGGACCGACCTCGACGCCCTCATCCGCGCCACCGGCCGCAAGGAGTTAATCGTCGCCGGCTTCCAGACCCACATGTGCGTCAGCAGCACGGTGCGCGCCGCCCTCGACCTCGGCTGGCGGACCACGGTCGTGGACACGGCCAGCGCCACCCGCGACCTTCCCGACGGGTCCGGCGGCGTGATCCCGGCCGACATTCTGCACCGCGCCAATCTCGCCGCCCTGGCCGACCGCTTCGCCGTGGTGGTCAGGGACAGCCGGGCCTGGGCGTAAGGACCGCATCGGCTCACCGCCATTTCAAGACGGTGAAAAGACCATCCACCCATCACTCCGCACCGGACAGTGCCCGGCACCGACGCTTCCGCGCGCCGAAAATTCGCACGCTCCGCAAAAAGAGGTTTGTTGGAGTACAAAACTCAAGTTATCATATTCCAGTTGAAGCAATCGCATAGCGATTGAATAATGGACAGATCAAGGAGATCGCGCGTGGACGTGATCGCTGAACTGACGAGCCTGATCGGTGTCGACGCCGTCCTGACCGCCCCCTCCGATCTGGATGCCGTCACCGAGGACTGGCGCGGGCGTTATCGAGGATCGGCGCTCTGCCTCGCGCGTCCCGCCAACGTCGGGCAGGTGGCCGATGTGGTGCGCTGCTGCGCCAAGCACGGCGTGCCGGTCCTGCCGCAGGGCGGCAACACCAGCCTGTGCGGCGGCGCCGTTCCGTCGGAGACTGGACCCGCCCCGGTCATCCTCAGCCTCACCCGCATGCGCGCGGTCCGCGCCATCGACCCGGTGAACAACACCATGGAGGTCGAGGCCGGCTGCGTCCTCGCCACCGTCCAGGAGGCCGCCGCCGCCGCCGGGCGGCTCTACCCGGTCAGCCTGGGCGCCGAGGGCTCCTGCCAGATCGGCGGCACCATCGCCACCAACGCCGGCGGCACCTCGGTCCTGCGCTACGGCAACACCCGCGAGAACGTGCTGGGGCTGGAGGTCGTGCTGGCCGACGGCACCGTCTGGTCGGGCCTGTACGGCCTGCGCAAGAACAACACCGGCTATGATCTGAAGCATCTGTTCATCGGTTCGGAAGGCACGCTCGGCATCATCACCGCGGCGACCTTGAAGCTGCATCCTCTGCCGACGCGCCACGCGGTGGCCTGGGTCGGGATGGCGTCGCCGGAGGACGCGCTGACCCTGCTGACCCGCGTGCAGGAGCGCAGCGCGGCGCGGCTGTCCGCCTTCGAGATGATCAACCGCCTGCAGCTCGATCTGGTGGCCGGCCATGTCCCCGGCCGCCGTAGCCCGATCGAGAGCGAGGCCGACTGGCACGTGCTGATCGAGCTGTCGGACAACGGCTCCGGCGAGGCGCTCGACGACGAACTGCAGGCGATCCTGGAGGACGCCTTCGCCGACGGCCTGCTGAGCGACGCGGCGCTGGCTTCCAGCGAGGCGCAGCGCCACGCCATGTGGGAGATCCGCCACAGCGTGTCGGAGGCCAACAAGAAGGCCGGCGTCGGCCTGACCACCGACTGCGCGGTGCCGCTGTCGGCGGTGCCCGCCTTCATCGCGGCGGCGACCGCGGCGGTGCGCGCGCTGGTGCCCGACCTGCCGGTGATCGTGGTCGCCCATCTCGGCGACGGCAACGTCCACTTCATCCCCTTCTTCGGCTTCGACGCCTGGGAGGCCGCCGCATCGGGCGACCGTGATGCGCTCGCCGCCGCGCTGCGCCACGCCGTCAACGACGAGGCCGCCCGGCTCAAGGGCACCTTCAGCGCCGAACACGGGGTCGGCCGCGTCCAGCTCGCCGAGATGGCCCGCTACAAGCCGCCGGCGGAGCTGGCGCTGATGCGCGCCGTCAAGCGGGCGCTCGACCCGCAGAACATCCTCAATCCCGGACGGCTCCTGCCGCCCGGCTGATCATCTCCGTCTTTCCGCCCCCCAACCGCCGCCCCGGCCCATCCTCGAGGAGTTCCGACATGAGCACACGTCAAACCGGCTGGTCCCGCCGCACCCTGCTGAAAGCCGGCGCCGCCGGCACCGCGGCGCTCGCCATGCCGGCGATCTGGAGCCCGGCCCGCGCGCAGAACAAGCGCATCGTCGTGCGCGACGACGGCGGCATCTACACCAAGGCCTATGGCGAGGTCTTCTACAAGCCCTTCACCGCGGCCACCGGCATCGAGGTCGTCGGCGTCCAGGCCAACGCCGAGCCGACCGCGCAGATCCGCTCGATGGTCGAGGCGAAGTCCTACACCTGGGACATGGCCAAGATCAGCGAGCCGGCCATCCTGATGCTGACCAGCGGCGACAAGCCGATGCTGGAGAAGCACGGGCTGGAGAACGATCCGGCGGTCGCCGGCATTCCCAAACAGTACATGTCGGAATACGGCGTCGGCACCAACGTCTACACCACCGTGCTGGCCTACCGCACCGACGCCTTCAAGGGCCGCAAGGCGCCGGCCTCCTGGAAGGACTTCTACGACGTCGCCGGAGTCGCCGGCCGCCGCGCCCTGCGCAAGCACCCCTTCGACACCATCGAGCAGGCGCTGATGGCCGACGGCGTGCCCACCGGCGAGGTCTATCCCTGCGACTTCGACCGCGCCTTCAAGGCGCTGGACCGGATCAAGAAGGACATTCCGATCTTCTGGACCAGCGGCGCGCAGGTCGAGCAGATGCTGATCTCCGGCGAGGTCGATCTCGTCCCGACCTGGGTGTCGCGCCCGCAGGCGGCGATCGCCGCCGGCGCTCCGGTCGGCATCGTCTGGGACCAGAACATCTGGGGCCTCGACAACTGGGCCATCCTGGCCGGCACGCCGAACGCCGACGCCTGCCGCCAGTTCATCAAGTTCACCTGCGATCCGAAGCGGCAGGCGGAGCTGGTGAAGTATTTCCCGGCCGGCGTCACCATGCCCGACGCCTTCAAGCACATCGACCCGGCGATCGCCCCCAACTGCCCGACCTTCCCGGCGAACATCGAGAAGGGCGTCAAGATCAACGCGCAGTTCTGGCTGGACAACCAGCAGAAGGCGCTCGAGCGCTACAACGCCTGGCTGCTGAGCTGAGGCGACGGGACGCTCCGTCCCGACTGAGGACCCGCGACCGGCCCTCCTTCCTGTTTGGCGGGGCCGGTCGCGGGGCTCCCGCATTTTTCCCCATTCCCCTTTCGACGCGAGGAGACCTGCCATGTCGTCGTCCAGCCTAACCGTCCAGGGCCTCGCCAAGCGCTACGGCGATTTCGTGGCGCTCGCCCCCACGGATCTCGTGGTCGCCGACGGTGAATTCCTGACCCTGCTCGGCCCCTCGGGCTCGGGCAAGACGACGCTGCTCAGTCTGCTCGCCGGGCTGGTTCCGCCCGACGAAGGAATCGTGCGCATCGGCGCGCAGGATGTGACCTACGCCCCGCCCTACGAGCGCGACATCGGCGTGGTGTTCCAGAACTACGCCCTGTTCCCGCACATGACGATCGCCGAGAACATCGCCTTCCCGCTGAAGATGCGGAAGATCCCGGAGGCCGAGGCGAAGAAGCGCGCGCGCGAGGCGCTGGAGATGGTCCACCTGCCGCACATCGCCGGGCGCTACCCGCGCGAGCTGTCGGGCGGCCAGCAGCAGCGCGTCGCGCTGGCCCGCTGCATGGTCTACAAGCCGTCGATCATCCTGATGGACGAGCCGCTGGGCGCCTTGGACAAGAAGCTGCGCGAGCATATGCAGCTTGAGATCAAGCATCTGCACCGCGAGCTGGGAACGACGGTCGTCTACGTCACCCACGACCAGGAAGAGGCGATGACGATGTCCGATCGCATCTGCCTGATGAATTCCGGACGCATCGAGCAGCTGGGCACGCCGGCCGACCTCTATTTCCGCCCGCGCACGCTGTTCGTCGCCGACTTCCTCGGCGAATCAAACCTGCTGCCGGCGGTGCTGGGGCCGCGGCTGGGCGACGAGGCGGAGATCCGGCTGGGCAGCGCCGGCATTCCCGGCCGCGCGCTGGCCAACGGCCAGGACCTGCCGCCGGGTTCACCGGTGCGGGTGATGGTGCGTCCGCAGAACCTGACCATCACCCGTTCGTCGGACAACAATGCTTCGGGCGTGATGGGCCGGGTGTCCGACGTGATGGTCACCGGCAGCCTGACCAAGGTCTACATGCAGCCGCTCGACGACGCCCTGCCGCCGCTGGTCGCCGCCTTCGCCACCCGCAACGAGGCCGAGGCGATCCGCATCGACGACGTGCTGGGGCTGTCCTGGGACAGCCGCGACGCCGTGGTGATCGCGGACCGCGGCCCGGCCGCCATGCCCGCAACCACGGCCAAGGCGGCCTGACATGAGCGACCAGATCATGACCATGACCCACGCCGCTCCACGGCGCGGCGCCCCGCCGGCTTGGCGCAAGCCGGTGCTGATGGGCGCGCCCATCGTCCTGCTCCTCACCGTCTTCCTGGTCTTCCCGGTCGGCCAGCTCCTGGCGCTCAGCGTCTACAACGGGCAGGGCTTCACGCTGGCGCCCTACCAGCAGCTCTTCTCGTCCAGCCTCTACGTCACCGTGCTGTGGATCACGCTGAAGATCTCGCTGGCGACGACGCTGGTCTCGGTGGCCGGCGCCTACCCCATCGCCTACCTGATCTCCGTCACCAAGGGGCCGGCGAAGAGCCGTCTGATCTTCTGGGTGCTGCTGGCCTTCTGGACCAGCTTCCTGGTGCGCGCCTTCGCCTGGGTCATCATCCTCGGCCGCAACGGCGTCATCAACGGCACGCTGATGTCGCTGGGCATCATCGACCGGCCGATCGACCTGCTCTACGGCTTCGGCTCCGTGCTGGTCGGCATGGTGCACGCCATGCTGCCGCTGGCGGTGATGACCATGCTGGCGGTGATGGAAAACATCGACCGCACCCTGCCCCGCGCCGCCAGCACGCTCGGCGCGCGTCCCGGCACCGCCTTCTGGACCGTCTATTTCCCACTGTCACTGCCCGGCGTCGCCGCCGCGGCGATCATGGTCTTCGTGTCGGCCATCGGCTTCTTCATCGTGCCGGCCCTGCTCGGCGGGCGGCGCGAGACGATGATCACCCAGCTCATCATCGACCAGATCCAGCAGACGCTGAACTGGGGCCTCGCCGGGGCCATCTCGGTGCTGCTGCTGACGGTGGTGCTGGCGGTGTTCGTGCTCTACGACCGCGTCTTCGGCTTCGCGACGCTGACCGGCGAGACCGCGGGGACTGCGCACAACCGCGACACCGCCATGCGGCGGCTGGGCGGCCGGGTGCTCGGGCTGCTCGGTGCCGCGAGCGACGCCCTGCTCGGCCTGTTCCCGCGCCGCCGCCCGCGCGGCACCGGCGAGATGCCGTCGGCCGGCCTGCGGACGCTGGTGTGGACGATGCTGGTGCTGGTCAGCCTGCCGGCCTTCCTGATGATCCCGCTGTCCTTCGGCAAGGCCGGTCTGGCCTGGCCGCCCACCGGCTTCTCGCTGCAATGGTACGAGCAGCTCTTCCAGTCGCCGCTGTGGATGCAGGCGCTGACCCGTTCGCTGGTGGTGGCCTTCGGCACCGGCCTGCTGTCGATGGCGATCGGCGTGCCGGCGGCCTTCCTGATGGTGCGCAGCCGGATGCGGGGCAAGGGCGCGATGCTGGCCTTCATCCTGTCGCCGGTGATCGTGCCGCGCATGATCATCGCCGTCGGCATGTTCTACCTGTTCGCCCAGATGGGGCTGGTCGGCACCATCCTGGGTCTGGTGATCGGCCACACGGTCGTCGCCGTCCCCTATGTGGTGATGACGATGACGGCGGTGTTGCGCAACTACGACACCCGGCTCGACCTCGCGGCGCAGAGCCTTGGCGCCCGTCCGCTGGCCGCGCTGCGCCACGTCACCTTTCCGATCCTGGGGGCCGGCATGCTGTCGTCCTTCCTGTTCGCCTTCGCCACCTCCTTCGACGAGCTGACCATCTCGCTGTTCTCGTCGGGCGGTCTCAGCGCCACCCTGCCCAAGCAGTTCTGGGACGAGGTGACGCTCCAGGTCTCCCCCGTCATCGCGGCGGTGTCGACCGGACTCCTCGTCTTCGTCGCGGTGCTGATCTACGCCGCGGACCGGCTGCGCCGGCGCAGCCTGGCCTCCTGATCCGCACCGGAACCGACGCTCCACCTCTTCGCACTTCCAAGGATACATCATGCTCGACGCCACCAAACTCCGCGGCATTCTGCCCGCCACCCCGACGCCGGTGACCGCCGACGGCACCATCGACGTCGCGGCCTCGAAGGCGCTGTTCTCCTGGCTGAACCGCCAGGGGATCGACGGGGTGGTTCCGCTGGGCGGCACCGGCGAGTACGGCGCGCTGGCACGGGCCGAGCGCAACCGCTTCGCCGCGCTGACGGTCGAGGCGATGGCGGGCACGAAGCCGGTCATCGCCGGCGTCCTCGACACCGGCTATCACGACGCCCTGGCCGCGGGCCGCGATTTCGCGGCGGCCGGCGTGGACGGCCTGCTGGTCCTGACGCCCTACTACACCAACCCGACCCAGGCCGGCATCCGCGACTACTTCCTGCGCTACGCCGACGAGTCACCGGTGCCGATCCTGATCTACGAGATCCCCTACCGCACCCGCATCGCCGTCGATCCGGAGGTCCTGCACGAGTTGTCGCGCCACGAACGGATCGTCGGCATGAAGGCCTGCAACACCGACATGTACCACTTCCTGCGCACCATGGCCGGGCTGGACCCGTCCTTCGCCATGCTGAGCGGCGAGGACACGCTGTTCCCGCTGCATGTGGCCGCCGGGGCCAAGGGCGGCATCGTGGTCACCGCCAACCTCCTGCCGCGCGCCTGGCGCCTGGTCTTCGACCTCGCCGCGTCCGGCAAGACCGCCGAGGCGCTGGAGGTCCACCGCACCCTCATCCCGATGATGAACCTCGCCTTCGCCGAGACCAACCCCGGCCCGATGAAGTCGGTGATGGGCCTGATCGGCGTGAACGCCCCGGCGATGCTGCCGCCGCTGCGCGAACCGCGGCCGGAGCTGCGCGAGGCACTGAAAAGCGAACTGTCGCGCCTTCTGACCACCTATGAAGGGCTGCCGGCCGCTGCGGTGGCCTGACCGGTGGCAACGCTTGCGCGTGGCATCCGGCGCGCCGGATGCTATGCGTAGGCGAACCATGCCGACGACGCGAGGACGAGCACCGATGAAGGCCGGAAAGACCACCAGAACGGGCGGCATGGCGGACGGCACGGCGGGCGGCGACGCCCAACAGACCGACACCGCGCCGGCCGTGAAGCCGAAGGCCGACCCGCGCGCGTCGTCGCTGTTCGTCGGCTCGACCGAAAAGACCTTCCAGATCCTGCACGCCTTCGACGGCCCGCACCGGCAGATGCCGCTGTCCGAGATCGCCAAGGCGGCGGGGCTGGACCGCAGCGCCGCCCAGCGGCTGGTCTACACGCTGGAGACGCTGGGCTATCTGCGGCGCGTCCACGGCACGCGCAACTACGCGCTCAGCCCGAAGCTGCTCCAGTTCTCCTACAATTACCTGCGGGCGAACGAACTGATAGAGAAGGCGTCGCCCTACCTGCTGGACATCAGCCGCAGCGTCGGCGAGACCGCCAACCTCCAGGAGCTGGACGGCCACGAGATCGTCTTCGTCGCCCGCTTCCCCGGCCGGCATCTGGTGAACATCGACATCATGGTCGGCAGCCGGCTGCCCGCCTACTTCACCGCCTCGGGCACCGCCATCCTGTCGCGCCTGTCGGAGGAGGAGCAGGAGGAGATCCTGGCCCGCACCGATCTCCGCCCGCTCACCCCCTTCACCGTGAACGACCCCGGCCGGCTGCGCGCCCGCGTGCAGGAGGCGGCGGAAAAAGGCTACGCCGTGGTGACCAACGAGACGGTGATGGGCGACATCTCGGTCGCCGCCGCCATCACCGACGAGCATGGGCACGCGGTCGCCGGCCTGAACATCTCCGTCCCCACCACCCGCTGGACGCCGGAGTCGGCCGAGCAGGAACTCGCCCGGCACGTGCAGGTGGCGGCGACCTCGATCTCCGTCAACAAGTTCGCCGGCTATCCGCGGTAGCCGCGTTACCGATGCCCCTGGTCGGCGTGGGCGCAGCCGCCGTGCTCCAGCTGCACCGTGGCGTGCCGGATGCCGAACCGTTCCTCCAGAACCCGGTTGACGTCGCGCAGCACCCGGTTCCGGTCGGCGCCGTCCTCGACGACCGCGTGCAGGGTCAGCAGGAGACGCTCCGTGTTGAGCGACCAGACATGGACATGGTGGACGTCCGACACCCCGGCGACCTCGCCCAGGGCGGCGCCGACGCTGGCCGCGTCGATGCCCGGCGGGGTGCCTTCGAGGAGGATGTGCCCGGCCTCCTTGGTGATCCTCCAGGCGCTGCGCAGGATGAGCAGGGCGACCACCACCGACAGGATCGGGTCGATCGGCATCCAGCCGGTCCACAGGATGATCAGAGCGGCGGCGATGGCGCCGACCGAGCCGAGAAGATCGCCGAGGACATGGACGGCGGCCCCGCGGACGTTGAGGTTCCCGTCCCCGCCGCGGCTCAGGATCCAGAAGGCGAGGATGTTGACCAGCAGCCCCAGCGTGGCGATGACCAGCATCTGGGGTCCCATCACCTCGACCGGATCGAAGAGGCGCCCGACCGCCTCGACGACGATCCACAGAGCGATGGCGAACAGGCTGACCCCGTTGGTGTAGGCGGCCACCACCTGGAAGCGGTGGTAGCCGTAGGAGCGCAGCGGGTCGGCCGGGCGGCGGCCCAGGCGGAAGGCGAACCAGGCGAGCGCCAGCGCCGCGAAGTCGGTCAGCATGTGCCCGGCGTCGGCGAGCAGCGCCAGCGAGCCCGAAACGATGCCGCCCACCACCTCGGCCAGCATGAAGCCGCCGGTCAGCAGCATCACCCAGAAGACCTTGCGCTCGCTGCGTTCGGTCACCGTCGGCATGTCGTGGCTGTGGCCCGCTTCGCCATGTCCGTGGCCATGCGTGTGACCGTGCCCATGATCGTGCCCATGATCGTGACTGTGATGATGTGCCATGTGTTCAGTCCGATGCCGTGTGTCAGTCCGTGGAACCGTTGAAGCGGGCGCTGCGCCGGGTCATCAGGAGGGCGGGAGGAGCGGCCGCACGGCGTTCAGGAACGCCTCGTAGCTCAGCACCCCCTTGTGCGTCTTGCCGTCGATCACGAAGGACGGGGTCGAATCGATCTGGTGCTTCTCCGCACCGTCGAGGCGCGAGTGGAGGATGGCATCGCTGAGGGCCTGATCGTCCAGGCACGCCTGGTAGGTCTCCTTCGGCAAGCCGGCCAGCTGGCCGTAGCGGGTCAGGCTTTCGCGCGGGTCCTTGGCGTGGGACCAGTCGTCCTGTTTGGCGAACAGCACCGACAGGATGGCGAAGTACCGTCCGGGCGGCACGCAGCGGGCCAGGACGGCGGCATCGAGAGCCGCCCGGTCCAGCGGGAAATCCCGGTAGACGATGCGGATCTTGCCGGTGTCGATCAGCTCCTTCTTCACCTGGGGCAGCACCTCGTTGTGGAAGGTGGCGCAGTGGTGGCAGGTGAGGGACGCGTATTCGACGACCTCGACCGGAGCGTCGGGGTTCCCCAGGACTCGCGGGGTCGTCGCCGTCGCGGGGACTTCCGGAGCCGGTGCGGTGGCCGGGGATTGCGCCAGGGCCATGGACGCGCCGCCCAACAGGCCGAAGGCACCGAGCAGCGTCATCGCTTGGCGGCGGTTGAATGGATGGGCGGTCATGGTCGTTTTCTCCTCGCTGTCCACAGGGGAGTCTTGCGCTCAGAACTGCTTGTCGGTCTGTCGCGGCCACAGCCCGGAGATCAGCAGCAGCCCGACGCCGCCGGTGATCCCGATGTCGGCGACGTTGAAGGTCGGCCAGTGCCACCCGAAGGCATGGAGGTCGATGAAGTCGGTGACGGCGCCCTGGCGCAGGCGATCCACGACGTTGCCCACCGCACCGCCCGTGATCGCGCCAAAGCTCGCCGCCTCGGCGCGGCTGTTCGAGCGGGCCGCCCACACCACCAGAACCCCGACGACGAGCAGCGCGGCTCCGGAGAGCAGCCAGGGTCCGTAGGCGCTGTCGTTCTCCAGAAGCCCGAAACTGACGCCGGTGTTGAAACCGAGCACCAGATTCAGGAAGGGCGCCACCTCGATCAGCCGCGGCGGCGCCAGGAGATGCTCCAGCGCCGCCCATTTGGTGAACTGGTCGAGGACCAGGACGATGGCGCCGATGGCGCCCGCCAGTCTCAGGCCGGCGGACGGAGCCGTCCATGTCGTCTTCATGATTCCTTCCTTCCAAAGACCGGCTGCGAAGCCGGAAGGTGTCCGCCCTTGCGGCGAAGCAGGCGCAGCGCGTTGAGCGTGACGCTGATGGTGGCTCCGGTGTCCGCCAGGATGGCCAGCCACAGGTCGGTGATGCCGAACAGGGTCGTCACCAGGAAAACCGCTTTCAGGCCGAGGGCGAAGGCGACGTTCTGATGGATGTTCGCCAAAGTCGCCCGCGACAAGGTGACCAGTTCGGCCACCCCTTCGACCCGGTTGCCCAGCAGGGCGGCGTCGGCGGTCTCCAGCGCGACGTCGGTGCCGCCGCCCATGGCGATTCCGACGTCGGCGGCGGCCAGGGCCGGGCCGTCGTTGATGCCGTCGCCGATCATCGCGACTGTCCCCTGCCCCTTCAGGCCGTCGATCGCGCGCAGCTTGTCCTCCGGCAGCAGCTCGGCCTCGACCTCAAGGCCCAGCGTCCGGGCGACCGCCTGTCCGGTGCGGCGGTTGTCGCCGGTCAGCATGACGCTGCGCACGCCAAGCCCGCGCAGGGCGGCGATGCCCCGGGCGGCGTCGGGCCGCGGCTCGTCGCGGAGCGCCAGAAGGCCGACGGGCCGTCCGTCCGCCAGGACCACGGCGACCGTCTTGCCCTCCTCCTCGAAGGCGGCGACGGTGTCGGCGGGCAAGGCTCCGGCACTGTCCCGTTCGACGGCGTAACGGGGGGAACCGACCTCGATCAGGCGCCCGCCGACCACGGCCTGCACCGCCCGCCCCGGAACGGCCTTGCGGTCGCGGGCCGGGCGCAGCGGCACGCCGTCCGCCGCCGCGCGCTCCAGGATGGCGCGGGCCAGCGGGTGGGCCGAGCCGTTCTCGACGGTGGCGGCGAGGCCGAGCAGCGTGCGCTCGCTGCCGTCGAGCGGGACGATGTCGGTGACGCGCGGCTGCCCGAGGGTCAGCGTGCCGGTCTTGTCGAAGGCGATGGTCCGCACCTTGCCGATCGCCTCCAGCGCGGCGCCGCCCTTGATGAGCAGACCGCGCCGGGCGCCCGCGGCGATCCCGGAGGCGATGGCCGCCGGGGTGGACAGGACCAGCGCGCAGGGGCAGCCGATCAGCAGCAGCGCCAGACCGCGGTAGATCCAGCTGTGCCAGTCCCCGCCGAAGCCCAGCGGCGGCACCAGGACGGTCAGGACCGACGTGGCGATGACGGCGGGCGTGTAGCGGGCGCTGAACCGCTCGATCCAGCGGGCAGTGGGGGACTTCGCGGCCTGCGCCTCCTCGACGAGTCGGACGATGCGGGCGATGGTGTTGTCCGACGCCTTGCGGGTGACGCGGACCCGCAGCACCCCCGTGGCGTTGATGCCGCCGGCGAAGACCGGGGAGCCCACGGATTTGGCGACCGGCACGGACTCGCCGGTCACCGGGGATTCGTCGATGTCGGACTCGCCCTCCTCCACCACGCCGTCGGCGGACACGCGGTCGCCGGGCCGGACAAGAACGAGCTGCCCGACCTCCAGCCGCTCCACCGGCACCGCGCGGGCGCTCTCCCCCTCGATCAGCAGCGCCGTCCGCGGGACCAGCGCCGACAGCGCCCGGATGCCCGACCGGGCGGTTCCGGCGGCGACACCCTCCAGCAGCTCGCCGATGGCGAAGAGAAGGACGACCACCGCGGCCTCCTCCGCCTCCCCGATGGCGAGCGCGCCCAAGGTCGCCACCGACATCAGCATCTCGATGCTGAAGGGTGAGCCGGAGCGGGCGAGCCGGACGGCGCGGCGCCCGAAGACGGCCAGCCCGACCAGGGCGGCGGGCATCGGCGCATAATCCGCCACGCCCGGCGCCAGCCAGGACAACAGGGAGCCGCCCCCGACCAGCAGTCCGATCAGGATGACGATCCGGCCCCGGCCGGTCTGCCACCAGGGCGGTTCCGTCCCGATGGCGGTGTCGAACGCCGCACCGCTTTCGGCGACATGGATCGTGTCGGCGGGCTCCACCCCGAACCCAAGCCCGCGGATCGTCGCCTCGACCGTCGCGCGCGGCGTCGCCGCCTCGTCCAGCGTCAGCCGCAAAATCTGCGAATGGTGGTTGAGCCCGACTCCGGACGCCCCCGGCAGACGCTGCAACGCGGTTTCGATCTTGCCGACGCAGCTCGGGCAATCCATCCCCGCCACCTTGTAGCGCAAGGCCTGCCCGGTGACTGGCGGGGCGGCCTCCATCGTCTCGTCCTGCATGATCCACTCCGACCGGCGATATGAGGGGCCGCGGTGGGGACGAACACGCGGCGGCCTGTCGTGCGCCATCCTGCACCCTGGAGTCACTACAGGGTCAAGAAGGTTTTTCAGGTTGCTGAAGCAGGATTTGTCCATCGGCGCTCTGACGGCGGGACCGCGCCAATCCTCAGGCACGCGGGCCAGTCGCCGGCAAACCCGGCGCGGCTCATTCCATGGAATCCCGAAGGGAAAGAGTCTCAGGGCTTGCTGGACGTTGTCGGAGCGGCCATTTCGCAAGTGCGAGATCCCGATGAATGCGAACGGCCAACGGAAGGATGATGCCGATGTCTCGATCCGCGGTTTCCGGTTCAGGACCGAATGCCGTCGACGCTCTGTCATCCCGCCCGTCCCATGAACGCCCTCGGATCGTGCTCGTGCTCGGCGGCGGCAACGCGCTCGGCGCCTACCACGCCGGAGCCTACGAACACTTGCACAGCCGCGGCGTTCAACCGGACTGGATCATCGGCGCCTCCATCGGCGCGATCACCGGAGCGATCCTGGCCGGGAATCCTCCCGAGCGGCGCCTCGAACGCCTTCACCAGTTCTGGCGGGGGGCGACCCTCAACACCTCCGGGCTGCTGCCCCACAGCCCTGCCAAAGCCCGGCAGGTCTACAACGGCGCCCATGCCATCATGGCCACGCTCTTCGGACGGCCGAGCATCTTCCGGCACCGCTTCCCCGGCTTGTGGTCGGTGCTCCCCTGGGTGCCCAACGACGTGGCGCTCTACGATCAGTCGCCGTTGCGGGACACTCTTGAGCGCCTGATCGACTTCGATCTGCTCAACCGCGCCGAGGTTCGCTTTTCCGCCGGCTGCGTCGACATCGAGACCGGAGACGAGGTTTATTTCGACAACAGCCGGGACGAGATCCGGCCCGAGCACATCATGGCGAGCGCCGCCATCACCCCGGCCTTTCCACCGATGGAGATCGGTGGCCGCCTGTTCTGCGACCCCGGCTACACCAACAATCTGCCGCTCGATCTGCCCTTCACCGAACCGCTCGACCGGGACATGGTCTGCTTCGCGGTCGAGCTTTTCAGCCTGCGCAGCGCCCGCCCCGCCTCGCTGGATGCCGTCCTGGAGCGCACCAACGACCTGCTGTTCGCCAGCCACGCCCGCCGGAGCGTGCAGGCGCTGCGGCGGGAGTTCGAACTGCGCGAGAGGATCGAACCGAAGGGAGCCTCCGCCACGCTGATCCACATGGCCTATCAGGCGGCGAGCCACGAGCTTGCGGCCAAGGGCTTCGATTTCTCGCCATCATCCATCGCGGACCGCTGGGCCGCCGGGGAGCGGGACATGGACAGCGGCTTGGCCCTGCTGGACGGCACCGGGAAAGACGCTCACCGCTTCCGATACGCCGCGGTGGACTCGGAGTCGGCGCTTGCCGCGGCGGAGGATGGTGCGGCGCCCTGACGCCGGAACGAAACGGCACCGTGCCGCAGGAGGACGCCGACCTCCTGCCTTGATCATCCTCACACCACATCGGCGCTCCCGCTCATCGAACGTTGCCCTGTTCGTGCCGCCGCACCGATCACGCCCACCGCCGGTAATCCAGCGGTTCGATTTCGCATGCGAACGACCTTGCTAATGCCTGATGCATCAGGCATTGTGCGCGTCATCAACCTTTCGGGACCGGCACAGAACCGGTGCCCTGGAAAATGCGGATCGGAGGAGCGCCCCTATGAACGTCGATAAACTCTCCATCGTCCTGACGGTCGCCGTGGCGGCGCTGTTCGCCGGTGTCCCGGCCAAGGCACAGACCGCGGAGCGCGCCATGCGCCTCTCGGCCGCCGTCGCGCAGGATCACCCCTTCGCCAGCGGGGTTTCGGCGCTGACCGCCTGCGCGGCCGAGAAGTCCGGCGGGAAGATGAAGATCCAGAGCTTCTGGAACGCCTCGCTGGGCAGCGATGTGCAAGCCGTGCAGCATGTGCGCGGCGGCTCGCTGGACATGGTGGTGGCCTCCACCTCGCCGCTCGCCTCGCTGGTGCCGGCCATGGGCGTCTTCGACCTGCCCTTCCTGTTCGAGAACGAGAAGGAGGCCGACCGCATCCTCGACGGCGCCGTCGGCCAGCAGCTGTCCGAGAAGCTCTTGGGTGTCGGGCTGGTCAATCTGGCTTATTGGGAGAATGGGTTCCGCAATCTGACCAACTCCCGTCGGCCCATTCAGAAATGGGAGGATCTGGGCGGCACCAAGATCCGCGTGATGCAGAATCCGGTGTTCATGGACACCTTCTCCACGCTGGGCGCCAACGCCGTCCCGATGGCCTTCAGCGAGCTGTTCACGGCGCTGGAGACCCGCGCGGTCGATGGGCAGGAGAACCCCTACGCCAACATCGAAACCGGCAAGTTCTACGAGGCGCAGAAGTACCTGTCGGTCACCAACCACGCCTACACGCCGGCGGTGATCCTGTTCTCCAAGAAGATCTGGGACGGCCTGTCGTCCGCCGAGCGGGACGTGCTCCAGTCCTGCGCCGCGGTGGCCCGCACCGAGGAGCGCCGGGTGAACCGCGAGCAGTCGGAAAAGTCGCTGGCCCGCCTGAAGGACCTCGGCATGCAGGTGAACGAGTTGTCCGCCGAGGAGCGCAAGCGCATGCTCCAGAAGGTGGCGCCGGTCTACGAGAAGCATGCCGCGACCATCGGCACCGACACGATGACCCTGCTGCAGTCCGAACTCGACCAGCTCCGCAAGGCCAACCCGTAACGCACGCCCCGTGACCTGCGGGCGGGCCGCGAGGCCGCCCGCGGGTTCGCGCGCCTGTCCGACGCCCGATCTCCCCATGGGAACCCCGATGCTCATCAAAAAGATCGACACCTTCATCCTGAAGACTCCGCTGAACGCGAAGACCTTCTATTCCTCCCAGGCGGCTTTCCCGGAGCGCAACAGCCTGCTGGTCCGCATCACCACCGACGACGGTCTGGTCGGCTGGGGCGAGGGCGGGCAGTACGGACCGGCGGAACCGCCGGAAAGCTGCATCATCGACGTGCTGGCCCCCCGGCTGATCGGCCGCCGCGCCGACCAGCCGGTGCGGGTCTTCGAGGATCTCTATTCCTTCTGCCGCGACTTCGGCCAGAAGGGCACCTACATCGAGGCGCTGAGCGCCATCGACATCGCCCTGTGGGACCTGTGGGGCAAGTCGCTGAACCGGCCGGTGCACGCGCTGATGGGCGGGGCCTTCCGCGACAAGGTCGCGGCCTACGGCACCGGCTGCTACTACCCGGATTACTTCCGCGACACGCCGCGCATGATGGCGGCGCTGGCCGAGGAGGCGCAGCGCTACCGCGAGGCCGGGCTGCCGGCGATCAAGATCAAGATCGGCCTGCTGCCGATCACCCAGGACATCGAGCGGGTGGCGCTGGTCCGCGACGTGCTGGGGCCGGACACCCTGATCATGGTCGACGCCAACCACGCCTACAACGCGGCGGGCGCCGTCAGGATCGGGCGGGCGTTGGAACAGTTCGACGTCCGCTGGTTCGAGGAGCCGGTGCCGCCGGAGGACCGCGAGGGCTACCGCCGCGTGCGCGATTCCATCGACGTGCCCATCGCGGGCGGCGAGTGCGAATACACCCGCTACGGCTTCCGGGAATTGCTGGCCGGGGGCTGCATCGACATCGCCCAGCCGGACCTGTGCTGCGCCGGCGGCTTCACCGAATGGCAGAAGATCCTGGCCCTGACCACCGCCCACGGCGTGATGACGGTTCCGCACATCTGGGGGTCCGGCATCGCCCTGGCCGCGGCGCTCCAGGCGCTGGCGACGGCGCCGCTGGTTCCCTACACGGCGCTCGGCGTGCCGCTGCAGAACGAGCCGATGGTGGAGTTCGACCGCACCCACAACCCGCTGCGCGACGACCTGCTGATCGACAACTTCACGCTGGCGGACGGGTGCCTCGCCGTGCCCGGTGGGCCGGGCCTGGGCGTGGAGGTCGATCCCGACCAGCTCGCCCGCTACACCGTGCGGTCGCGCAGCGCGTGACCGGGTTGGAGACGCCCCGCCGGAGATCCGTGATGTGGAACGGCACCCTCTTCTTCAGAATCCTCGACGGCATCCTGGTGGTGTGCATCGCCGCGATGCTGGTCATGGTGTTCGGCAACGTCGTGCTGCGCGCCGTCTTCAACAGCGGCATCGACGTGTCGGAGGAGCTTCCCCGCTTCCTGTTCGTGTGGATGACCTTCATCGGCGCCGTGATCGGCTTCCGTGAGGGCGCGCATTTCGGCGTCGACGCCCTGGTCCGCCTGCTGCCGCGCGCCGGCAAGAAGGTCTGCTGGGCGATCAATCAGGTCATCATGCTGGTCTGCTGCGCGGTCATCGTCCAGGGCACGCTGCTCCAGCACGATCTGAACGCGACGAACCACGCCCCGGTGACCGGCCTGTCGATGATCTGGGTCTTCGGCGTCACCTACCTGACCGGCGGGGTGATCGGGCTGATGTGCATCGTGAACCTGGTCCGGCTGGCGCTCGGCAAGGTCGGCGACGACGAGCTGATCCAGGTCGAGGAGGAGGGCATGGGCGAGGTGGACCCGAACCGGCTGAAAGGCCCGCACACGCTGAAGGAAACGGCGCCGTGACCATCTTCATCTTCGTCGGCAGTCTGCTGGGCGCGATGGCGCTGGGGCTGCCCGTCGCCTTCGCGCTGATCGTCTCCGGCCTCGCTTTGATGGCCTTCATGGGGATGCTCGACTCCCAGATCGTCGTGCAGAACATGTGGGACGGCGCCAACAGCTTTCCGCTGCTGGCCGTGCCCTTCTTCATGCTGGCCGGCGAGTTCATGAACGCCGGCGGCATGTCGCGGCGCATCATCGCCATGGCGATGGCCTGGGTCGGGCACCTGCGCGGCGGGCTGGGCTTCGTCGCGGTGTTCGCGGCGATCCTCATGGCCTCGCTGTCCGGCTCGGCGGTGGCGGACACCGCGGCATTGGCCTCCATCCTGCTGCCGATGATGCGGCAGGCGGGCTACGACATCCACCGCTCTGGCGGGCTGATCGCGGCGGGCGGCATCATCGCGCCGGTTATTCCGCCGTCGATCGGCATGATCCTGTACGGCGTCGCCGGACAGGTTTCCATCACCAAACTGTTCCTGGCCGGCATCGTGCCGGGAATCATGATGGGCGTGGCGCTGCTGATCACCTGGTGGTGGCTGGCCCGGCGCGAGATCCTGACCACGCCGCCCAAGGTGCCGCTGCGCGAGCGGCTGCGGCTGACCGCCGACGCCTTCTGGGCGATGCTGCTTCCGGTGGTCATCATCGGCGGGCTGAAGACCGGCGTCTTCACGCCGACCGAGGCGGCGGTGGTCGCGGCGGTCTACGCCATGTTCGTCGGGCTGGTGATCTATCGCGAACTGAAGATCGCCGACCTGTACGGGCTGATGCTGTCCGCGGCGAAGACGACGGCGGTGGTGATGTTCCTGGTGGCGGCGGCGGGCATCTCCGCCTGGCTGATCACCGCGTCCAACATCCCGGCCCAGCTCGCCGATCTGCTGGCCCCGGTGATGGACAACCGGCTGCTGCTGTTGATCGCGCTGATGGTCATCGTGCTGATCGTCGGCACCGCGCTGGACTTCGCGCCGACCATCCTGCTGATGGTCCCCGTGCTGATGCCGATCGTCAAGCAGGCGGGCATCGACCCGGTCTACTTCGGCGTCCTCTTCATCATGAACAACGCGATCGGCCTGATCACCCCGCCGGTCGGCACGGTGCTGAACGTGGTCTGCGGCGTCGGACGCATGTCGATGTCGAACCTGATGAGGGGCGTCGGCCCGTTCCTGCTGGCGCAGACCGCCGTGCTGTTCCTGCTGGTGCTGTTCCCGGAGTTGGTGATGGCGCCGCTGGCCTGGTTCACGGCGCGGTGACGGACTCCGATGCCCCAAGGATTTGAAGCCGGGTTTGAAGGCGGGGGAAGCGCGGTGCTAAAATGTCGGACCTGACGCGGCGCCTCCGTCTGCGGCGATTCACTGAGGAACGGTCATCCATGCTGGACGGCAACGGTCCCCTCGACACGGCCTCCATCGGCGAGCAGGTCACCGACCGGCTGCGGAGCGAGATCATCTCCGGCCGGCTGGCGCCGGGGTCGCGGCTGATGCTGGACCAGTACAAGGCGCTGTGGAACATCAGCATCACGCCGCTGCGCGACGCCGCCAAGCGGCTGGAGGCGGACGGGCTGGTCCACATCTACCCGCGGCGCGGCATCTTCGTGGCGGAAATCGACCGCAACGCCCTGATGGAGGTGTTCCAGCTCCGCATCGCCCTGGAGCCGCTGGTGACGGAGCTGGCCACCCCCCACGCTCCGGAGGCGGAGGTGGAGGCGATGACCGAAGCCTACATCGCCGCCGGCCGTCCCGGTCCGGAGGAGGAACGGCAGGCCCGCCTGCAGGAGGTGGACGAGGTCATCCACGACTTCGTGCTGGCCCACTGCCCCAACCAGCGGCTGGCCCGCATCATGGCGACGCTGCGGGATTCGGTGGCCTGGTGCCGGAACGCGGTGATCGAGAAGGTGCCGAACGCCTTCGACCCCTCGCTGGAGGAGCACATCGCCATCTGCAAGGCGCTGCGCGCCAAGGACGCCGAGGCGGCGGCGGCGGCGATGCGCGACCACCTGATCGCCACCCGCGACCGCACCTTGAAGGCCATGGAGGACCGCGCATAGGCGGTGGCGCCGATGCCCGCCGCGCCGAACCCCAGCACCGCGTCGCGGCGGCGGAGGTTCAGGCGGAGAACGGTGCCACGTGGTAGCGCGCGGCGGGTTCGCTGCGGGAGAGGTTGGGCAGCATCGCCTGACGGGCGGCCTCATAGGCGTGCCACTGGGCGGCATCCGGCAGGGCCGGGATGGTCACCAGTTCGCCCGCGTCGAGCCCGGCCAGCGCCGCATCGACCATGGCGTCGGCGGGCATGACGATTTCGCCCGGCAGATGCTCCACCGGCGTGCCGGCGGTGCCCCAGAAATCGGTGGCCGTGGCGCCGGGCAGAACCGCCTGGACCCGCAAGCCCTTGTCCGCCAGCTCGTGGTGCAGTGATTGGGTCAGCGCCAGGACGAAGGCCTTGGCCCCGCCATAGACGCCGTTGAGGATTTCCGGCCCGATCGCCACGATGGAGGCGATGTTGACGATGGTGCCGCGTCCGCGCGCCACGAAGGCCGGCGCGGCCGCGTAGGTCAGCCGCATCAGCGCCGTCACGTCGAGGTCGATCATCCGCTCCATGGCATCGACGTCGGCCGAGAGCAGCGGGGCCGTCGCGCCGACCCCGGCGTTGTTGACCAGCATGGTGATGCTGGCGTCGGACGCCAGCATGTTCTCCACCGCGCGCCGGTCGGTCTTGTCGCCCAGATCGGCGGCGAAGACCTCGACGGAGCGGCCGGTGCGGTCGGCGATCCGCGCCGCGAGACCGGCGAGCTTACCGCGGTTGCGGGCCACCAGGATCAGGTCGTGGCCACGGTCGGCCAAGCGATTGGCGTAGACCGCGCCGATGCCGGAGGACGCGCCGGTGACGAGCGCGGTGCCGAGAGGAGAAAGGCTCATGGGTCTGTGTCCTGTCTGCGGGCCGCGTCATTGCCGCCCGGCGTGAGGCCATGTTTAGAACGTCTGGCGCTTGACCTGAATGTCGTATATCCCTCGTTTCAGGACGCGAGGAGAATCCACCATGCGCATCGGTTTCGTCATCTACCCGGGCTTCCAGATGATGAGCCTGGCTGCGGGTTCGGTGTTCGAGTTCGCCAACATCTGTGCGGGCGAACAGATCTATGAACTGGTCACCGTCTCGGAGCATGGAGGGGCGGTGCGCAGTTCCACCGGGATGGCGGTGGACAGCGTGTCCTTTGCCGGACAGGATTTCGACACGGTGCTGGTGGGCGGCGGTGTGGAGGTGCCCCGGCCGAGCGACGGGCTGCGCGCCTGGATCGCCGGCCGTCTGCCCGCCGTGCGGCGCCTGGGCGCAATCTGCACCGGCGCGTTCGTGCTCGCCGAATCCGGTGTGCTGAACGGGCGGCGCGCCACCACCCATTGGCTGCTGGCGCGCGAGTTGGGGACGCGGTTTCCGGCCATCCGGGTCGAGGAGGACCGCATCTTCATCATCGACGGGCCGGTCTGGAGTTCCGCCGGCATGACGGCGGGCGTCGATCTGGCTCTGGCGATGGTGGAGAAGGACCTCGGCAGCGACATCGCACGGTCGGTCGCCCGCAAGCTGGTGATGTACCATCGCCGCGGCGGCGGCCAGACCCAGCATTCGGAACTGCTGGAGATGGCGGCGAAGTCCGACCGCATCGAGGCGGCGCTGACCTACGCGCGGCAGAACCTGAAGAATCCGCTGTCTGTGGAAAAACTGGCGGGAGCCGCCGCCTTGAGCCCGCGCCAGTTCAGCCGCGCCTTCCGCACCGAGACCGGGCAGTCCCCGGCCAAGGCGGTGGAGCAGTTGCGGCTGGAAAGCGCGCGGCTGATGCTGGAGCAGACGCGACATCCGGTCGAGATCGTCGCCCGCGAGAGCGGCTTCGCCGATCCGGAGCGCATGCGGCGCGCCTTTCTGCGCGCCTTCGGCCAGCCGCCCCAAGCGATGCGGCGAGCCGCAAGGCTGGAGGCGCGATCCACCGGGGCGCCCACTTGACCGGCATCGGATCGGCCGGAAGCCGCGGTGCGATCCCCGACGGGCATCATGGTCCGCAGCCTCGTGGCGTCCGGATTGCCCGCCCCGTCAGTGGGTCGGACGCGCACCGCTGCCCGGATGGCCGCCCCCTACAGCGTCGATCGGCTCATTGCTCCGGTTTGCGCAACAGCGTCGCGATCAGGGAGAGGGCGATGTCCCATTCGGTGTCGCTGCGGGCCGAGCCTTTGTAGATGCGGATGCCGTTGCTCGGCTTGGTCTTGCCGATCATGAAGACATCCGACGACACCACGCCGATACCCCGCTCATAGAGTGTTTCCGCAACGGCCGTGGAATCTTGGGCCGAGTCGAGATCCAGCCAGAGGAACAGGCTTTCCGGATCGCTCTTCGCCAGAGCGCCGCCGAAATGGTTCAGCGCCAGGCTGTGGCGCGTCGTCAGCTGCTGGCGCAGCGTGCCGACGAACTCCAGGTGCTTCTTCTGCTCCAGCAGGCTCTGCACCAGCGTGAGCGAGATCACGTCGGTCATCCAGATGCTGCCGCGAAGCGCCGAGGCGATCGCCGCCCCGTACCGTTCCGGAAAGGCCACGAACCCGCAGCGGTTGCCGGGGGCGATCACCTTGGACAGGGACGAGATGTGGAAACACCCTTCCGGATAGAGTGACCACAGGCTGGGAAGCCGGTTCGAGGCCAGCGGCCGGAACAGGTCGTCCTCGACGATCAGCAGGGAGTTGCGGCGGGCGATGTCCACGATGGCCTGACGCCGGTCCAGAGGCATGGTGACGGTGGTCGGGTTGGCCAGCGTCGGCACCAGGAAGATGGCCTTGACCCGCGGGTTGCCGACCAGCCGGGCGAGGCTGTCGGGAATCATCCCGTGCTCGTCCGTGTCGACCGGGATCAGGCCGAGCCCCAGCACCTGGGCGGCGGCCTTCACGCCCTGATAGACCAGACGCGGCACCAGGATCGAATCGCCGGCGGTCAGCACGCTGGCCAGAACCACCAGGATCGCGTGCTGGGCGCCGGCGGTCACCGCGACCTGGTTGGGCGTGGCGCTGACCCCCCAGGACAGCAGCCACTCCACCGCCAGACGGCGGTTGTGGTTGCTCCCGAAGGCCGAATGATACTCCTGCAGCCGCGCAAGATCGTCGGGGTGGCTGGCGATCTTGCGCAGGAGGCTGCCGATGAACTCCTGATAGCCCGGCACGTTCAGCTTGTGGACCGACAGGTCGATGGCCGGGGGCAGGCGCGGCTGATCGTAGGACGGGGCGGCGTGGTTCAGGTCCCGTCCGCGCACCGCCGTGCCCCGCCCCGCCTCCGCCGAGATCACACCGCGCTTCTTCAACAGGTTGAAGGCCTTGGTGATGGTCGTCAGGTTGACGTCCAGGGAGCGCGCCAGTTCGCGGTGCGACGGCAGCGGCTGTCCGGGGGACAGTTGCCCGCTGGCGACCTGCGCCGTCAGGGCGGTGGCGATGCGCACGTAGATCGGGCTGTCGCGGTCGAGTTCGGCCATCGTGGCCTTCAGCGTTGCGAGCGCGCGCGCATCGACGCCGCTCCGCCGGTCGCGGCTGTTCAGTGCCATTGTCCTTCCCATGATGGCCTATCGCCCCCTGTCGCCTGAGCGCAGGGGCGTCGATGTTCGGGCCTCACCATACATTGCCGCGTGTGGTCGCATCAAGTGTATGGCGGTATCGGCAATTTTTTGTAATACGGACGTTGACTGTACGCCGTACAGTATGACAGGCTTACATACGGCTGTAGGACAGCCTCTCACATTGGATGCTCATCAAGGAGGGTGATATGCGTTTCTGCAAATCGGCATGCACTGCGCTTCTGGCGGCTGGCATGGCCTTGTCCGCCCTTCCGGCCGCGGCGGAAACCACCCTCCGGCTGCACTCGGTCTGGGTCGAAAGCCGCCCCGTCGCCGAATACCTGAACTATTTCTCGAAGAAGGTTGAGGAGCATTCCAAAGGCGATCTGAAGATCCAGGTCTTCCATGGCGGGTCCCTTGGCATCAAGGACGCCGACATCCTGCGTGTCCTGCCGTCGGGCGCGGTGGACATGTCGGCGCTGTATCCCGAGTACGTGGCGCGCGACGAGCCGGAACTCGCCGTCGCCTACGTCCAGGGCTCCATCGAGGCGGTGGACGACCAGCTCAAGGCCGTGCCGGCCATCCAGGCCATCTACGCGCCGGTGTTCGAGAAGTGGGGCATCACCACGCTGGGCGCCGTCCAGGTTCCCGAGCGCGGCGTCCATGTCTTCTGCAAGACTCCGGTCCGCAGCCTTGAGGATCTGAAGTCCAAGAAGATCCGCGTGTGGGGCCGCCATCAGGTCGAAACCTTCAAGAAGCTGGGCATCGCCGCGCAGATCATCGGGCAGAACGACATGTACGTCGCCCTGCAGACCGGCGTCGTCGATTGCGCCACCTACATGGGCAGCATCGCCACCACCATCTCGCTCCAGGAGGTGACGCCCTACGCCGCCTATCTGCAGCCGCACGCCGGGGTGCCGATCAACCTGCTGATCTCGACCAAGCGCTTCCAGTCCCTGTCGCCTGCCCAGCAGGAGGCGCTGCGCGCCGCCGCCGCCGACGTGCTGGCCTACACCAACGACGAGTTCACCAAGGGCAAGCGGGAGGAGGCCGGGCTGAAGAAGCTGGCCGATGCCGGCGGCAAGATGCTGGAGCCCTTCTCCGACGCCGATCAGGCGGCCTTCATCACGGCCGCCCGCACGACCTGGAAGGAGATGTCCGAGCAGGTCGGGCCGAAGGCCGTCGCCAACATGAACGCCATCCTCGACGCCGTGAAATAGCCGGTCGGCACGCCGCCGGCTGGTCGGCGGCGACGAGTTCGTTGGGCTCCTGTTTGCGACCTCCAGCTTCATCTCGATCGTCACCTCCGACCTCGACCGTGAACACATCACGGTGCAGATCGTGACCAGCCGGCTGTCTCCCACTTTGCAGCGCATCTGCCGGCTGGCCGGCGACGTGGCGACCATCCTGTTCTTCGTCATCATTCTGGTCGAAGGCTACAAGTTCGCCGCCTTTTCCTGGCAGATCTCCGCCCGCTCCGAGAACGCCGCCCTGCCGGTGGCCCCTTGGATGTTCGGCATCCCGGTGATGGCGCTGTCGATGATTTTCCTGCGCGTCCTGCGCCTGCTGGGGCGCGCCTGAGCCGCCGTTTGACCCGTCGCCCGGCCATCGGCCACGGAATCACCGCCCCCACCCACGCCCGACCGGGCAACATCAAGAGTTTGGAGTGAGCGACATGGTATGGCTCGTCATGGGCGTGAGTCTGGCCGTCATGCTCCTCGCCGGATTTCCCATCGGCGTGGCGCTGGGACTGACCGGCTTCCTCATCCTGGAACTGTTCGTCGGCGGCGCCCTGCAACTGGGCATCACCGCCGGCTGGAACGCCTTCAACAGCTTCACCCTCAGCGCCGTCCCGGCCTTCATCGTGCTGGGCGAGGTCCTGCTGGCCAGCGGGCTCGGCGCCCGCATCTATTCGGGGGTGTCGCCGCTGTTCCGCCGGGTGCCCGGCGGCCTGATGCACACCAACGTCGCGGTCGGCACGCTGTTCGGCGCAGTCAGCGGCACCAGCCTCGCCACCGCCGCCGCCGTCGGATCGGTCGCCTATCCGCAGCTCATCAAGCGCGGCTACCCGGCGAAGAGCGTGGTCGGCATCCTGGCCGCCTCGGGCACGCTGGGGATCATCATCCCGCCCAGCCTGATCCTGATCATCTACGGCGCCACCATGGACGTGTCGATCGGCAAGCTGTTCCTGGCGGGCCTGATCCCCGGCTTCCTGCTGGCGGCGATGTTCATGGGGCTGGTCGCCGTCCGCGCCCGGCTCTCGCCCGACTGGCTGCCCGACGACCGCGAGGCGGTGTCGCTGGCGGTGATCCTGCGGTCGCTGGTCGATCTGTGGCCGTTGGCCATTCTCATGTTCGCGGTGCTGGGGACCATCTACATGGGCATCGCCACCCCGACCGAGGCGGCGTCCTTGGGGGTGGTCGCGGCCATCGCGCTCGGCTTCACCGTCGGCGAGCTGACGATGAAGGGGCTGCTGCACGCTCTGATCGCGGCGGTACGCGGCTTCGGCGCCATCGCGCTGATCTTCCTGGGGGCGTCCATCCTGTCGCAGGCCATCAGCATCCTGGGGCTACCGGCCCAGCTCGCCCAGACCATGGGCGCGATGGCCATCGGCAAGTACGAGCTGCTGCTCGGCATCGTCCTGCTCTATCTGGTCCTCGGCTGCCTGTTCGACGGCATCTCCATCATGCTGATGACCCTGCCGCTGACCTTCCCGCTGATGATGAACATCGGCTTCGACCCGGTCTGGTACGGCATCGTCGTCACCATCCTGATCGAGATCGGGATGATCACCCCGCCGGTCGGCATCAACCTGTTCGTCCTGGTGTCGCTGACCAAGGGCGCGGTCAACATCACCGAGGCGGCGTGGGAGGCCATCCCCTACTGGCTGCTGATGCTGGTGTCCATCGCGCTCTTCACCCTCTTCCCCGGCATCGTCACCGGCCTGCCGAACTTCTTCTACTGACCCCCTCCCCTCGACGTGGSGGGCCCCGGCGCGCGCCTCCCATCCGCAATCATATCCGAGGCCATCATGCCTGACAGCATCGCCGACATCCGTCACGAGGACCTGATCGTCACGGACTCCCTCCTCGTCTGCAACTTCGACCGCGAGATCTTCGAGGCCATGCGGACGGCAGGCATCACCGCCGCCAACTGCACCTGCAGCGTCTGGGAAGGCTTCCAGGACACCATGAAGAACGTGGGCCACTGGAAGCGCATGTTCCGCGAGCACGGCGACATCATCACCCAGATCCGCAGCGTCGAGGACATCCGTCAAGCCAAGACCGACGGCAAGGTCGGCATCATCCTGGGCTGGCAGAACACGTCGGGCATCGACGACAACATCGACTATCTCGAACTCTACGCCGAGCTGGGCGTGAAGATCATCCAGCTCACCTACAACACGCAGAACCTCGTCGGGGCCGGCTGCTACGAGGGCAAGGACGCCGGGCTGACCGGCTTCGGGCGCGACGTGGTGGCGGAGATGAACCGGCTGGGCATCCTGGTCGATCTGTCCCACGTGTCGGAACGGACAGCGACCGAGGCCATCGAGGCGTCGGTGAAGCCGGTGGCCTACACCCACTGCTGCCCGCGCGCCCTGAAGGACCACCCGCGCAACAAGTCCGACGAGACCCTGCGCAGCGTGGCGCAGCGCGGCGGCTATGTCGGCGTCACCATCTTCCCGCCCTTCCTGCCCAAGGGCACGGACTCCACCATCGACGACTTCATCGACGTGGTGGACCACATGGTCGGCGTCTGCGGCGAGGAGCATGTGGGCATCGGCACCGACATGTCGCAGGGCCAGCCCTGGTCCTTCCAGGAATGGGTGATGCACGACAAGGGCAACGGGCGCCGCCTGACCACCTTCGGCGATCTGGTCTTCCCCAAGGGCATCGAGCGCATCGAGGATTATCCCAACCTGACCGCCGCCATGGTCCGCAAGGGCTGGTCGTCCGGCAAGATCGAGCGGGTCATGGGCGGCAACTGGCTGCGGCTGCTGCGCGACGTCTGGTGAGCCGCCGGTCCGTTCCACCCGATCCACGCTGAAGGAGCGCGCCCGCCATGGCCACAGTCGCCGTCATCGGTGCCGGTTTCGTCGGTCTGTCTTCGGCCTACTGGCTGATGCGGGACGGGCACGCCGTCACGCTGTTCGATCCCGCGGGGCCGGCGGGCGGCGCCTCCTACGGCAACGCCGGAACCTTCGCCAACTACGCCTGCATCCCGGTCAACAACCCGTCGGTCTTCCGGGATTTCCACCGTTACCTGCTGGCCGCCGACAGTCCCTTCCGGCTGCGCGCCTCCTATCTGCCCCGGCTCACGCCGTGGCTGGCGCGCTTCCTCTGGCATTCCACCCCGGCGCGCTACGAGGCGGCGGTGGCCGCGCTCGGGCAGCTCCTTGGCCGCGCCTACGAAGGCTACGCCGACCTGATCCGCGACGCCGGGCTGGAGGACCGGATCCGCCGCCGCGAATGCCTCTATCTCTATTCCAGCGAGCGGTCCTTCCGAAACAGCGCGGACTCCCTGAGGCTGCGCCGCGAGGCCGGCGCGGCCTGCGAGGTTCTGGACGCCTCGGCCATCCGGGGGCTGGAACCGGCGCTGGCACCGATCTTCGCCCACGGCGTGCTGTTCCCCGGAAGCTGGCATCTGAGCGACCCGGCGGGCTTCCTCACCACGCTGCACGGCTGGCTGGCCGGGCGCGGCCTGAGGACCGAGGCCCGCGCCGTGACGCGGCTGGCCCCCGGCGGTTCCGGCGTCGTCCTCGTCACACCGGACGGCGATGAGCGTTTCGACCATGCCGTGGTGGCGGCCGGCATCCATTCCCGGCCGCTGGCCGCCGATTGCGGCGACCGGCTGCCGCTGGACACCGAGCGCGGTTACCACGTCACCTTCGGCGGGGTGATCGACCCGATCGGGCGGCCCTGCGGCTGGGCCGAGCGCGGGCTCTACATGACCCCCATGGCCCAGGGGCTGAGGGTGGCCGGCACGGTGGAACTGGCCGGGCTCGATCCCCGCAAGGCGTCCGGCCTGACGGGGCTGCTGGCGCGCTCGGCCCGCGATGCCCTGCCCGCCCTCAAGGAACCGGGCGTCCGCCAGACCGACGACTGGCTGGGCTTCCGCCCGACCTTCCCCGACGGGCTGCCGGTGCTCGGCCGGTCGCGTGCCAGCGAGCGGGTGGTCTACGCCTTCGGCCACCAGCATGTCGGGCTGACCCTCGGCGGGCTGAGCGGCATGGTGGTCGCTGATCTGGTGGCCGGGCGCGAGCCGCCGCTCGACCTGACGGCGGTCGATCCCCGCCGCTTCTGAACCGTCTCTCATTCGCCGTTCTCCCAGTCGCCGTTCTCCCCTGCACCGGAGAGTCCGTATGCCCTACACCACCGTGCTCGGCGGCACCCGCTGGAGCTTCCCCCATCTGCGCGACGTGCTGGCCAAGGCGTCGCCCGCCCGGTCGGGGGACCAGTTGGCCGGGCTGGCCGCCGACAGCGCGCTGGAACGCCACGCCGCCCAGCGCGTCCTGGCCGACATTCCGCTCCGGGATTTCCTGGCTACCGACCTCGTGCCCTATGAGGAGGACGAGGTCACCCGCCTGATCCACGACCAGCGGGACGCGGCGGCGCTCGGCCCCGTCGCGTCGCTGACCGTCGGGGAGTTCCGGGACTGGCTGCTGTCGGACGCCGCCGACCGCGACGGCTTGGCCGCTCTGGCCGCCGGCCTGACGCCGGAGATGGTGGCGGGCGTGTCCAAGATCATGCGGGCGCAGGACCTGATGGCGGTGGCGGCCAAATGCGAGAACCCCGTGGCCTTCCGCAACAGCCTGGGGCTGGCCGGGCGGCTGTCTACGCGCCTGCAACCCAACCACCCGACCGACGACAGCCGCGGCATCGCCGCCAGCCTGCTCGACGGGCTGCTGATGGGCAGCGGCGACGCGGTGCTCGGCGTCAACCCGGTCACCGACAGCGTGGAGGATTACAGCCGCGTCGTCCGGCTGTTGGACGAGTTGCGCATCCGGCTGGACATCCCGACGCAGACCTGCTGCCTGGGCCACGTCACCACGGCCATCCGGGCGATCGAGGGCGGAGCGCCGGTCGATCTGGTGTTCCAGTCCATCGCCGGATCGGAGAAGGCCAACCGCGGCTTCGGCGTTTCCCTGGCCGTGCTGCGCGAGGCGCACGAGGCCGCGCGGTCCCTGAAGCGCGGCACGGTCGGCGACCACGTCATGTATTTCGAAACGGGCCAGGGCGCCGCTTTGTCCGCCGACGCCCATCACGGCGTCGATCAGCAGACCATGGAGGTCCGCGCCTACGCCGTCGCCCGTGCCTTCCAGCCTCTGCTGGTCAACACCGTGGTCGGCTTCATCGGGCCGGAATATCTCTACGACGGCAAGCAGATCATCCGCGCCGGGCTGGAGGACCATTTCTGCGGCAAGCTGCTGGGCCTGCCGATGGGGGTGGACGTTTGCTACACCAACCACGCCGAAGCCGACCAGGACGACATGGACACGCTGTTCGCGGTGCTGACGCTGGCGGGCGTCACCTTCGTCATCACGGTGCCCGGCTCCGACGACATCATGCTGAATTACCAGAGCCTGTCGCACCACGACGCGCTGACGGTACGCCGCCTGACCGGCCGCCCGCCCGCCCCGGAGTTCGAGGACTGGGCGCGCCGGGTCGGGCTGCTGGACGAGCGGAACGCCTGGCGGCCCGACCCGATGGGGACGCCGCTGCTGGAGGCGGTCCGGTCGCTCTCCGCCCTGGAGGCTCCGCGATGACCAGGAACGACGACGACAGGACGCCGAGCCTTGTTCCGGCTCCTGGGGACATCCATCCGTTGCGCCGCTTCACCGACGCGCGGGTGGCGCTGGGCCGGGCGGGCACCTCGCTCCCCACGCGGGCGCATCTGGATTTCCTGCATGACCATGCCCGTGCCCGTGACGCCGTGTGGGCAACCCCCGATCTGGACGGGCTGGGCAGCCGGCTGGAATCCGCCGGGATGTCGGTCGTCCGGCTGCGCAGCGCCGCCCCCGACCGGGCCGTCTATCTGCGCCGCCCCGACCTGGGCCGCCGCCTCGCCGATGAGGACGCCGGACGGTTGCGCGGGCTGGCGGTACCGGAAGGCGCGGACGGGGGGAGGTCGCGTGAATGTCAACGCGTGGGCATCGTGGTGGCCGACGGGCTGTCGGCCATGGCGATCGACGTCAACGCCGCCCCGGTCGTCCTCGGCCTTCGGCAGGCGTTGCGTAACCTGGGACTGGAGCTGGCCCCGGTGGCGCTGGTGGAGCAAGGCCGGGTCGCCATCGGGGACGCCATTGGCGAAGCGTTGGGGCTGGCTCTGGTGATCGTATTGATCGGCGAGCGTCCGGGGCTTTCGGCGGCCGACTCCCTCGGCTGCTACGTCACCTGGGCGCCGCGGCCCGGCACCCCGGATTCGGCCCGCAACTGCGTGTCCAACATCCGGCTGGGCGGGCTGGACCCGGAGCGGGCCGTCGCGAGCATCGCCGCTCTGGTTCAAGGCATCTGCCGCTCCCGGGTCAGCGGCGTCGCGCTTGCCGCCGCCATTGGTCACCGCCGAGAATAGAGTGGTCCCGCCCCGTGCGCCTAGCCCGCCACCCCGTTGACGACAGGACGTGGTCGCGAGGGCAACGCCTCGCGGTCCCAGACTCCGTCGTTCGGCAGCGCGCGCAGCTTGTGACGTTCCACCTCGCGCTTCGTCACGGAGCGGGGGAAGCTCTCCACGAAGGCGATGAAGCGGGGGATCTTGAAGGCGGCCATGCGGCCCTCGCACCACGCGGCGATGGCGGCCGGCTCGACGCCGCTGCCCGGTTCGCGGATGACGAAGGCCTTCACCTCCTCCTCCCCCTTTTCGGACGGCGTGCCGACCACCACGACCTCGCGCACGCCCGGACACCGGCTGAGCACGCTCTCCACCTCATAGGCCGAGACGTTCTCGCCGCGGCGGCGCAGCCAGTGGGCCTGACGGCCCGTGAAGTGCAGATAGCCGTCCGCGTCCAGATGGCCGAGGTCGCCGGTGTGCAGCCACAGGTTCGACAGGCATTCCAGCGTGCGTTCCGGCGCGTTGAAATAGCCCGACATGAAGATGTGCGGGTAGCGGGGGCGCAGGGCGATCTGTCCGGTGACGCCCGGCGGCACCGGCTGATCGTCGTCGTCGAGGATGGTCACCTCCGCCCAGCCGTGGGTCAGGCCGTTGGCGCGCGGCTTCGGCGAGTCCATCCGGTTGTTGACGATCAGCACGCCGCCGGTCTCGGTCAGCGAATAGACGTTGACGAAGCCGATGCCGAACCGCTCCACGAAGCGGTCGGCCACGGCGGGCGGAATCTGGCCCGTCACCCCCAGAGAGACGCGCACCCGGTGATCGCGATCCGCCGGGCTCTCCGTCTGCTCGGTCAGGACGGTGATCATGGTGCCGATCAGATCGACGATGGTCGCCCCGGTTTCCCGCGCCCGCGCCCAGAAGTTGCTGCCGCTGAAGCGGCGGTCGATCACCGTGGGAATGTCGGCGACCATCGGCCCCATCACGCCCAGCATCAGGCCGCCGACGTGGAACAGCGTCAGAATCGAGTAATGGACGTCGTCCGGCCGCGTCTCGAACGCCTCGACGTAGCGCATCCCCGCCGCGATCCAGGCGAAATGCGGCAGAAGCGCGCCCTTGGGCAGGCCGGTGGTGCCGCCGGTGTAGATGATGACCGCCGGATCGCCGCCGGACACTTCCACCACCGGCAGCGGGTGCCCCGGCTCCAGCAGGTCGGCGAAGGGCCGGAAGCGAGCGCCGGTTCCCCCGTCGCCATCCTCCACCGCATAGACGCGCATCGGCGGCAGCCGGTCGGCAACCGCCTCGACCCGCTCCGCCAGCTCCCCGTCCACCACCAGGACGGCGGGCGTGGCGTTGGTCAGGGTGTGGACGAGATCCTCGCCCACCAGACCGGCGTTCAGCGGCACCCAGATCGCCCCCAGCTTGCCGGCGGCGACCCAGGTCAGCAGATGCTCCGGCGCGTTGCGCAGGAAGCAGGCGACCCGGTCCCCCCGGCGCACCCCCAGCCGGTGCAGGTTGGCGGCCACGCGGGTGGATTCCCCGTCCAGCTCCCGGTAGCTCATCGCCCGCCCGGCGACGGTCAGCCGCGGGGCGTCCCCGTGCTGCGCCGCGCGGGCGGCGACCAGCGCCGGCAGGGTTTCCCATTGCACCGGAACGCCATGGATGCTGCGCGTGATGGTCATGCGGAGGGCCTCTCTCATTCCGGCAGGATGCGGCGCTTCTGGAGTTCCTGGAGGAGATCGACGAACATCTCCTCGCTGTCCACGCAGTCGTGGAAGCCCAGCTTGCGCGCCTTGATCGTGCTCATGTGGTGCGGGTTGGGGCGCTGGCCGTAGCCGAACAGGAAGTCGGCGAACTGCCAGGACGGCACGACCTCGGTGTATTTGTAGGGCTTGAGACCGTGCTTCGCGACCACGCGGTCCCAGATCGGCTCGTTCTGCGGCATGATGCGGGCCAGCGAGAAGGGCTGCGCCGGTTCCAGCTCCATGCGGAACAGCTCGGCCACCTTGGGGAACACGTTCTCCCAGACATAGACGTCGCCGTTGGCAATGTTGAAGACTTGGTTGGCGCATTGCGGGCTGGTGCCGGCCCATTCGGCGGCCTTGGCGATCAGCCGGGCGTCGGTCGCCTCGCCGATGCGCGACGCCCCGCCGGGGAAGCGCAGCGGCAGGCCGTATTCCCGGGACACCGCGGCGAAGACGCCGATGGCGGTGATGATGTTCAGCGGGCTGCCGACCGCGAGGCCGCAGACGATCTGCGGGCGCAGCACGCTCCAGCTCCACTCCTTGCCCTGCTGGCGTTCGCTGATCCAGTCCTGCTGGTCGTAGTAGAAATTCGGGCGCATGTAGCGCTGGTCGCTCTCGCGCGCCGGCTGGCGGAAGGGGCCGAGATGGCCGCCATAGGCCTTGGTACCCTGGAGAAGGGTGATGTGGCGCAGGTTGGGCGACACCGCCTCGACGTTCTCCACCACGTTCTTCAGCATGGCGAGGTTGGTCTCGACATGGTCCCATTCCGACCAGCCGCGGGTCACGTCGGGCTTCTCGTAAACGGCGGTGTAGCAGATGTTGGTGACGCCCTTGATCTCGCGCAGCTTGCGGCAGTCGTCGGGGTCGCGCAGATCGACGGCGGCCCATTCGGCGGTGGTCTCGAAATCGGGGGTGCGGCGCGACACGCCGCAGACGTCCCACTCCGGGGAGGCTTCGAAATGCTCCAGCATCGGGCGGCCGACGGTCCCCAGCGCACCCACGATCAGCATCTTCTGACGGGCCATGAACACAATCCTTCTGTGCGGATTTCTTCAGAAAAGGGTCATCAGGTATTGGCGGTCGCCCAGCGGTTCGGGCGGGCCCTCGTAAATCTTGCGGCCGGTGCGCAGCACGGTGACGCTCTGCGCGATGGGCAGGGCGTGGACGACGTTCTGCTCGACCATCAGCACGGCCATGCGCAGCGTCCGGTTGACCTCGGCGATGGCCTCCATGACGCGCTGGACGAGGTTGGGGGCGAGGCCGATCGACGGCTCGTCGAGGATCATCACGTCGGGCCGGTGCATCAGCGCCATGCCCATGGCCAGCATCTGCTGCTGCCCGCCCGACATGGTGCCGGCGATCTGGCCGGCGCGTTCGCGCAGGATCGGGAACAGGTCCATCACCGCGTCGCGGTTTGCCCGGATCTCCGCCGGGTCGTTCGCCGTGTAGGCGCCGAGTTCCAGATTCTCGCGCACGGTCAGGCTGCGGAAGATGCCGTGCCCCTGCGGGACCAGCGCGATCCCCGCCTTCACGTTGTCGGCGCAGCGCCGCCGGGTGATGTCCTCCCCCCGGTAGCGAACGGTCCCGGATGTCGGCCGCAGCAGCCCGAAGACGGAACGCACCAGCGTCGTCTTACCGGCCCCGTTGTGGCCCAGCAGCACGCGGATTTCGCCGGCCCGCACCGTCAGGTCCACGTCGTGGACCACCGCCCGCTTGCCGTAGCCGGCGCTGAGGCCGCGCACCTCCAGGACGGGTTCGGCAATCGGCATGGTGTGAATCTCGGTCATCCGAAATACCTCTCGGCCAGTTCGCGGTCGCG
Source organism: Azospirillum sp. P4_B5 (assembly GCF_056402275.1). Classification (NCBI taxonomy): domain Bacteria; kingdom Pseudomonadati; phylum Pseudomonadota; class Alphaproteobacteria; order Rhodospirillales; family Azospirillaceae; genus Azospirillum; species Azospirillum sp. P4_B5. The sequence goes on from NZ_JBFUHT010000008.1 coordinate 297,444, forward strand.
CATCAGCGTGTCCGGCGGTCCCTTGGTCAGCACGCGGCCCTCGTCGATGAAGACGATCTCGTCGCAGACGCCGCGGATGACCTCCAGATTGTGCTCGATGATGCAGACGGCCTTGTTGGCGCGGGCGAGGTCGCGGATCACCCCGCAGATGCGCTCCACCGTCACGGTGTCCAGCCCCGACAGCGGCTCGTCGAGCAGCAGCACGTCGGCCCCGGTCGCCAGCAGCCGGGCGATGACCAGCAGCTTCTCCTCGGCGTAGGACAGGTTGGCGGCGGTCTCGTCGGCCTTGGCGAGCAGCCCGACGAAGGAGGCGATCTCCAGCGCGCGGGCGACGTTCTCACGGTCAACCCGGCGGACCAGGCCGGGGCGGAAGTAGACGTCGAGCGGGCGGTCGCCCGGCTGCGCGGGCAGCGAGACCAGGATGTTCTCCACGACCGTCAGCTTGGTGAAGAGCTTCAGGTCCTGGAAGGAGCGGGCCAGCCCGGCGGCCACCACCTCGTGCGGCTTCAGTTTCGTCACGTCGCGACCGCGGTAGAGGATGGTGCCGCCGGTCGGGCGCAGGAAGCCCGACAGCAGGTTGAAGGCGGTCGTCTTGCCGGCGCCGTTGGGGCCGATCAGCCCAACGATCTCGCCGCGCTTGAGGTCGATGGTCAGGTCCTTCACCGCCTGGATGCCGCCGAAATGCTTGGACAGCGAGGTCGCGGAGACCACCACCTCCCCCGGCGTGCCCGCCGCGCGCTCCACGGCGCTGGAGAGCGGGCCGTTGGCGGGAACGCTGGACCGCGCGGCCCCGGTCGGCGTGCGGAACACCGTCTCGGGGAACAGCCCCTCCGGGCGCAGCCGCAGGATGACGATCAGCACGACGCCGTAGATCACCTGCCGCACCATGTCGGCGATGTCGCCCGGCACATGGACGAACTTCAGCCCTTCCGGCAGCAGCACCAGGATCGCCGCCCCGGCCAGCGAGCCCCACAGGTTCCCCATGCCGCCCAGGATCACCATGGCGAGGATAAGGATGGTCTCCTCGATGGTGAAGGACTCCGGGTTGACGAAGGCGATGTAGTGGGCGACCAGCGAACCGGCGACCGAGGCCAGCCCCGCCGACATCGCGAAGACCACCAGCTTCATGCGGACGAGGTTCTTGCCGACCGCCTGGGCCGCCGCCTCGTTCTCCCGCATGGCGCGCAGCGAGCGTCCGAAGGGCGAGGCGCCGAGCCTCCAGGCGACGGCGCAGCACAGCGCCGCCATCACCGCGGCCAGCGGCAGGAAGGTCACCGGGCTGGTCAGCGCGGTGCCGAACAGCGACACCGGGGGGATGCCGGGGATGCCGTCCGGCCCGCCGGTCAATGGCTTGCTGTTCATCAGCACGTCGATGGTGATGGCCTGCAACGCCAGCGTAATGACGACCAGATAGTGGCTGCCCACCCGCATGGCGGGAAAGGCGACCAGAAGGCCGATGGCGGCGGTGATCACCGTGCCGGCCAGCAGGGTGAGGGGAAAGCCGATGCCGAGCTTCGTCGCCAGGATGCCGGCGGCGTAGGCCCCGCTGGCGTAGAAGGTGGCGTGCGCCAGGGCGAAGATGCCGCCGAAGCCGATCAGCAGGTTGAAGGAGGTCGCCAGGATGCCGTACAGGCAGACCATGACGAGGATGTGGGCGAGATATTCCATGGCTGTGTCCCTCTCCTCACGCCCGGCGGACGATGCCGGAGGGGCGGGCGAGCAGGAACCCGAACAGCACCACGAAGACGATGGTGTTCTGCCACTCGGTGGGGATCTGCCACATGCCCAGGCTCTGCACGAAGGCCAGCAGGAAGGCGGCGATGACCGCCCCGCGCAGCGACCCCACCCCGCCGACGATCACCGCGACGAAGGCGACGAACACCGCGCCGAAGCCCATGTTGGGGTTCAGCCCGTCGCGCAGCAGAACCAGCGACCCGGCCACCGCCGACACCGCGGAGCCCAGCGCGAAGACCAGGATGGACAGCCGCGTGGTGTCGATGCCGATGACGGTGGCCATCTCGCGGTTGTCGGCCATGGCGCGGATGGCCTTGCCGTAGCGGCTGGCCCGCAGGAACAGCGCGATACCGCAGCCGACCAGCAGCGCCGCCGCCACCTGCCCCAGCTGCACCGTGGTGAAGAAGGCGTTGCCGATGAAATGCACGTCGTAGGCGACGCTGTCGACCGTCTTGACCCCGGTGCCGAAGACGATGCCGATCAGGTTCTTCATGACGATGAACAGGCCGAGCGAGGCGACCAGAACGACGAAGGGCGGGCTGCCGCTGATCTCGAACGGGCGGTAGATGAACAGGTAGCAGCCGACGCCGAGCGCCGCGGTGAAGGCGATGCCCAATAGCACCGCCGCCCAGAAGGGCAGCCCGACCAGCGCCGCCAGCGCCCAGATGGCGTAGGCGCCGACCGCGTAGACCGGCCCGTAGGCGAAATGCACGACGCCGGTCGTTCCGAAGATCAACGCGAACCCCATCGCCAGCAGGGCGAAATGCGCGCCGTTGAACAGACCGTTCAGGGTCAGTTGGATGAGCAAGTCCATGGAATGGCGCTCCTGTCTCTTTCCCCCTCTCCCCCCTGGGGAGAGGGTTGGGGTGAGGGGGGTGCGCATGGCGGGACGTCCGGCAAAAGCGCAACCCCCTCACCGGCCCTCCGGGCCACCCTCTCCCCGGAGGGGAGAGGGTTGAAAATGAGGATGCTTCGGACCGGCGGTCATTCGCCCGAGGTGAACTTCACGAATTTCTGTTCGCCGTTCTCCAGGCGGAACACCGCGACCGGCTTCTGCGCCACGCCGTTCTTGCGGAAGGTCAGCGTCTTGCCGTAGACGCTGTCGAAGGTCGGGTTCTCCCACAGCGCCTGGACCAGACGCTCGCCGCTGTAGTAGTCGCCGCCCTTGGCCTTCGCCCGCCGGATCAGTTCGGCGATGACGTAGACACCCTCATAGTAGTTGGCGGCGTAGAAGTCGGGCATTTCGCCGAACTTCGCCCGGTAGGCGTCGGCGAAGCGCTTCGACCAGGGATTCTCGTCGGTGGCGGCGAAATAGTCGGTGACGACCTCCACACCCTCGGCGTGCTTGCCGGCGACCTTGGTGTCCTCGGCGGTCCATTCCATGCAGTAGACCGGCTGCTTCATGCCCAGCTCGCGCATCCGCTTCACCGCCAGCCCGGCCTGCGGCGTGGTCGGCCAGTTGGCGATGGCGTCGGGCTGGGAAGCCCGCAGCTTGGCGACCTGGGTGTCGATGTTGGCGGCGTCGGCCTGGAACTGCTCGGCGGCGACCATCTTCAGCCCCATGCCCTCCCACGCCTTGGTGGTGGCGGCGATGGTGGCGTCGCCAAACTCCGACTTGATGGCGATCTGGGCGAGCTTCTTGGCCCCCTGCTCCGCCGCACGGTGGGCGATGCCGGCGGCCAGATCCGACGCCATGGAGCGGATGTTGAACATGTAGGGGGAGGTGCCGACGGTCTGGGCGCTGACCCCGCCGCCGTTGATCATCAGCACCTTCTTCTGGTCGCCGATGGGCATGGTGGCCAGCGTCACCGTGGAAAAGGAGGGCAGCACCGCCTTCACCCCCTCGACGTCGATCAGCCGGTTCATGCCGGCGACCGCGGCCTGGGCGCTGCCGCTCTTGTGGTCCTCGATGACCAGCTGCAGCTTGATGCCGTCGATGCCTCCCTGGGCGTTGATCTCGTCCACCGCAAGCTGCGCCCCGGCGCTCATCACCTTGCCGTAATGGGGCGAGGCGCCGGTCATCGCGAAGATGCCGCCGATCTTGTAGACCGCCGGGTCGGCGGCCAGGGCGGTGGTGGACAGGGCGCTGCTCAGCACGAGCGCGGCGAACAGGATGCGTTTCGACATCGTTCCCTCCCAGGAATCCGTTGTTCGGGGGTGACGCGGTCCCGTTGGCGGGACTCGTTGCCGTTTCGAAAGGAAGTCAGCGGGCAAAAGACAGTCCGGACAGCAGCCGCCGGACGGACGGCGCCGCGTGGTTCTCGGCCAGCAGCGGGGCCAGCCGCGCGGTCTTCTCCGCCATCGACAGGCGGTTCTCCATGCGCAGGATGCGCCGGCCCGCCGCCAGGGCGTCCAGCCGGTCGCGGTAGTAGGCGATGCGCGCCTCGGCCGCCTCGGCGACGGTGTCGGCGGGCAGGATCTCGGTCAGGAAGCCGAAGCCGTAGGCCTCCGCCGCGCCCATCATCCGGCCCCCCGCCAGGATCTGGAAGGCCAGCGCCGCCGGCAGCCGTTCCGTCAGGGCGGCGTGGACGAAGGCCGGGTAGAGGCCGAAGCGCATCTCCGGAAAGCCGAACTGCACATCGTCGACACCCAGCACGAGATCGCTGAGGCACGCCACGATGCAGCCGGCGCCCAGCGTCCGGCCGTGGACCACGCTGATCACCGGCACTGCCGATCCATGCAGCGCCTGCATCGCCGCCCGCAGCGCCTCCTCCTGGGCGGCGAAGGCCTCGGCGCCGCGGCTCATTTCGGCGACGTCACCGCCGGCGCAGAAGCCGCGCGCCCCGGCCCCGTCGATCGCCACCAGGGCCGCCCCAGCGGCGGGGGCACCGTCCACGGCCTCGGCCAGCGCCCGCAAGGTCGCGGTGTCGAGCGCGTTGATCTTCGCAGGGCGGTTCAGGGTGATGCGCCGCAGGTCGCCGTCGTCGCGAACGAGAAGCGTGTCGGTCATGACGCCGCCCTCCCCGCCCCGTGCAGGATGCGGCCGGCGATCACCGTTTCCCCATTCTGGTTGTCGATCCAGACGTCGTAGCCGTCGCCATCGGCGCGGCGCTGGCCGCCCGCGGTCACCACGTCGTCCTCGCGCACCGGGCGCAGGAAGCGGATGTCGAGGGTCGCGTCGGACACCGCCGCCTCGCCCAGGCTGCGGCGGACCGACTGCCAGAGCAGGTTCACCGACAGCAGACCGTGGGCGATGATGCCCTTCATCGGCGTCGTCGCCGCGAAGTCTGGATCGACGTGGATCGGGTTGAAGTCGTCGGTCAGCTCGGCGTAGAGCCGGATCGCCGTGCGGTCGATCCGCTTGGTGACCGGGGTCAGGCGGTCGATGGTGGTCGTCCCGTCCGCCATGGTCAGGCCGCCCACAGGATGGTCATGCGGCCGCGGAAACAGGGGGTCCCATCCTCCCCCACCGTCTCGGTGTCGAAATGGACCCAGCGGCGGTCGCGCTTCAGCTCCTTTCCGGCGCAGGCGATGCGGGTGGTCAGCCGCTCCCCGACCGTCGGGCGGCGCAGCATCTCGTAACGCTGGGAGCCGTGGATGTTCCCCGGCGGGCGCGGCACGACGAGGCTGGAATAGGCCCGCATGGTGGCCACCGCGATCATCCCGGCGGGCATCCGCCCGTCCGGCGGGTCGTCGGGGTAGAGGCTGGTCCAGCGCTCCATCAGCGCGTCGGACAGGTGAAGCTCCTCGGCGCCGAAGGCGGCGCCCTCCCGGAGCGTGTCGAACAGATGCATCGATGGTCCCTCCCGAAGGGTTGGGTTCAGTCCACCAGGGGCCGGACCTGCGGCAGCGCGCCGCCGTCGGCCAGCGGCTCGAACAGGACGCGGACGCGCAGGCCGATGCGGGCGTCCGACGGCGGTCCACCGCGCAGATTGACCATCAGGCGGAAGCCCTCGTCGAAATCGACCAGCGCCAGGACGTAGGGCGTGTCCGCCTTGAAAGCCGCGGTCGGCGCCCGGTGGACGATGGTGAAGCTGTGGATGGTGCCGAGCCCGGCGGACCGCTCCGTCCCCGGCCCTGCGGCCCGGCATTCGGTGCAGAAGGGCCGCGGCGGAAACTGGACGTGGCCGCAGGCGGCGCAGCGCTGAAAGGTCAGCGCCCCCTCCGCGCAGGCGTCCCAGAAGGCGCGGGTGTCCGCGGTGACCAGCGGAACGGGCTTTGCGGCCATTGGATCTTTGGCTGATGGATCGGTCGCGGTCATCGTCAGGCCCTCCCCAGGATCAGCGAGCAGTGGGCGGACAGGATGCCGCCGTCGCCGTGAACGAAGGCGGTCTCCGCCCCCGCCACCTGCCGGGCCTCGGCCTCGCCGCGCAACTGCCGCACCGCCTCGACGATGTGGAACATGCCGCCCGCCGCCCCCGAATGGCCGTAGGACAGCAGCCCGCCGTGGGTGTTGCAGGGCAGGACCCCGTCCAGCTCCAGCGCGCCGTCGAGGATCGCTGGACCGGCCTCCCCCTTCGGGAAGAAGCCGATGGATTCCAGCTCGGCCAGCAGGGTGATGGTGAAACTGTCGTAGATCTCGGCCACGTCGATGTCCGCCGGGGTCAGCCCGGCCATGGCGAAGGCCTGCGCCGCCGATTGCCTGCAGCCGAAATCGGTCAGCGACGGCATGGCGAAGGCGTGCTCGTGCGTGTTCATCTGGCCGTAGCCGAGGATCGACACCGCGCGATCCGTATGGTCGGCCGCCGCGTCGGCGGCGCTGATCACCAGGGCGGCGCCACCGTCCGAGACGAGGCAGCAGTCGTACAGCCGCAGCGGGTCGGCGATCATGCGGGCGGACAGCGCCTGCTCCATGGTCAGCGGGTCGCGGGCCTGGGCCTTGGGGTGGCGGCGCGCGTGGCCGCGCTGGGTGACGGAGATGGCGGCGAGATGCTCAGCCGTGACGCCGCGCTCGAACATGCAGCGCCGGGCGACCAGCGCATAGGCCGCCGGGATCGACATGCCATAGGGGCGCTCGAACTGCGGATGCCCAACCTCGGCCAGCGCGGCGACGGCGCCGCTGCGCCCCAGCCCGGTCAGCCGGTTGTCGGCGCAGACCGCCAGCACATTGCGGCAGATGCCCGCCCGCACCAGCGCCGCCGCCTGCATCACCAGCGCGCAGGCGGTCGCCCCGCCGGCCTGGACGGCGGCGCTGTAGGACGGCGCGATGCCGAAATACTCGTTGAAGACCGACGACAGCATCAGATGCGGCTCGGCCAGCGAATAGGCGCAGAGGACGCCGTCCACCTCGTCCGCCCGCAGGCCGGCGTCGGCCAGCGCCGCGGACGCCGCTTCGGCGTGAAGCGCCATGCAACCGCTGCCGTCCAGCCGCCCGACGGCGGTGTCGGCGGCTCCGGAGATCACCGGGGTCATCGCGTGGTCTCCCGTGGGGAAAGGGAAGCGGCGGCCCGGCCCGGTCCGGCGAGCAGCCGCCCGATGCGCCGCGTGGTGTCGCGCAGGTCGGCGGCCATCGCCACGGCCCGTTCGTCGGAGAACTGCGCGGTCAGCCCGACCGCGGACAGGGCTAGGAAGGGCCGGCCCTCGGCGTCGAGGATCGGGCTGGACACCGTCGTCACGCCGCGCGTGAAGCCGTCGCGGTCCACCGCGTAGCCGGCGGCCCGCGCCTCCTCCACCTCGGCCAGGAATTGCTCGAAGGGCGGCGGGTTGTCCTGGCGGACGGCGGCGTACTGGCGGCGCATCTCCTCCACCGGCAGGCCGGCGTGCGCCGCCATGCAGCGGCCGAGCGCGCCGACCAGCAACGGCAGCCGGTGGCCGATCCGCATGTGGATCTGGATGGCCGAACTGGACACCGCCTGATCCACCAGCATGACGCGGTGGTCGCTGACCCGCAGCCACGCCGTCATCGGCGTCTGCCACGCGGCGGCCAGCCGTTCCAGCTCCGGGTGGAGCAGCCGGGTGTAGCCGACCTGATCGAGCGCGCTGCCCGCCAGTTCCAGCAGCCCGGCGCCCAGCCGGTAGGCCTTGCCGACCTCCTCGAACTGGACCACCCGCTCCGCGGCCAGGGTCTTAAGGATGTTGAAGCAGGTGCTCGGGTTGAGGCCGAGCGCGCGGGCGACCTGCGCGCTCGACACCGCCCCGTCCTGCGCCGCCAGATGGCGGAGGATCGCAAAGGCGCTGACCACCGCGCCGACCGGCTTGCCGGCGTTGAACGTCGTCGAAAGGGTGAAGGACTCCCGGTCCTGGTCGTCGGTGAGCATGGCGCGCTCTCCGTTCTCTATTGAGAATTCTATTTTCTATAAAGATTATGAGGGCGCACTTATTGTTGGTCAAACGAATTATCTGTCCTTGGCATTGTTTGAAATGCATACCCCCATAGTCATTATGCACGGCTCAACCCCTCCACACCCCGAACGCAAAACGGCCCCGCCGGGAGGGGCGGGGCCGTTCATGCCGTAGGGTGGTGGCGCCTGCGGATCACCAGGCCAGTTCGAGGATCTCCCGGACGTCGGCCTCTCCGGTGACCGGACGCGGGTTGCTGCGGACCATCATGTTCTGCATGGCCCCGGCGGCGATGGCGGCGAAATGGTCGCGCGTCACGCCGACCGCCCGCAGGCTGTCCGGCTGGCCCAGGGCGCGCACCAGATCGGCGACCGCCGCCGCCGCGTCGCCGTCCTCCCGCCCTAGGGCCTGGGCCACCAACCGTTGGCGGTCGGCGTTCACCGGATGGTTCCAGCGCAGCACGCTGGGCAGCATGACGCAGGAGCAATGGCCGTGCGGCACGTTGGCGACGGCGCCGAGCTGGTGGCCGATGCCGTGGCTGGCCCCCCACTCCACCCGGCCCAGCCCGGTCGAGGCCAGCCAGACGCCGAGTTGGCTTTCCAATCGCGCGTCGAGGTCGTCCGGCCTCTCCCGGTTGGCGGGGAGGGAGCGCGCCAGCATCGCCAGCCCGTGCAGGCACGTCGCGTCGGTGAAGGGCTGGGGCTTGCGGGAACAGATTGTCTCGACCGCGTGGTCGACGGCGCGGATGCCGGTGGACAGCCACAGCCGCTCCGGCGTGTGGACGGTCACGGCGGGGTCGAGGATGACCACCTGCCCGCCGATGTACCGACCGGTGTAGAGGTCCTTGACCCGGCGGTCCGGGTCGGTGGCGCCGCCCAGATTGGAGAATTCGGCGCCCGACAGGGTGGTCGGCACGATGATCTGGCGCAGCGGCGGGTCCTTCACCGCCGGGACGATGCGGGTTCCATCCTCGGCGACGCGGATGCGCACGGCGTCGAAGCCGGCGGTATCGGTGATGCCCTCGGCCAGCGCGACCAGGGCGACCTTCACCGTGTCCATGGGCGTGCCGCCGCCGACCGTGACGATCAGGTCCGGCTCCAGCCGCCGCACCTCCTCGGCCAGCGCCAGGACGGAGGCGCGCGGCACATGCTCGACGCAGGAGTCGAAGACCCCGGCGCAGGCGTCGCCCAGCGCCGCGCGGATAGCGGCGACGACGCCGGTCCCACGGCTCAACGACCGGCTCGCCACGATCAGCGGGCGCTTGCTGCCCAGCTTGGCGACGGTTTCCGCCACCGCCTCCGCCGCCGGGCGGCCGTAGATGACGCGGTCCTGCGCCAGGAACTCGTAGACGCCTGATTGCATGGTGGTTTCCTCCCGTTGGCGATTGGGGACACTTGCCCCCACCCTAACCCTCCCCCGCTCTCGCAGGGGAGGGGACTGCCGCCGCTTCGCAAAAGGCACCCTCCCCTGCGTTAGCGGGGGAGGGCCGGGGTGGGGGCAAGCGCAGCAACCACTCACCCGCCCAGATAGGCCGCCGACAGCGCGGGGTCGGCGGCCAGTTCCGCCGCCGGACCGCCGCGCACCACCTGCCCGCGCCGCAGCACGCAGCCGGAATGGGCGACGCGCAAGGCGATGGCCGCCACCTGCTCGCACAGCAGAATGGTGGTGCCGCGCTCGCGGCAGACGGACTCGATGAAGCCGAAGATCTGCTGCACGATCACCGGAGCCAGCCCCAGCGACGGCTCGTCGAGCAACAGGTAGCGCGGCTCGTGGATCAGCGCCGCCGACAGGATGACCATCTGCTGCTGACCGCCCGACAGCATCCCCGCCGGGGTCTGCCGCCGCGGCGCCAACATGGGGAATTGCTCGTAGACGCGGTCGGCCACCGCGCGGAAGTTGCCGCCGCGGTTGCGGAAGTCCCAGGCGACCTTCAGATTCTCCTCCACCGTCATGCGGTGGAACAGCCGGCGCCCCTCCAGCGCGTGCGACAGGCCGCGGCGCGCCCGCTCGTGCGGAGGAAGCCGCGTGATGTCGTCGCCGTCCAGCGTGATGCGCCCCGCCGCCGCCGGCACAAGCCCGGACACCGCCTTCATCAGCGAGGATTTGCCGGCCCCGTTGGCGCCCAGGATGGCGGTGATGGTCCCCGGCTCGGCCCGCAGCGAAACACCGCGCACCGCCTCGACCGGTCCATAGCGGACCTCCAGCCCGTGGATTTCAAGACCCGTCGCGTCAGGCATGGATGGCCTCCCCCGGGTGGGTTTCGGTGCCGAGATAGGCGGCGACCACCGCCGGGTCGCGGTACATGCCGGCCATGCCGCCCTGGTAGATGACCCGCCCGCTGTCCAGCACGACCACGCGGTCGACCAGCTCGTTGAGGAAATCCATGTGGTGCTCGATCAGGATCACGCCGACACCCCGCTCCTTCAGATGGCGGACCAGCCCGCCCAGCCGTTGCAGTTCGACCTCCGACAGGCCCGCCGCCGGCTCGTCGAGCATGACGAGGCGCGGGTCGGCGAGGATGACGCGCGACAGTTCGGTCATCCGCTGGTCGCCGTAGGGCAGGTCGCGCACCGGCGTGTCGGCCAGATGCGACAGGCCGGCCATGGCGATGATGGCGTCGGCGCGGCCCAGCATCGCCGCGTCCTCGCGCAGGGCGCCCGGCAGGTTCAGCGCCGCCGCCAGCGGGTTCTGCCGGTAGAGCCGGTGCCCGCCGAGCAGCACGTTCTCGCGCACCGTGAAGGCGGGGACGAGCCGCGGGTCCTGGAAGGTGCGCAGGGCCCCCCGCCGCGCCACAGCGTGGTCGGGCAGGCCGGTGATGGCGGCGCCGTCGAAGGTCACGCGCCCGTCGCTCGGGCGGTAGATCCCGCTGATGATGTTGACCAGCGTGCTCTTGCCCGAGCCGTTCGGCCCGACGAGGCCGAGGATCTCCCCCGCCCCCACGCTGACCGAGGCATTGTCGAGCGCCCGCAGCCCGAGGAAGCTGATCGACACCCCCTCCGCGCTCAGCAGCGGCCCGCTCCCCGATGGTTTCGGTGCAGCGGGCGGCGGGGCGGGCAGCGGCGCCACGTCCTTGGCGAAGCGCGGGCGCGGCAGCAGCAGCCCGGCCAGCCCGCGCGGCAGCAGGACGAAGGACAGCAGCAGGATCAGGCCGTAGACCATGAACTGGTACTCGGCGAAGATCTGGAGCTTCTCCGGCAGGTAGGTGAAGACGACGGCGCCCAGCACCGGCCCGGCCAGCGTGCCCAGCCCGCCGACCACCGCCATCACCAGCACCTCCACCGAGCGGTGCAGGCCAAAGGTCTCCGGCCCGAGATAGCCGACGAGATGGGCGTAGAAGCCCCCCGCCAGCCCGGCCAGCGCGGCGCTGAGCATGTAGGCGTTCCGCTTGGTGCGGGCGCGCGGAACGCCGATGCTGCCGGCCGCCACTTCGCTGACATGGATGGCGAAGAAGGCGCGGCCGAAGGGGCTGGTGACGAAGTTCCGCAGCAGCCACACAACCCCGGCCACCACCGCCAGCATGATCTGGAAATAGGCGGTCGGGCCGACGGACCAGCCGAACAGGGTCAGCGTGCGCAGGCCAGGCGACGGCACGCCGCTCAGCCCCATCATGCCGCCGGTGACCGAGGTCCACTCGCGCACGACCTCGTAGAAGATCATGCCGAAGCCGAGCGTCATCATGGCGAGGTAGAACTCGCGCACCCGACCGGCGGCGAAGGACAGCAGCCAGCCGCTCGCGGCCCCCATCGCCGCTCCGGCCAGCAGGGTCAGCGGCAGCGGAAGCCCGAAATTCTTCATCAGCAGGGCGGAGCCGTAGGCGCCGATGCCGAGAAAACCGGCGTGCCCCAGCGAGATCTGACCCGCGACGCCGGTCAGCAGGTTGATGCTCTGGGCCAGCAGGACGTTGACGAGAAGGAACGACCAGATCTGCACGGTGGAGCCGCTGACGAACTCCGCCGCGACGCCGAGCGCCACCAGCAGGGCCGCGACCACCGGGGTCCGGGTGAGGAAGGAGAGGAAATTCCGCATCGCTGGCCCTTACACCTTCGTGAATTCCTTGCGGCCGAACAGACCCTGCGGGCGGATGGCGAGGATCACCATCAGGATGGCGAAGGCCATGCCGTGTTCGGCGGCGGTGGAGACGTAGCCGCCGACCAGCTTCTCGATGACACCGAGCGCGATGCCGCCGACCAGGGCGCCCGCGGTGTTGCCCATGCCGCCGAAGACCGCGGCGACGAAGCCCAGCACCATCAGGTTGAAGCCGAAGCTGGGATCGACGGTGCCGGTGATCTGCGCCACCATCACCCCGGCGATGCCGGCCAGCACGCCGCTGGCGACGAAGGACAGCACGATCACCCGGCGCACCGGGATGCCGGCCAGCGCCGCCGCGTCGGCATCGTGCGACACCGCCCGCACCGCGCGGCCCCAGGCGGAGCGGCGCAGGAACAGCTCCATCGCCACCATCAGGGTGAGCGACAGGCCGAGAACGGCGAGATACTGCGACGAGACCTGGACCCCGGCGATGTCCACCGAATCCAGGCTGTCGAAGACCAGCGACGGGAAGGCGATGGCCTGCGACCCGAAGACGGTGGAGACGAAGCCCTGGAGGAAGATGCCGAGCCCCAGCGTGGAGACCACCCAGCCCATGCTGTCGCCGGACTTCAGCAGCGGGCGGATGGCGATCCGCTCCGCCACCACCATCAGCCCGCCGGCCAGCAGGATGCCGAGCGGCACGGCGATGACGGCGGGCATCCCGGCCGCCAGCATCGCCACCGTCGCCACCGAGGCGGTCATCAGCAGCGAGCCCTGGCCGAAATTCAGCGTCCGCGTGGTCCAGAAGGTCAGCGACAGCCCCATGGCGATGAGCGCGTAGACCGCGCCGACGCAGACGCCGGCGAAAACGAGTTGCAGCACGAAATGCATGGCGTCGTCCTTGTTGTCTCTCCCCCGTCGCAGCACCCGCCTTTGAGTCCCCTCTCCCCTCTGGGGAGAGGGTTAGGGTGAGGGGGTCCCGCATCGCCTGCGCTTTCGGTCCCCCGACATCCCCCTCACCCCGACCCTCTCCCCAGAGGGGAGAGGGGGATCGCTCCGGAGACGAAAGGAGGAGAGAGGGAACCCCGTCAGTTCTTGACGATCGTCAGCCCGATCTTGTCGCCGGTCTTCACATACTCGAAGATCGCGACATCCTCCGGCGCGATGGCGTGATGCTTGGTGGCGGAGAAGGAATAGGTCGCGTTCACCCCGCGCAGGCCCTGGATGCCCTCGATGGCCGTCGCGATGGCCTTGGGATCGGTGGAGTTGGCGCGCTTGATGCCCTCGAACAGCACGTCGGCGGCGTCGTAGGCGTTGCTGACCGACAGCGACATGAAGATCTGCGGGCGCTGCGGGTCGTTGCCCCACCAGCGGTCGGTGCCGTACTTGGCCTTGTAGGCGTCGGCGAAGCCCTGCGCCGCCGGGTTCAGCGTCTCCTCGCCGAAGACGTAGACCATCGAGCCGCGCGTGCCGGTCACCAGATCACCGGCGGCCTCCTGATAGGGGATCGACAGGGCGCCGTTGGAGGCGACCAATGGCACGTTGAAGTTCAGCCGCGCCATGGTGCGGCGGATCACCGCCAGATCGGCGCCCAGCCCGACGCAAACCACCACGTCGGCCCCGGCCCGCTGGAGGCGGGCGATCTGCGCCGTCACGTCCTGCGCACGCTGGTTGTAGGTTTCCGTCGCCACGACGGCACCGCCCGCCGCCTTCAGCTCCTTGGCGATCATGTCGGCGCCGGACACGCCATAGGCCGTGCTCTCGTGAACCAGCCCCGGCTTCTTGAACTGCTTGGCGACGTAGCGGCCGAGCACCGTCGACTCGACGTCGTTCTGCAACGCGAAGGAGAAGACGTTCGGGCGCGGCTTGCCGCCGTCCGGGTAGGTGACGGTCGGGGTCTGCGCCACCGGGTTCATGTAGGGACGGCCGTCGGCGGCGGCCATCTCGATCACCGCCAGCGTCGGGCCGCTGCCCGCCGGGCCGATGATGGCGACCAGCTCCTTGTTGTCGAGCAGCCGGCGCATGTTCTGCACCGCGCGGTCGGGCACGAGTTGGTCGTCGAGCAGCATCGCCAGCTCGACCTTCTTGCCGTTGATGCCGCCCTTGGCGTTCCACTTCTCGATGGCGAGTTCGACACCGCGCCGCCCGCCCTCGCCATACTCGTTGTAGGGGCCGGTCAGGGCCGAGGTCATGCCGATCTTGATGGTGTCCTGCGCGGCGGCGGACCCGGCGGACAGGGCGAGCGCCGAGGTCAGCGTGACGGCGGCCCCGAGCAGGCGGATGACGGAACGACGGTGCATGGCGCTTTTCCCTCCCTTATGCGGCGGAGCGTGCGGGCTCGCCTATTTGAATGAACCATGAGTCATTTTTCATCGAGAATGTAACGCGCGCCAACTTTCCGCGCAACGGTGTATTTGAGGCTGTCCCCTCTCCCGCCCCGGGAGAGGGTGCCCGCGGAAGCGGGCGGGTGAGGGTAGCACAAGGATCAAAGACCTTATTGGCGGCGGCACCCTCACCCTTCCCGCGCTGGGCGCGGGCCCCTTCCCTCTCCCGGGGCGGGAGAGGGGCACCAGATGTCGTCGCCCCACCCAGCAGAAGGGAGCCGGCGTGGGGGCAAACAGACCACTTGACTGAAACATGAATCATCGTTCATTGTTTGGTCGACCAACGGAGCATCGACTCCGCACCGCGCTTTCCCACACACCGGCGGGGCGCGGAAGAATTGCGAAGGGAGGCACCCATGCCGTCATCCGCCGCGCAGGCAGACCCCACTCCACCGGCCCCGGCCACCACGATCGCGGCCACCACGATCCCAACCGACCGGCGGCTGGCGCTCCACCGCACCATGCAGACGATCCGGGCGACCGAAACCACCCTGTCCCGGCTGTTCGCCGACGGCGAGATCCCCGGTTTCATCCATCTCAGCGTCGGGCAGGAGGCGGTGGCCGCGGGCGTCGTCGGCGCGCTGGGGCCGCAGGACAGCTTCGCCACCACCCACCGCGGCCACGGCCACGTGCTGGCCCGCGGCGTGAGGCTCGACCTCTTCTTCAAGGAGATCATGGGGCGGGCCGGCGGCATCTGCGGCGGGCGCGGCGGCTCCATGCACGTCGCCGACCTGTCGCTCGGCGTGCTGGGGGCCAACGGCATCGTCGGGGCCGGGTTGCCGCTCGCCACCGGGAGCGCGCTCGCCCACCAGACGCAGCGCACCGGCGGCGTGGCGGTCGCCTTCTTCGGCGACGGCGCCATGGCCGAGGGCGCCCTGCACGAGTGCCTGAACATGGCGGCGCTGTGGAAGCTGCCGATGGTCTTCGTCTGCGAGAACAACGGCTGGTCGGAATTCTCGCCGACCTCCACCCAGTTCGCCGCGACGCTGGACAAGCTGGGCGCGGCCTTCGGCGTGCCGCACCGCCGGGTGGACGGCAACGACGTCGCCGCCGTGTCCGAGACCGCCGCGGAGGTGGTGGACGCCGCCCGCAACGGCGGTGGCCCGCGCATCCTGGAATGCCTGACCACCCGCTGGCACGGTCATTTCGAGGGCGATCCGCAGCGCTACCGCAACGCCGACGAGATCGCCGGCCTGCCGCAGAACGACCCGCTGCGCCGCTCCGCCGAGGCGTTGCTCGCCGCCGGGGTCGAGGAATCGGCGCTCGCCGCCTTGGTCGACTCGGTGGACGCCGAGATCCGGGAGGCGCTGGAGGCCGCCCGCGCCGACGCCCTGCCCGACGTGGACGCCGCCTTTCGCGACGTCTACACGCCGACCGCCACCCTCACCGCCGGGGCCTGACCTCCGATGCCGAAGCCTTTGCGCTATGTGAACGCCGTCGCCCAGGCCCTCAACGACGCGATGGCCGCCGACCCCGCCGTGATGCTGATGGGCGAGGACGTGGCCGCCGCCGGCGGGCCGTTCAAGGCGACCCGCGGCCTGCTCGACGCCCACGGGCCGGAGCGGGTGCGCGACACGCCGATCTCCGAGGCCTCGCTGGTCGGCGCCGCCGTCGGGGCCGCGCTGACCGGCATGAAGCCGGTGGTCGAGATCATGTTCATGGATTTCGTGACGCTGGCCATGGACGCCGTGGTCAACCAGGCCGCCAAGGCCCGCTTCATGTTCGGCGGACAGTGCAGCGTGCCGATGGTGCTGCGCACGCCGCACGGCGGCGGGCTGAACGCCGGGCCGCAGCATTCGCAGTGCCTGGAGGCGTGGTTCGCCCACATCCCCGGCCTGCGCGTCGTCTGCCCGGCCACCGTCGCCGACGCCTACAGCCTGCTGCGCGCCGCCATCGAGGCGCCGGACCCGGTCGTCGTCGTCGAGAACAAGGCGCTCTACGCGCTTCAGGGCGACATCGACGTGAACGCCCCGCGCGAGGTCGGCAAGGCGCGCATCGACCGGGCGGGCCGCGATGCCACCATCGTCACCTACGGCGCCACCCTCTACGCCGCCCGCGCCGCCGCCGACCGGCTGGCCGCCGAGGGCATCGAGGCGGAAATCGTCGACCTGCGCTGGATTCAGCCCTGGGACGAGGAGGCCGTCTTCGCCTCCGTCGCCAAGACCCACCGGGTGGTCATCGCGCACGAGGCGGTGCAGGCCTTCGGCGTCGGGGCGGAGATCGCCGCGCGCATTGCCGCGGATGCCTTCGACGACCTCGACGCCCCGGTGCTGCGGGTCGGCGCGCCCTTCATGCCCATCGCCTTCGCCAAGACCCTCGAAGCGGCCTATCTGCCCGACGCCGACCGGATCGTCGCGGCGGTCAAGAGCACGCTCGCCTGAACGCCCCACGGGAGGACAAACACCATGACGGAAGAAAGCCCCATCCTCATCAGCCGCGACGGCGCCGTGGGCCTGATCACCATCAACCGCCCGGCGACTCTCAACGCCCTCGACGTGCCGACTCTGCTGGAGCTGGAGCGGGCGCTGGGCGAGCTGGAGACCGACGACGGCGTGCACGTCATCGTCGTCACCGGCGCCGGCGAGCGCGCCTTCGTGGCCGGCGGCGACATCGCCGACCTCGACAGCCGCCAGGGCCTCGCCCACTATCTCGACTTCGCGGAGGTCGTGCACCGGGTGTTCCGCCGGTTCGAAACCTGCGACAAGCCGACCATCGCCGCCGTCAACGGCTGGGCGCTCGGCGGCGGGACCGAGCTGGTGCTGTCGCTCGACATCCGCATCGCCGCCGACAGCGCGAAGTTCGGCCTGCCGGAAATCAATCTCGGCCTGTTCCCCGGCGCCGGCGGCACCCAGCGCATCCTGCGCCAGATCCCGGCCTGCCGGGCGCGTGAGCTGGTCTTCACCGGCGACCAGTTCACCGCCGCGGAGGCCGTCGCCTGGGGATTGGTCAACCGCGCCGTCCCCAAGGCCGAGCTGATGGCCGAGGCGATGGCCACCGCCCACAAGATCGCCGCAAAATCGCCGCTGATCCTGAAGCTGACCAAGCGCACGCTGCGCCATGGCGCGGAGATGCCGCTCGGCGCCTCGCTGGCCTACGAGCAGGCGATGATCGGGCTGGTGCTCGACAGCCGGGACGCGCACGAGGGCTGCCGCGCCTTCCTGGAGAAGCGCAAGGCCGCCTTCACGGGGCAATGACCATGGTCCGCGAACTGGTGATGCCCAAGCTGGGGCTGACGATGACCGAGGGGGTGCTCGCCGAATGGCGGGTGTCTCCCGGCCAGCCCTTCCGCAGCGGCGACGTGCTGCTCGTCGTCGAAACCGACAAGATCGCCTCGGAGGTCGAGGCCGACAGCGACGGCGTGCTGATCGAGACGACCATCCCGGCCGGCGAGACGGTGGCCGTCGGCACCCCGATCGCCCGCTGGTCCACCGATGGCGCGGGCGCCGCCCCCGCTCCGCAACCGGCGGAGGCCGCCGCCGCGAAGGCCGCCCCGGCACCCGTCGCCGCCAACGCCCGCTCCCTGCCCGCCCCGGTCCGCGCCAATGGGGAGCGCATCCTGTCGACGCCGCTCGCCCGCCGACGCGCCGAGGGGCTCGGCGTCGATCTCGCGGCGGTGGCCGGAAGCGGCCCGCGTGGCCGCATCAAGGTCGCCGACGTCGAGGCGGTGGCGGCCCAAACGCGGCCCACGCCTCAACCGGCGCCCCAACCAGCGCCCCAGCCGCTAAAGGTCGAAGCCCCTGCCGGGGAGCGGTCGAAGCCCACCACCCTGCAAGCGACCGTCGCCCGTCGCCTGACCGCCGCCAAGCGCGACGTCCCGCACTTCTACCTCGCCGCCGAGGCAGAGGTGACGGAGCTGGCCGCCCTGCGCGACCGGCTGAACGCCGACACCGAATCCGGGCTACCGCGGATTTCAATGACCCATCTGGTGCTGGCCGCCGTCGGCCGGGCGCTCGCCGCCATGCCGGAAATGGACCGGGTGTGGGACGACGAGCCTCCCGGCGGGGCGATCCTCGCCCTTGGCCGCGGCGACATCGGCATGGCGGTGGACACGCCGCGCGGGCTGGTCGCCCCGGTGCTGCGCGGGGCGGCGACCCTGCCGCTCGACCGGCTGGCGGCGGAGGCCGCGTCGCTGACCCGCCGCGCCCGCGACGGCCGCCTGACGGAGGAGGACTTCCAGGGCGGCGCCATCACCGTGTCGAACGCCGGCATGCACAACGTCACCTACATGACCTCGATCATCAACCCCGGCCAGTCGAGCATCCTCGGCGTCGGCAGCATCCGCTCCGTCTTCCGTCCCGACGCGGCGGGAGCCCCGGTGCTGAAGCGCGAACTCGGCCTCGTCCTGTCGGCGGACCACCGGCTGTTCGACGGCGTGACCGCCCTGGCCTTCCTCAACCGCATCATCGCCGGGCTGGAGCGGCCGTTGCGCCTGCTTCGCGCCGCCTGACCCAAGGAACGAATCCCCATGGACTTCCAGCTTTCCGAAGAACAGCGCCTGATGATCGAGACGGCGTCGCGCGTCGGCGCCGAGTTCGGTCCCGACTATTGGCGCGAGCAGGACGCGAAGAAGAGCTTCCCGACCGAAGCCTGGGCCGGCATCTGCGAATCCGGACTCGGCGGCGTCTCCCTGCCGGAGGAGTATGGCGGCTCCGGCCTTGGCATGCTTGACATGGCGCTGGTGGTGGAGGCGCTGTCGGCGGCCGGCGGCGGTTCCACGCTGGCCCAGCTCTTCATGATCAACCCGATCTTCGGCGGCGTGGCGCTGGCAAAGTTCGGCACCACGGCGCAGAAGGACGCCATGCTGCCCGCCCTGATCCAGGGCAAGCTGAACTTCTGCATGGCGCTGACCGAGCCCAACGCCGGCTCCAACAGCCTGGAGATCCGGACCTTCGCCCACGCCGACGGGCAGGGCTGGCGGCTGAAGGGCCAGAAGATCTGGATCACCGGGGTGCCCGACGCGCAGAAGATGCTGGTGGTCGCCCGCACCACCCGACTGGAGGAGGCGGGCCGCCGCACCGCCGGCATCAGCCTGTTCCTGATCGACGTGGACCGCGAGGGGCTCAGCCACCAGCCGATCGAGAAGGTGGGCACCAACACGCTGGCCTCCAGCACCGTCTACTTCGACGACGTGCGGATCGAGCCGGACGAGCTGATCGGCACGCTCGACGGCGGTTGGCACCAGCTTCTCGACGTGCTGAACACCGAGCGCATCGTCACCACCGCCGGACTGGTCGGCGCCGGCAGCCTCGCCATCCGGCTGGCGGTGGACTACGCCAAGGACCGCAAGGTCTTCGGCGACAAGCCGGTGGCCGCCTACCAGGGCGTCCAGTTCCCGCTCGCCCAGGCCCACGCCGAGCTGCAATGCGCCCGGCTGATGAATCTGAAGGCGGCGTCCCTGTGCGACACGGGCCTGCCCTACGGCAGCGAGGCCAACATCGCCAAGCTGATCGCGGCGCAGGCGGCGTCCCACGCCATCGAGCGGTCGATGCAGGCGATGGGCGGCATGGGTTATGCCAAAGAGTATCACGTCGAGCGGCTGTGGCGCGACGCAAGGCTGTTCCGCTTCGCCCCGGTGTCGGAAGAGATGGTGTTGAACTTCATCGCCATGCACGATCTCGGCATGCCGAAATCCTACTGAAGCGGATTACGATCCGCTTCGGACCGCGACCGCGGTCCCGGCCGCCCATGCGGCCGAAGCCCGACCGGCAAGTGAGGTCGTATAGACAGCGGAACCGGCGGGCAACGCCGGACGCACATCCCGAGGGAGGGGATACCCGTGGTCAATCTGAGCGCCTTCATCCGGTTCCACGCGCTGCGCACGCCCGACCGGCTGGCGCTGGTCTACGGCGACCAGCGCATCAGCTACGCCGATTTCCTCGACCGCATCGGGCGCATGGCCGCCTTCCTCCACCGGCGCGGCGTGCGCGAGGGCGACGTGGTGGCGGTGGTGATGAAGAACAGCGCCGCCTTCCTGGAGATCGCCTTCGCCGCCAGCCACATCGGCGCGGTGTTCCTGCCGATCAACTACCGGCTGGCCGCCCCCGAGGTCGCCTTCATCACCGGCAACGCCGGGGCGGTGCTGGTCTTCGCCGACACCGAACTGGCCGCGGCGGTGGAGGGCGAACCGAACGCCGTCCTGGTCGACGCGGCGGCGCAGGCGGACGGGCGGACGCTGGCCGGCATGGAGGGGCCGGTGCCGCCGATGCGGGTGCGCGGGACGCAGGACCTGTTCCGGCTGATGTACACGTCGGGCACCACCGACCACCCCAAGGGGGTCATGCATTCCTACGAGAATTTCTACTGGAAATGCATGGACCATGTGACGGCGCTGGGGCTGACGGCGGAGGACCGGCTTCTCGCGGTCGGGCCGCTGTACCATGTCGGCGCCTTCGACCTGCCGGGCCTCGCGGTGCTGTGGCTGGGAGGGACGATCTGCCTGCTGCGCGACTTCGATCCGGACGCGGCGCTCGCGGCCATCGAGCGCGAGCGGCTGACCGGCGCCTGGTTCGCCCCGGTGATGGTCGGGCGCATCCTGTCCCACCCGGAGCGCGGGCGCTACGACGTCTCCAGCCTGAAATGGGCGATCGGCGGCGGCGAGCGCACGCCGGAACAGCGCATCCGCGACTTCACCGGCCTGTTCGCCAACGCCCGCTACATCGATGGCTACGGCCTGACCGAGAGCTGTTCGGGCGACACGCTGATGGAGGCCGGGCGGGAGATCGAGAAGATCGGCTCGACGGGCCGGGCGCTCGCCCATGTGGAGATCGACATCCGCGACGATGCCGGCACCTCCCTGCCCGCCGGGGAGATCGGCGAGATCTGCCTGCGCGGGCCGAAGGTCACCAAGGGCTACTGGAAGGACCCGGAGAAGACGGCGCGCAGTTTCTACGGCGACTGGTTCCGCACCGGCGACGTCGGCTATCTCGACGCCGACGGCTTCCTGTTCCTGACCGACCGCAAGAAGGACATGATCATCAGCGGCGGCGAGAACATTGCCTCCTCGGAGATCGAACGGGTCGTCTTCCTGCTGCCCCAGGTCGTCGAGGTCGCCGTCATCGCCGTCCCCGACGAGCGCTGGGGCGAGGTACCGGCGGCGGTCGTGGTGCTGAAGGAGGGCGAGAGCCTCGACGCCGAGACGCTGGAACAGCACTGCCGCCGGCACCTCGCCGGCTTCAAGATCCCCAAGCGCCTGCTGCTGCGCGAAGCCCTGCCGCGCAACCCGTCCGGCAAGGTGCTGAAGCGCGTGCTGCGCGACGAGCTGATTCCGACCCGCGAGGAGGACACCCCATGACCGCTTCCGAAACTTTGGCGGCGGCCATCGCCCGCTTCGTCGCCGGCCTCACCCTGGACAGCCTGCCGCCCGACGTGGTGGAGAAGGCGCGGGTCTGCCTGCTGAACGGCTACGGCATCGCGCTCGGCGGCCACAGCACGCCCTACGCCCCGGTGGCGCGGACGGCGGCGCTGGCCCTGCATGGGGAACATTCCGGCGGCGTTACCATGCTGGGGGATGGACGACGGACCAGCGTTCCCGGCGCGGCGCTGGCCGGCTCCCCCCTGTTCCATGGCCGGGCGCAGGAGGACACCTGCGGCGCCGCCCACATCGGCGCCGTGCTGATCCCGCTGCTGACCGCACTGGTCGAGGCCGGGGAGGGGCCGGTGGAACGGCTGCTGCCCGCCCTGGTCGCCGGCTACGAGGCGGGCGGGCTGCTGGAGAACGCCTTTTCGCCGCTGACCACGCCCACCGGCCTGCGCGCCTCGCCGCTCTACGGCACGCTGGCCGCCGCCGCCGGGGCGGCGTACCTGCTCGGCCTGCCGGAGGAGCGCATCGCGGCGGCGCTCGCCAACGCCGCCTCCTTCACCGGCGGTATCCTGCAATCCTTCGACGACGGCACCGACGAGTGGCGTTATCAGGTCGGCGTCGCCGCGGTGAACGGCCTGACGGCGGCGCGATTGGCGGCGGCGGGCTCCGTCTCCGCCCCCCGCGCCTTCGAGGGCCGCACCGGTTTCATCCGCGCCTTCGCCCGCACCGGCTGCGATCCCGTGGAACTGGCGGCGCGGCTGGGCCGCGATTGGTCGATCCACCGCGTCACCTTCAAGCCCTACCCGGTCTGCGCCTTCAACCAGACCCCGGTCACCGCGGCGCTCGCCCTGCGCGGCGAGGTGGGAGGCAGGGCCATCCGGTCGGTGACCGTGCGCATGAACCCGTTCGAGACCGGCTACGCCGGCATGGATTCGAAGGGACCGTTCGTCAGCATCTCCGGCACGCTGATGAGCATCCCCTTCTGCATCGCGCTGACCCTGCTGCGCGGCGTGCCGACCATGGAGACGATGACCCGCTACGACGACGGCGCGGTCAACACCCTGGTCGAACGGGTCGATCTCGTCCCCGACGAGGGCGTGCGGCGGCTGTGCTGCGCCATCGAGGTGGTGCTGGAGGACGGCACGGCGCTGACCCGCCGCCAGGACATGACAACCGACGACTTCTCACTGCCTTGGGAGGCGGTGAGCGCGCTGGTCCGCCGCATCGGGGACGAAACCGGGGTACCCGCCGACGCCTACGACCGGATCGAGCGTTTCGCCCGCGCCCTGCCCGACGCGGCAATCGGCGACGTGCTGGAAGCGTTCGGGCGGCTTCCCGATCACCCGCATCAGGTGTCGGTTTCTCTCGTCAAAGGCGTGGGGAACGGCTAAATCCGGGACGGTGAGGGAGATTGCAGGCGATGGCGGCGATGGGGCGGACGGCGGGAAAGAAGACGCGGGTGCAGCGATCGGAAGAGGTCCGCGACGCCCTGTTCCAGGCCGCCGCCGAGGTGGTGGGGGAATACGGCTACATCGACGCCTCGATCACCCGCATCACCCAGCGGGCGAACCTGGCGCAGGGCACCTTCTACAACTACTTTTCCTCACGGCAGGAAATTTTCGACGAGTTGCTTCCGGTGCTGGGCGCCAAGATGCTGGCCCACATCCGCCAGCAGGCCAGCGGCGCCAAAACCTTTCTGGAGAAGGAGGAACAGTCGTTCCGGGCCTTCTTCTCCTTCCTCAAGCGCATGCCCTATTTCCTGCGCATCCTGAACGAGGCGGAGATTTTCGCACCCAAGGCCCACCGCCAGCACTTCCACAACATCACCGGCGGCTACATGCGCTTCCTGCGCAGCGCCCGCAAGAACGGCGAGATCGCCAACCTCGGCGACGAGGCGTTGGAGCCGCTGGTGTACATGCTGATCGCCACGCGGGGCTATCTCGCCCTCCGCTACACCGATGAGGACGGCGTCGTCAATCTGCCGGAAGAAGCCGTTCGAATGTATCTTCAGCTTCTCTCGAAGGGTCTTCTGACCAAAGGGCCGGACATCCCGTGAAGAACGCGTCTTCGCGGGGATGACGACGTGGGGATTGTCGCCGAACACATGGAGACGTTTCCAGACAATCTGTGAACGGGATTCATGCTCCAATCAGAAAGGCGTCATGGATCTCGGCGGCCGGGTCGGCGCCCCCCACCAATCCGTGCATCATTTCGTCGCCAAAACAGCCCGGGACGATGACGCCGCTCTGGACGTGGTCCGGTCGTGTGTTCCGATCCGTCGCACAACGATGGCGACGCCGCCTCCCTGTCCGCTCCCCGCCAAATCTCTCGATACAACCCCGAAATGTGTTTTTTCCATCAATCCCCATCGACTCATTCCGGTCGTTATAAAAAATTTCGTTGAAGAAGCCGTGTTTCCCCAAAGAAACTCATTGATTGTCTTCTGAAAGATATCGTCAATTGCAAGTAGGCGCCGTTTGGCTTTAATCTCCGCACACCAATTGGGGGCTCGGGCAGATGGTCGGTTGAGGGAGGACGGCGGAGTGAAGGCGGATGTGTTGAAGAATGGGGTGGCCCGGCTGGGCGGGGCATTCCTGATCGCGGCGGCGGCTCTGGCGGGCGCCGGGGCGCAGCAGAAGGCCGAGGCGGCATCGACGCTGGTCTTCTGTTCGGAAGGCAATCCGGACAATCTGGCCCCGGCGCTGGCCCGCACCAACACCAGTTTCGACGCGATCCTGCACGCCTACGACACGCTGGTGCGCTTCGACGCGGAATCGAGGAGCATCGTGCCCGCGCTGGCGGAATCCTGGACCATCTCGCCGGACGGCACCGTCTACACCTTCAAGCTGCGCCCCGGCGTGCGCTTCCACGACACGCCCGGCTACACGCCGACGCGCACGCTGACCTCCGCCGACGTGCTGTTCAGCTTCTACCGGCAATGGCACAAGGACCACCCGTATCATTCGGTCGGAAACGGGGCCTACAACTACTTCAACGATCTTTCCATGGGATCGATCCTGAAGTCGATCGAGGCGGTGGACGACCTGACGGTGCGCTTCACCCTCAACCGGCCGCAGGCGCCCTTCCTGGCCAACCTGTCGATGGTCTTCGCCGCCGTCACCTCGGCGGAATACGCCGACACCATGGCCAAGCGCGGCACGCCGGAGCTGTTCGACCTGGAGCCGGTGGGGACCGGCGCCTTCCAGCTTCTCTCCTATCAGAAGGACAACCTGCTCCAGTACAAGGCGTTCGAGGGGCACTGGGCCGGGCGGCCGCCGCTGGACAATCTGGTCTTCGCCATCACCCCCAACGCCACGGTCCGGCTGAACCGGCTGCAAGCCGGCGAGTGCCACGTCATGCCCTATCCCAACCTGACCGACCTGCCGAAGATCCGGAACAGCCCGTCGCTGACCCTGCTGCGGCAGGAGGGCTACAACGTCGCCTTCCTCACCTTCAACGTGGAACGGAAGCCGCTGGACGACGTGCGGGTGCGTCGGGCGCTCAGCATGGCCATCGACAAGGAAACATTGGTGGACGCGCTCTACGGCGACACCGGTCGTACAGCGAAGAATCCGCTGCCGCCGACGAGCTGGGGCTACAACGACGCCATCGCGGACATTCCCTACGACCCCAAGGGGGCGAGCCAACTCCTCGCCGAGGCCGGCTACGCCAACGGATTCGAGATCGAGTTGTGGCACATGCCGGTGGCCCGGCCCTACATGCCCGCCGGCAAGCGGGCGGCGGAAATGATGGCCAACGATCTGGCCCAGGTCGGCGTCAAGGCCACCCTGGTGACCGACGACTGGTCGGTCTACATGAAGCGGCTGATGAACGGCGACCACCAGCTGGGCATGATCGGCTGGACCGGTGACAACAGCGACCCGGACAATTTCCTCTACACGCTGCTGAGCTGCGAGGGGGCCCGCAAGGGCGGCGGCAACATGGGCAAATGGTGCGACCGCTCCTTCGACGACGCCATCATCGAGGCCAAGCAGACCACCGACGTCGCCAAGCGCACCGCCCTGTATCATCGGGCTCAGGAGATCTTCAAGGATCAGGCTCCGTGGCTGCCGCTGGCCCATTCCATGGTGTTCATGGTGCTGCGCGAGGAGGTGACGGGCTATCGGATGAATCCCTTCGGCCTGCACCTGTTCCACCGCGTCGATCTCGCCCGGTGAGCGGCGGCGCGCGGTGACGATCCGCACCAACATCGCCCAGCGGATCGCCGCGGTCGGCGGCATGCCGGTGCTGGTGGCGGCGGCGATCGCCATCGTCGCTTGGTTCCTGCTGCAGCAGTCCGACCGCGCCAACGGCTCGGTGGTCACCGCCGGGACGATCTACCGCGAACTGCTGGGGGCGGAGGCGGCGCGTTCCGACTATCTGAACACCGCGGCCAGCCGGCGGGCGGCCCAGGCCGTCCGGTTCGACGCCCACACCGGCGCGGCGCGCCGCCAGTTGGACGCCCTGGCCGACGCCACCGAGGACGATGCGCTGGAAAGCGCCGTCAGCGAGACGCGACGGATTCTGGACCGCTACGCCACGCAGATGGAGGAGCTGAAGGCGGTCACGGAGCGGAACGACGCCCTGATCGGCGCCATGGCCCAGCAGGCGGCCCTGCTGATCGACATCACCGACGCCGCCCGCCAGCGCCAGAATCTTGCCAACCTCGGCTATGCCGAAACCGTGGCCGACTCCGACCGCCGCCTGAGCCTGCACCGCGACGTTCTGGACAACGCCCGCAGCATCTACGCCGCGCTGGCCGGGCTGTGGCGGCACGAGGCCGCCCGGCTGTCTCGGGAACACGGCCAGACTCAAGGCGGCGGCGCCACACCCGGCAATTCCGGCGCGCACGACACCGGCGTGCTGATGCTGCGCCTGAGCAACAGCGCGGACGCGCTGGAGGACGCGCTGGAGCGGGCCGCCGCCGCGGAAGGGCGCGGGGGCCGTGGGCAAAAACGCATCGTCGCGGCGGTTTCGCAGGTGTCCAGCGCGTTGATGGACGGCGGCGACATCCGGGACGGCGCACAGGAACTGGAAAAGCGCATCGACCAGATCCTGAACGTCTACGGCACGGCCTACGCCGCCACGCTGAACGAGGTCACCGAACTCACCGCCCACGCCGTGTCGGCCAACGAGACCGAACAGCAGGCGCAAGGCGTGACCATCGCCGTGCTGAAGCTGGCGCACGCCACCGCCGATGCGGTGAGCCACCGGGACATCGGCGCGACCATCGCACTGATCGCGGACGGCACTGCGGTGGAGGAGCAGATCGAGCGGATCGCGCTGCCTCCGCTGGTTCGCGGCGGCATGATGTCCGCCGTGGCCGGATGGCGGGAAAGCCTGGACAAGGTGCGCGAGGGGCTGAGCGTTCAGGACCTGATGATCGCCCAAATGGACGCGGACGCGAAGGAAATGGCGTCGGGCGCCAGCGCGCTGAACGACACGTTCCGCAGCAACGCCGAAACCATCGGGGCCTTCCTGCGGTCCGCCCTCGTGCTCGGGGCCACCGCCGGCCTGCTGCTGGCGATCGCCGGGGCCTTCTACGCCGCCCGCTCGATCACCCGCCCGCTGGACCGCCTGCAACGGCAGATGGTCCATCTGGCCGGGAACCCGCTGACCGGCGCCATCGTGGACACCGGACGCCAGGACGAGGTCGGGGCCATGGCCCGCTCGGTTCAGCATTTCGTCACCGAGATCGCCCAACGGGAAACCGCCCTGCACGAGGCCAAGAACCAGGCGGAGGAGGCGACGCGGGCGAAGTCCTCCTTCCTGGCGGTGATGAGCCACGAGATCCGCACGCCGATGAACGGCGTGACGGCGATGGCCGAGATGCTGGACCAGACCGACCTGACCGAGGAACAGCACGGCATGCTGGGCGTCATCCGGTCGTCGGCCCAGGCGCTTCTCATCATCATCAACGACATCCTCGACTTCTCCAAGATCGAGGCGGGCAAGCTGGAGATCGAATCCGTCCCCTTCTCCCCCCTGGAGGTGGTCGAGGAGTCGGCGGAACTGGTGGCCGGGCGCATCGAGGAAAAGGGGCTTCAGCTCTCCGTCGACGTCGGGCCGGGCGTTCCCGACCGGCTGACCGGCGATCCGACGCGCGTGCGCCAGATCCTCATCAACCTGATGGGCAACGCCGTCAAATTCACCGAGAAGGGCAGCGTCGCCGTGACGGTCAGCGCCGAACCGCGTTCCGGCACGGATGGCGCCCCGGATCGAGGCGTGATGCTGCGCTTCGCCGTGACCGACAGCGGGATCGGCCTGACCGAGGAGCAGCGGGCCAAGCTGTTCCAGCCCTTCCAGCAGGCCGACAGCTCGACCTCGCGCCGCTTCGGCGGCACCGGGCTGGGGCTGACCATCTGCCACAAGCTGTGCACCATGATGGGGGGCGGCATCGGGGTGGACTCGGTGTTCGGCGAGGGCTCCACCTTCTGGTTCGAGCTGCCCTTCGCGGTGGCCGCTCCCTCCGCCGACTGCCCGCAGCCGCGAACGCCAGCGGCTCCGGCGGTGGCGGTGGACGACGCCCGCGTGGTGGCCATCGGCTTCGACGGGGACGGGCGCCGGGCGCTGCAGGGCATCCTGGCCGCCGCCGGCATCGCCCCGCTGGGCTGGTACGATCTGAACGGCGGCCTTGAGGCGGTGACCGAGACCCAGGTCGGTCCGGCGGAACAGTCCACTCTTGGCGGCGAGGCCGGGCGTCTGGTGGTGGTGGTCAATGGCGGGGTTCAGTCCGAAGCCGCCATCGCCTGCTGCCGCGCCATCGTGCAGTCCCCCGCCTTCGCCGACGGTCCCATCCCCGCGGTCATCCTGGCCGTGCCGCGGGCGCTGGCCTCCACCATGTCGGAAGCCGACCGCATCGGGCTGCTGTGCGCCGTCAATCTGCCTTTGCGGCGGCGGCGGGTCTGGCTGGCCATCGCGGCGGCGCTGGGCCGGGCCAGCCTGGAACGGCGGTCGGAACCGCGGGAGCATGACGCCGCCGGCTGGGAACCGCCGCCCATCGAGACCGCCATCGCGGCCGGTGCGCTGATCCTGGTGGCGGAGGACAACCCGATCAACCAGACGGTGATCCGCCGCATGCTGAGCAAGCGCGGCTACGCCATCGAAATGGCCGACAACGGCGCCCGCGCGCTGGAGATGCTGAGGCCTGGCCGCTATGGCTTGCTGCTGACCGACTTCCACATGCCGGAGATGGACGGCTTCGGCCTGACCCACGCCATCCGCGCCCGCGAACGGGAATTGGCGGAGGCGTTGGGCGCCGGTGCCGTGACCCGGCTGCCCATCGTCGCGCTGACCGCCGATGCCCTGCCGGGCACGCAGCAGCGCTGTCTGGAAGCGGGAATGGACGGCTATCTGACGAAGCCCATCGAATCCCGGCTGCTGGCCGAAACGCTGGACCGCTTCCTGCCGCAGGCCCGCTCGCTGCGCCTGCCGGCCCGCCGCACGCCCGCCAAGCCGGAGCCGACGGCCGTGGCCGAAGCGCTCTCCGCGCCGAGCTGGGCGGACGCCGACATCGACCCGCAGATCTTCGACCTCGGCCAGCTGGGCCAGAATTTCGGCAGCGACGATCCGGACGCCATGGTCTTCCTCGGCGATTTCCTAAGCATGGCGCCGGGACTGATCCAGGCTGCCGTTACGGCGCTGGAGGCCGGAGCCGCCGGGGAAGCCCGCGACGCGGTCCACACGCTGAAGGGGGCGGCCCTGTCGATCGGGGCGGCCCGGCTGGGCCGGCTGGCCGCCGACACCCAGGACCTGCTGGACGCCGGGGACGCGGAGACCGCCGCGCTTCTCGCCGGCATGCTGGACGCCACCCTGGACGAGTTGATCACCGCGACCGCCGCGATGCGGGCGTCGCACAGTCCCGCACCGACGTCTTGAACAAGGGCAGCCCACCATGGCGGTAGATTACTCGAAGCTGAGCATCCTGATCGTCGAGGACGACAACTTCACCCGTGGCCTGATCCGCAAGGTGCTGAAGGAGATCGGCGTCCGCTCGATCTCGGAATCCTCCAACGGCAAGGACGGGCTGATGGAGGTGGTGCGCACGCGCCCGGACATCGTCTTCTGCGACATCCACATGGCGCCGATGAACGGCAAGCAGTTCCTCCAGGGCGTGCGGGGGATCAAGGTGAAGGACGTGGACAAGACCCCGGTGATCTTCCTGACCGGCGACTCGGACCTCAGCACCGTACGCTTCGCCAAGGAGCACAACGTCAACGGCTATCTGGTCAAACCGATCAGCCTCGCCAAGCTGCGCGACAGCATCGACGCGGTGGTGTCCAGCAACGTCGGAATGACGCAATGGCTGACCTGAAGACAGCCTGAACCCGCCGTCGCAAACGCCCTGAAGCCGGCCTCGGGAATCTTCCGGAAACGATGGAGCGTGCGCCCACAGCCGATCGCGGCGGTGATTTTTAATGCAAATAGGAATCACTTGCAATTTCAATCACTGATTGGCAGAACATGGCCCTCATCCACCAAATCGGATTGGCGCGCCATGTTTGGAAACGCATCGATGGCGGAAGCCGCCTTCCACGGGCTGGCATTGGCCGCGACCGTGGCCGGAATCGCCGGGTTCTACCTTTCGGCACCGCGCCAGCAATGGCTGACCCGCGCACTGGCCGGTCGCCGCAGCCGCATGATCGGGACGCTCGCTCTGCTGGAAGGGTGGCTGCTGTGGTCGGTGGTGATGCATCCGGTGACCGCACTGTTCACCAGCCTCACCGTTGCGATGCTGGTCCTCACCATCCTGCCGTTCGCCGCCGCCGCCCGCGGAGCCATGCTCGCGCGCCGGGAGGGCTGAGCGATGGCCGACGCATCCTCCACCCGCAACACGCAGGCGCCGATCCGTCCTGACTGGTGGAGCAAGAGTCTGGCCGGAGTGGTCCTGGGCTTCTCGCTGGCCATCGCCCTGTCGGGACTGTTCGCCTGGATCGGCCCCGGCGGGCCGGCCGCGGTGAACAAGCTGCAATTCATCATGTGGCTCGTCGTTCCGATCTGGCTGGGAGTGGTCAGCGTCTGCTTCCTGTTCCGCAGCGGGCGTCAGGCTTGGTTGTGGCTGGGCTGCGCCAACATCCTGGCCCACACGGCGCTGCTCGCCGCGCGCAGTCCGCTGCTGCACTGACCCGTCGCCCACCCGTCCCGCCCTCACAGCCGCGAGCCGAGCCATGGCCATCCGCACCGACGTCGTGCGCCTATACCGTCAGGTCCACACCTGGACCGGCATCCTGACCGGGTTGATCCTGTTCGTCTGCTTCTATGCCGGCGCCCTGACCATGTTCAAGGAACCGCTGGAACGCTGGATCACGCCGCCGGTGGCGGTGACGCCGGCGACGCTCGACCGGGCGGAGGATCTGGTCGCCGCCACGCGCGCCCTGCGGCCGGAGGTGCGGGACTTCACCCTGGCGGTCGAACCGGCCCTGGCCGGAGAGGCGCCGCTGCGCCTGACCTGGACGGAGGAACGCTTCGACCCCGCCCCCTGGGCCGCCACCCTGTCGCCGGACGGGAGCGTGGCGGTCGAGCAGCTCAACCCGTCCGGCATCGGGCTTCTGGTGGATTTCCTGCACCGCACCGTGGGCATTCCGGGCGATCTCGACATCGGCACGACGGTGACCGGCATCGCCAGCGCCCTTTACGTCGTGGCGCTGGTGTCCGGCGTGATCATCCTGCTGCCATCGCTGGTCAAGGATTTCCTGATCCTGCGCGTCACCCGGAACGTGAAGCGCCTGTGGCTGGACGCCCACAACGTGCTGGGGCTGATCAGCCTGCCCTTCCACCTCGTCATCGCCCTGTCGGCGGTGGTGTTCGGGCTGCACGACCACATCTACGACACGCTGGACCGCGTGGTCTATGGCGGGCAGATGCGCGCGGTGGCGGCGGCCAGCAGCCCCTTCCGCACCGTGTCGAAGGACATGGGTCCGGCGGGCATGCTGCCGCCCAAGGAGTTCCTGACGCGCGTCCACAGCCTAGCCCCCGGCTTCCAGCCGGTCAGCCTGGAGTATCACGACGCCGGCACCGGGGCCGCCACCGTGCGCGTCTGGGGCCATGACCCGCGCTATCTGGTGCGGCGGGAGGGCTTCGTGCTGATGGGGGCGGTGGATGGCCGGATCATCGACACCGAATACATGCCGGGGCACCAGAACGGATGGTCGGCCACCGTCTCCGCCTTCTTCGCGCTGCATTTCGGGAGCTTCGGCGGCGGCATCGTGCGCTGGTCCTACTTCCTGCTCGGGCTGGCCGGAGCGGCGCTGTTCTACACCGGCAACCTGCTGTGGATCGAGTCGCGGCGGCGGACGGAGCGGCAGGCGAGAGGCCCGGTCGAGCAGAGCCGCGCCACCCGCCTGCTCGCCGCCGGGACGGTCGGGGTCTGCCTGGGCTGCGTGGCCGGCCTGTCGCTGACCATCGCCGCCGGAAAATGGCTGAGCGGGCTGGTGGACGACCTGCACGCCTGGCATTGGGGCATCTACTACGCGGTCTTTCTGGGTGCCTGCGCCTGGGCGTTTCTGCGCGGGGCGTCCCGTGCGGGTGTGGAACTTCTGTGGGCCAGCGCGGCGGCCACTGCCGCCATCCCGGCGACCTCGCTGCTCGGCCTCGTCATGCCGGGTCTTTGGCTGTCGGACGGGCTCATCGGGATCGATCTGGTGGCGGTGGCCGGCGCCCTGGCCTTCGCCGCCATGGCGCGTGGCGCGGAGCGGCGCGCCCAGACCGGCCCGCGGGACAGCGTCTGGTCCGCCCCGCATGAGCGCTCGGAATCGGAGATGGGCATCCAGCCGCTGACCCACCCGGCGGAGTGATCGGGTCCACCTAAAAAACAACTTCGCCGAGTCATAGTCCTTGCGGCGAAAAGGGATATGCACTAACAATCGAAAGAGGTAGTTGAGAATGAGTCGCATTAGCAACTACGTGACTGTCTAATCAGGGGATATGAGTATGACCAATCGCACAGCGGGGGCGTGTGCAGAGGAAGGGACGGCGGCCGGCCGTTCGGTGGCTGCGGTGAAATCCGCAACCATGGTGGGTGCGGCGCTGGCGGCCGCGCTGGCGGGGGGAACGCCGGCGCTGGCCCAGCAGTCCGCCTCGGAAGGGTCGCCCGCCGCCGTCCAAACGCTGGGGCCGGTGACGGTGACGGCAACCGGCACGGCACAAAGCACGCTGACCGCTCCCGCCTTCACCACCGTCATCACGTCGGAGGATCTGAAGAAGGAGGGCGTCGCCTCCTCCGGCCTGCCGGAAGTCCTGGGCCGTTCGGTGGGCGTCAACGACCGCACCGACGCCACCGGCCGCGACGAGGTGGTGATCCGCGGCATGGGCCAGAACTACTCGCTGGTGCTGGTGAACGGACGCCGCGTCTCCACCTCCGACGCGCTGTGGCGCGGCGGCGACTTCGACTACCACTCGATCCCGATGTCGGCCATCGAGCGGGTGGAGGTGGTGCGCGGCCCGTTGTCGGCGCTCTACGGATCGGACGCCATCGGCGGCGTGGTCAACATCATCACCAAGAAGCCGACCGACAAGTGGTCGGGCGAGATCAACGGCGACTACCGCGTCGTCGAGCCGGGCCGTGGCGGCACCCAGTACCGCACCGGCCTCTACGCCGCCGGCCCGATCGTGGACAAGGTCTCGGCCTCCGTCTCCGCCGAGTATTTCAACCGGCAGGCTTGGTACGACGACTCCCGCTACAACGGCGTGGTTCCGGTCCTGGAAAAGAAGAACCTGGCGAACCTGCTGACCACGCTTGCCTGGGACGTTACGGAGAACCAGACGCTGGAGGCCAATTACGGCCTGAACCGCGACAACCGGCCGCGCGGCTACTACGACCGCTGGCTCTCCTCCCAGAAGCAGGAGATCGTCCGCAACACCTTCGGCGCCGCCCATCGCGGCAACTGGAGCTGGGGCGACACGCTGGTGGAGGCCAACTACGAAGACGGCCGCATCGACGACTTCAATTCCGCCTTCAACGCGCCGCAGCAGCGGCACCTGAAGGAGAAGAACCTCTTCCTGCACGGCCGCAGCAACTTCCAGCTCGGCTTCAACCGGCTGACCGCGGGTGCGGAATACCGCAAGCAGACGGTGGAGGACCCCAACACCTTCCTGCAGTCCGGCAAGTCGGAAATCGGGCAGAAGGCGGTCTATCTCCAGGACCAGATCGGGCTGATCGATGGGCTGACCCTGACGGTCGGCACGCGCTACGACCACCACGAGATCTTCGGCGGCAACTTCACCAGCCGCGCCAACGTCGTCTACGCGCTGACCGACGCGTTGTCGCTGAAGGCCGGCGTCAGCCAGGGCTACAAGGCGCCGGACGCCTACCAGCTCAGCCGCGAATACCGGATCGTGAGTTGCGGCGGCCGCTGCTTCCTGTCGGGCAACCCCGACCTCGAACCGGAGACCAGCACCAACTACGAGATCGGCCTGGAAACCCGCTATGACCGCTGGGACGGCAGCGTCGTGCTGTTCCACAACAAGGTCAAGGACATGATCCAGGCGGTCTACGATCCTGTGGCCGTCGCCCGCAATTGGAGCAACATCAACAACGTCGACATCTCGGGCGTCGAGGTGACGGGCTCCGTCAGCCTGACGCCGAAGCTGCTGCTGTCGGGCAATTACACCTACCTCTACACCGAGCAGAGCAACGGTGCGGAGCTGGACTACCGTCCGCGCCATAAGGTCAACGCCTCCCTGACGTGGCAGGCGCTGGACGCCGTCAGCACGTCGGTGTCGACCAGCTACACCGGCCCGCAGCTCCAGGGCACCAGCAAGATGCCCGGCTACACCCTGCTGAACTGGGGCGTCAGCGCCGACGTCACCGAGGCACTGACCGTCGGGGCCGGCGTCAAGAACATCACCGACGTGATCCTCAGCGAGAAGAACGTCAACTTCACGTCGGTGGAGGTGGGACGCAACTACTACGTCTCCGCCAACTACCGCTTCTGATCCGCCGCCGCCCGTCCCCGGCCTGCTCCGGGGGCGGGCGCGCCCGCCTTCTGAAAGCCGCCTTCGGTCCCGTTGCCGCGGGCGCCGGTGCCGGAAAGGCCCGCCGATGCTCCTGTCGAACCTTTTCGTCGATGTCAGCCTCCTGAAGACCAACCCTGACTTCCGCCGCGTGCTGATCGCCCGGACGATCTCGCTGATGGCCCTCGGCCTGCTGTCGGTGGCGGTGCCGCTCCAGGTCTACGCCCTCACCGGATCAAGCCTTCAGGTCGGGCTGGCCGCCGCCTGCGACGGCGTCGGCATGTTCCTGGGGCTGCTGCTGGGCGGCGTGCTGGCCGACCGGATGGACCGCCGCCGCCTGATCCTGGTCGCCCGCAGCGTCTGCGGCCTGGGCTTCCTCGGGCTGGCGGCCAACGCGGCGCTGCCCTCCCCGTCCCTTCCGGCGATCTACATCCTGTCCTTCTGGGATGGCTTCTTCGGAGCCATCGGCGTCAACGCTCTGCTGGCGGCGATGCCGCATCTCGTCGGGCGCGCCAATCTGGTGCAGGCCCGCGCGCTGGGCATGCTGTCGATGCGCGTCGCCACCATCCTGTCGCCGGCGCTGGGCGGCCTGCTGATCGCCGGGCTGGGCGTCGGCTGGGTCTATCTGCTGACGGCGCTGGGCACCGGGCTGACCGTTCTGACGCTGCTCGGCCTGCCCCGGATGATGCCGCAGGGCGAGGCCGGGGAGAATCCGCTGCGCGCCATGGCGCAGGCCTTCGCCTTTCTCGCCGGTCACAAGGTGATTCTGAGCGTGGTCGCTCTCGGCTGCCTGACCACGGTCGCCACCTCCATCCGAATCCTCTTCCCGGCTCTGGTCGAGGAGGTGTTTGGCGGCGGCGCCTTCGAGACTGGGTTGATGTACAGCGCCGTTCCCGTCGGGGCGACGCTGGGCGCCGCGCTCAGCGGCTGGGCCGCGCGGCTGGAGCGTCCGGGTCTGGTGATGGGCGGCGCCTGCATGGGCGCCTTCGCCTGCGTCGCCGCGATCGGGGCCGCCGGAAGCCTTCCCAGTGGTTTCTATGTGGCGCTGCCCGTGCTGGTGCTGTTCGGCTACGCCACCTCCATCGCCTCGCTCCTGGAATACAGCATGGTCCAGGGCCACACGCCCGACCGGCTGCTGGGCCGCGTCAACAGCCTGTGGACCGCGCAGGACGTGTTCGGCGACAGCGCCGGCACCATCGGCATGGGCCTGCTGGCGACGCTGCTGAGCCCCGCCGTCGGAATCCTGGCGCTGGGCCTGGGCGCCTTGGCGCTCGCCGCCGCCGTGACCGCCACCGCCACCACGATGCGCGGAGCGCCGATGAACGACCCCGCCCTGGAGGGAACCGGATGATGAGAAACCGGATGATGACGCGCGCCATGCCGATCCTGCTGACTGCCGCCCTGCTCGCCGCCGCGCTTCCCGCCGCCGCCCAGACGCGGGTGAAGGTGACGGCGGTGGTCGCCGCCCCCGTCCGCCAGACCTTGCATCTCCCCGGCACGCTGGTGTCGCCGCAGAGCAGCGCACTCTCCGCCCAGGTCGAGGGCCGGGTGGACGCCCTGCTGGTCGAGGCCGGCGACCGGGTGGAGGCCGGGCAACCGCTGCTGCGGCTGGACGACACCATCGCCCGGCTGGAACTGGAACGGCTGGAGCATTCGCTGGCCGAGGCCGAACACCTCCAGCGCGACGCCCTGCGGCTGGCCCGCGAGGCGGAGGCGCTGGCCGGCGTGCAAAGCGTCTCGCAGTCCCGCTTCCGCACGCAGCTCGCCCAAGCCGCCATCGAGGAGGCCAAGGTCCGCCAACTCCGCGCCGCCGTCGCCATCCAGCGGGAGCAGGTGGCGCGTCACGCGCTGATCGCGCCCTTCGCCGGGGTGGTGACCGAACGGCGCACCGAACGCGGGCAATGGGTGGGGTCCGGCGGCTCGGTGCTTCAACTCGCCGCCACCGACCCGCTGCGCGTCGTGGTCGATGTGCCGGAGCGCCAGCACGGGCGCATCACGGCCGGCACGCCGGTCAGCGTTCTGGTCGCCGACGCGCCGGAGGGGGCCGGCATCGCCGCGGCGGTCGAGCGCGTGGTGCCCGCCGCCGATCCGGTCAGCCGCAGCTTCCGCGTCCACATCGCGCTTCCCAACCCCGAGGGGCGGCTGATGCCCGGCATGTCGGCGCGCGTCGGCGTCGCGCTCGGCCCGGCGCCGGGAACGGCGGAGATCGCGCTCCAGGTCCCGGCGGACGCGGTGCAGCGCCATCCCGACGGCAGCGCCCGCGTCTGGGTGGTGCAGCGCGGCGACGACGGGGCGGTGGCCCGCCCGGTGGCGGTGCGCACGGGCCGCCACTCCGGCGACCATGTGGAAATCCTCAGCCACGAGCTTCGCCCCGACGATCTGGTGGTCGTCCAGGGCAACGAGGGCCTGCGCCCCGACCAGCCGGTCGTGCCGGACATGGTGGGGTGAGGGATTCAGCCCTCTCCCCTCTGGGGAGAGGGTGGCCCGGAGGGCCGGTGAGGGGGTTGCGCTTTTGCCGGACGCTCCAAAACGCGCAACCCCCTCACCCTAACCCTCTCCCCGGAGGGGAGAGGGGAAACCGCAAGTTTCCTTATCCGGAGTCGCGATGACCCGCCTGATCCTGCGCAACCCGCTGGCCGCCCTGGTGTCGGTCCTGATCCTGTGCCTGCTGGGCGCGGTGTCGGTTTTCCGCATTCCGGTGCAGATGATCCCAGACATCAGCCCGCGCCGGATCATGGTGGAAACCAACTGGCCCGGCGCCACCCCGCAGGACGTCGAGCAGGACATCCTGATCGAGCAGGAAAAGTACCTGCGCGCCATCCCCGGCCTCGTCCGCCTGTCCTCCAGCGCCGAGTTCGGCGGCGGTCAGGTGGAGCTGGAGTTCCCCTCCGGAACCTCCGTCGACGAGGCGCTGATCCACATCGACAACGCGCTGTCCCAGGTCACCGATTACCCGGAGACGGTGGACCGCCCGCGCATCGTCGCCGAATCCGCGACGGCGGAGCCCTTCCTGTTCTTCGGCGTCGAGCGGCTGGACGGCGCCACCGACGCGGAGACCATCCAGCGCGAGACCAACTGGATCGAGAACGTCCTGCGCCCGCGGCTGGAGCGTGTGGCCGGTGTGGCCAAGGCCGAGGTGATCGGTGGGGCCGCGCAGGAGATCCACATCCTGCTCGACCCGCTGAAGCTGTCCGCCCGCAACCTGAATGTGGGAACGGTGCGCGACGCCGTGCGGGCGCGCAACCGCGACGTCTCCGGCGGCGACCGCGACTTCGGCAAGCGCCGCTATTTCCTGCGCACCATCGGGCGCTTCGCCGACCTGGAGGATCTGGCCGACCTGATCGTCGCCCGCGAGAACGGCACGGCCATCCGCCTGCGCGACGTCGGATCGGTGACCATGGCGACCCAGGAGGCGCGCAGCGTCGCCTTCGCCGACGGGCGCCCCACCCTGCTCGTCACCATCGGCAAGCGGGCCGGCGCCAACGTCATCGCCGTCAAGGAGGCGGTGACCGGGGCGGTGGAGGAGTTGAACCGCCACGCCCTGAAGGAGCGCGGGCTGACCATGCGGCTGCTGTCGGAAGACGTGCGCTACATGGAACGGTCCATTGACAACGTGCTGAGCAACCTGATCGCCGGCAGCGTCCTGGCCGCGGTGGTGCTCCTGCTGTTCCTGCGCTCCATCCCGGCGACCGCGGCGGCGGCGGCGAGCATGCCGGTCTGCACGCTGGCGACCCTGCTGGTCCTGGCGGCCGCCGGGCGCAGCATCAACGTGATCTCGCTGTCCGGCGTCGCCTTCGCCATCGGCATGACGCTCGACAACAGCGTGGTCGCGCTGGACGCCATCGCCCGCCATCTGCGCATGGGCAAACCGCGCGCCGCCGCAACCGAGGACGGCATCGCCGAGGTGTGGCCGGCGATCCTGTCCTCCACCCTCACCACCGTCCTGGTCTTCCTGCCGGTGCTGTTCATCACCGCGGAGGCCGGGCAGCTCTATTCCGACATCGCCATCGCCATCACCGGCGCCGTCGTCATGTCGATGGTCGCCGCCCTCGTCCTGGTCCCCGTCGTCGCCGGACGCTGGTCTGTGGCCTCCCCGGCGGCCATGGCCCCAAAGGAAGGCGCGCTGGGCGTGGCGGTGCGCTGGATGCTGCGCAGCGCCCGGCGGGAGCTGGCGATCCTCGCCATCTCCGCCGCGGCCATGGCGGCCGTCATGCTCACCATGGTGCCGCCCGCCGAATATCTGCCGGAGGGCGAGGAGGCGACCGTCTTCAGCTTCATGGCCGCCCCGCCCGGCTACAGCATGGAGTCGATGCAGGAGGTCTGGCGGCAGATCGACCCGCTGCTGAGCCGTCAGGTGGGCGCCGCGGACACCGACGCCGAGACCGGCATTCCGCCGCTGCGCGTCAATCTGAGCTTCATCCGGCCCGGCTTCATCCGCTTCGTGACGGAGCCGATCAACCCCGCCGACACCGACGCGCTGATCGCCAACGTCACCAAGCGGATGCGGGCGATCCCCGGCATGCGCGGCTTCGCCGACCACGCTCTACGCCACGGCGCTGACGGTGCTCGACCGCGCGGGCGATCTGTTCCCCGACGGGCAGGTCAACAGTGACCCCTCCCCGCCCACCCTGGCCATGTCGCAGCCCTTCCTGGAGCTGCACCCGAACTGGGAGCGCGCGGGCGAGATGGGCATCGGGCTGGCCGAACTGGGCTACACGCTGCGCGCCTATTCGGACGGCGCCTTCGCCGACGAGTATCTGCTGAACGACGAGACGCTGGACATCTATCTGCGGGTGGCCGGGGGCCTGGGTCGCGATCGCCAGAGCTTCGCCGATCTGGTGCTCCACACCGGCCGCGGCGCACCGGTGCCGCTGTCCAGTCTCGCCGAACTGCGGGAAACCGTGGGTTCCTCCAGCATCACGCGGATCGACGGGTTCCGGACGGTCACCCTGACCATCATCCCGCCACGGTCGGTGGCGCTGGAATCCGGCATCGCCGCGGTGCGGAGCGATCTGGTGGACCGGCTGCGCGCCGAGGGCGTGATACCCGACGGGATGAGCACCCGCATCACCGGGGCCGGCGGATCGCTGGACGAGTTGCGCTCCGCCCTGGCCGGCGGATTCCTGCTGGCGCTCGCCATCACCTATCTGGTTCTGGTCGCCGTCTTCTCGCACTGGGGCTATCCGCTGATCATCATGGCGGTGGTGCCCACGGGGATCGGCGGCGGGCTGGTCGGGCTGTGGCTCTACAACCTCGTCGCCGGCCTGTCCGGAGGCTTCGGCCCGCCACAGCCCTTCGACGTGCTGACCATGATGGGCTTCCTGGTGCTGGTCGGAACGGTGGTGAACAACCCCATCCTGATCGTCGAGCAGGCCGCCGTGAACCGACGGACGCACGGCATGTCCGGAGCGGAGGCCATCGCCGACGCCTTGCAGAGCCGGCTGCGCCCCATCCTGATCACCACGGTGACGACCATCGCCGGCCTGATCCCGATGGTGGCGGTGTCCAGCGCCGGGACGGAGTTGTACCGCGGTCTGGGGCTGGTCGTGCTGTGCGGCCTGCTGATCTCCAGCCTGGTGACGGTGACGGTCCTGCCCGTGGTGCTGTCGCTGGTCTTCCGCCTGTCCGACCGCTTGGGCGCTTCGGCGCACGACCGGAGGATGGCGGAAGCGGGCGATTAATTCCGAGAGAGAAAAATCCCGCATCGGTTGAAGAAAGCGCTTGCGCGGGATCGAACATATCCCTATATTGCGAATGAGAATCATTCGCATTTCTATGTATGCGGACGCCACTCATGGCTCCGGCAGAACGCCGGTGGTGATTCCTGCGCCCACACGGACCGATGGCGGCGCGCTTTTTCCGAACATGTCAACGTCGTCCGCGCTGGCGGATGGACAGTGGAGGCTCGTGTTTCCATGGACGTTCTACCCCTGCCCGCCGGGGAACGGCCGCTCGGCGGCCGTTCCGACCCGGATTTCGCCTTCGCCTCGCGCGGCCGCGTCCTGAAAGCCTACGGCGTGGATGAGCGGCTGGACGTCGCCCTCGACGACCGCCGCTTCGCCGATGGCCGGTGGGAGGAGGCGCTGGACCGCGCCTTCCGCCGCCGCAAGGCCCAGGGTGTCGAGAATCCCATTCTGGTCGGCGCCGTCCCCTTCGATGGACGCCAGCACGCCCGCCTGTTCATCCCCCAGCACTGCGACCACGAGGACGCCGGCCGCATGGCCGCCGACCCCGACCCCGTCGCGCTGAACGCCATCGAAGAAACCGTGGGACGCAGCGCCTTCGAAGCGGCGGTGGCCCAGGCCATCGACCTGTTCCGCGACACCGCTTTGAAAAAGGTCGTTCTGTCGCGCCCGCTCGACGTGGAAGCGCGCGAGGCCTTCGCGCCGGGGCGCCTGCTGCGCGCCCTGCTGCGGCAGAATCCCGGAGCCTACGTCTTCGCGGCCCCGGTCGCCTACGGACAGACCCTGGTGGGGGCGAGCCCGGAGCTGCTGATCCGCAAGACCGGGCGGACCGTGGTCAGCAACCCGCTGGCCGGCTCCGCCCCGCGCAGCCCATCCGCCGAGGTGGAGCGCCAGCGCACCGCCACCCTGCTCGCCTCCACGAAGGACCGGACGGAGCACCGATACGTCGTCGACGCGGTGCGCGCGGCGCTTGCCGGCCATTGCAGCCCGTTGTCCGTACCGAACGCGCCCAGCGTGATCCGCACCCCGACCATGCTGCATCTGTCCACCGAACTGACCGGTGAATTGGCCGATCCCGTGGTGTCGTCGCTGCGGCTCGCCCACGCGTTGCACCCGACGCCGGCGATCTGCGGCACGCCAACCGACCTCGCCCGCGACGCCATCGACCGGCTGGAGGGCTACGCCCGCAACTGGTACGGCGGCATGGTCGGCTGGATGGACAGCCGCGGCAACGGCGAATGGGCGCTGTCCATCCGCTGCGGGCTGGTCCAGGGCCGGCACCTGCGCCTCTACGCCGGGGCCGGCGTCGTCGCGGATTCCGACCCGGCGGCGGAGTGGGAGGAAACGGCGGCCAAGCTGACCACCATGCTGAACCTGTTCGGCGTCGCG
Organism: Azospirillum sp. P4_B5; assembly: GCF_056402275.1. NCBI lineage: Bacteria > Pseudomonadati > Pseudomonadota > Alphaproteobacteria > Rhodospirillales > Azospirillaceae > Azospirillum > Azospirillum sp. P4_B5. Next base: position 339,134 of record NZ_JBFUHT010000008.1, read on the forward strand.
TCCGCCCGGCCCTCCAACACCGACCGTCCGGTGGAGCTGGCGTCGTGACCATTCCCTTCACCCCCTGGCCCGCCGCGTTCGCGGAGCGTTACCGCGCCAAGGGCTACTGGACCGGCGACCCGCTGACCGACGTGGTCGACCGCCACCAGGGTGCTGCGGCGGAGGCCACCGCGATCCTCTGCGGGGAACGCCGGTTCCGCTACGCGGATGTGCAGAGCCTGTCGCTCCGTCTGGCCGCCGCCTTCCGCGCCCGTGGCCTACGGCCCGGCGACACCGCGCTGGTGCGGCTGCCCAACCGCGCGGAATTCTACTTGGTCTTCTTCGCCCTGCTGCGCTGCGGGGTGGTGCCGGTCAACGCGCTGAACAGCCACGGCGTCCATGAGCTGACCGCCTACGCGCGCCAGATCGAGCCGACGCTGGCGGTTCTGGAGGCGACGGCGACGCCCCTGGCCGACCTGATGGCCCAGACGGTCGGGGCGGAGCGGCTGCTCCTGCTCGGCGCTCCGTCCGACGACGGGATCGATGGCTTCGCCTGGGCCAACGGCGATGCGCTGGCGGAAGACGCCGGGCCGTCCCCCGTCGCCGACCCGTCCGGTGTCGCCTTCTTCCAACTGTCCGGCGGCAGCACCGGCACGCCGAAGCTGATCCCGCGCACCCACGACGACTATCTCTACAGCGTCCGCCGCAGCGTCGAGATCTGCGGGCTGGACGGGTCCTGCCGCTTCCTCTGCGCCCTGCCGGCGCCGCACAACTTCACGCTCAGCTCGCCCGGCGCGCTCGGCGTGTTCCAGGCCGGCGGAACGGTGGTGATGGCGGGCGACCCCGGTCCGGCCACCTGCTTCCCACTGATCGCGCGCCACCGCGTCACCTGGGCGGCCCTGGTCCCGCCGATGCTGTCGGTCTGGCTGGAGGCCGCCGGCGGTGCCGAGGACCTGTCGAGCCTGGAGGTGGTCCAAGTGGGCGGCGCCAAGCTCAGCCCCGCCATCGCCGAGCGGGTGCCGGAGCGGCTGGGCTGCCGTCTCCAGCAGGTCTTCGGGATGGCGGAAGGGCTGGTGAACTACACGCGGCTCGACGACGATCCCTGGACGGTGGTCAACACCCAGGGCCGCCCGATGAGCCCCGACGACGAGATCCGCATCCTCGACGCCGCCGGCCACCCGGTCCCGCCCGGTGCGGTGGGGGAGCTGTGGACCCGCGGCCCCTACACCTTCCGCGGCTACTACAAGGCCGAGGCTCACAACGCCCGCGTCTTCGATGCCGAGGGCTTCTATTGCAGCGGCGATCTGGTCAGCCTGGCACCGGGCGGCAACCTCGTCGTCTGCGGGCGCAACAAGGACCAGATCAACCGCGGCGGCGAGAAGATCGACGCCCAGGAGGTCGAGGACCTGCTGGCCGCCCACCCCGCGGTGAGCCACGCCGCCATCGTCGCCATGCCCGACGCGCTGATGGGCGAGCGGGCCTGCGCCTTCGTGATCGCCCCACCCGCGACCAAGCCTTCGGAACTGCGCCGCTTCCTGCGCGTCCAGGGGCTGGCCGACTTCAAGCTGCCCGACCGCTTCGTCTTCGTCCCGGACCTGCCCAAAACCGCCGTCGGCAAAGTCGACAAGCAGACCCTGCGCGAGCGGGCGCGCAAAGACAACGCCCTCATGGAAACGACCGCATCATGACCATCCGATCCATCGCCCCCTATGCCCTGCCCACCGCGGCGGACCTGCCGCAGGACAAGGTGTCCTGGAATGTCGACCCCACCCGCGCGGTCCTGCTGATCCACGACATGCAGGACTATTTCGTCGGCTTCTACGGCGCGGCGAACCCGGCCATCGTCAGCTGCATCGACCGCATCGCCGGCCTGAAGCGCCACCTGAAGGCGCTGGGCGTGCCGGTCGTCTACACGGCCCAGCCGCCGGTGCAGTCCGACGCCGACCGCGGCCTGCTGAATGATATGTGGGGGCCGGGCCTGACGGCCAAGCCGGACCTCGCGGGCATCGTCGCCCCGCTGGCTCCGGACGCCGACGACCGGGTGCTGACCAAATGGCGCTACAGCGCCTTCTTCCGCGCTCCGCTGGCCGAAATGATGACGGAGGCGGGGCGCGACCAGCTCCTGATCTGCGGGATCTACGCGCACATCGGTGTGATGCAGACGGCGCTGGACGCCTTCATGCGCGGCATCAAGCCCTTCCTGATCGCCGACGCCATCGCCGACTTCTCGCGCGAGGATCACATGATGGCGCTGCGCTACGTCGCGCGCAACGCCGGGCGGACGATCCATTCCGACAGCCTGCTGGCCGCCCCCGCGGCGGTGCTGAGCAAGGAGGGGCTGCGGCGCATCCTGTTGGCCTCGCTCGACGAGGCACCGGGGGACGACGACAATCTGATGGATTTCGGCCTGGATTCCATCGCGGTGATGCAGGTGGTGGACCGCTGGAAGGCCGCGGGGGTGGAGGTCGGCTTCGCCGAGCTGGCCGCGCAGCCGAGCATCAACGGCTGGTGGGCGCTGATCGAGCCCCGGCTGGCCGCTTCCGGGCGCGTGGCGGCATGACGGACTTTGCGGGCCGGACCGCCTGGGTGACCGGCGCGGGGCAAGGGATCGGGCGGGCCGTGGCCGACCTGTTCCACGCCCGCGGCGCCATCGTCGTCGCCTTCGACCGCCACTGGCACGACAGCGGGGAGCGGCCCTACCGCGCCGTGACGCTGGACATCGCCGACGCCGGCGCGGTCGCCGGAACCTGCGAGGCGTTGTTTGCCGAGGGCACGCGGATCGACGCGCTGGCCAACGTCGCCGGCATCCTGCGCATGGGACCGGTGGAGGCAACGACCGACGCCGACTGGAGCGACAGCTTCGCCGTCAACGTGGCCGGTCCCTTCCACATGATGCGGGCGGTGATCCCGGCCTTCAAAAGCGGCGGGAACGGCGGCGCCATCGTCAGCGTGTCGTCCAACGCCGCCCATGTGCCGCGGATCGGCATGGCCGCTTATGGCGCGTCGAAGGCCGCGTTGACCAGCCTGACCATGACGGTGGGTCTGGAGCTGGCGCCCTACGGCGTGCGCTGCAACGTCGTTTCCCCCGGCTCCACCGACACGCCGATGCAGCGCGCGCTGTGGAACGGGCCGGACGGGGCGGCGCAGACCATCCAGGGCAATCCCGGCCAGCACAAGCTCGGCATCCCGCTCGGCAAGCTCGCCACGCCGCGCGACGTGGCGGAGACGGTCGTCTTCCTCGCCTCCCCCGCTGCCGGCCACATCACGCTCGCCGACCTGCTGGTGGACGGCGGGGCGACGCTTGGGCGCTAGCCTTTTCATCTCAGGAACCTATCCGATGACCAACGACCAGTATGTGAACCCCTTCGACGACGAGCGACACGACTTCCTGGCGCTGGCAAACGATGCCGGCCAGTTCAGCCTGTGGCCGTGCTTCGCCGCGGTGCCGGAGGGTTGGACCGCGGTCTTCGGCCCCGCCGGGCGTGCCGCCTGCCTGGACCACATCGAGGCCGCCTGGACCGATCTCACCCCCGCCGCCGCCTGACGGCTTTTTCAGAGCATTCATGAGGACAGGGCCATGCGCATCATCCCCCTGCTGGGCACGCAACTGGGCATCTGGCTGGCGGATCAGGTCGCGGCCCGGAAGAACGCCTACGTCATCGCCCACGCCATCGAGCTGAACGGCGCCATCGACGCCGCGCGCCTGTCGCGGGCCATCCGCGACGGGCTGGCGGAGGCCGACACGGTGACCGCGCGCTTCGCCGAGCAGGACGGCCACGTCGTCCAGATTCTCGGCGGCGGCAATGCGGCGGCGGAACCGGAGCGGATGGACCTGAGCGCTGCCACCGACCCGGAGGGGGCGGCGCGCGCCGTCATGGCCGACGATCTGGACGGCGACCTGCCCGCCGATGGTGACCGCCCGCTGTGCCGCCAGATCCTGTTCGACGTCACCGGGGCGGACGGGGCGCCGCGCTGGATCTGGTACCAGCGCTACCACCACATCATGCTGGACGGATACAGCTTCAACGCGCTGACCCGCCGCATCGCGGATTTGTACGGCGCATCCGTGCGAGGACGGGCGCAGGCCCCCTGCCCCTTCGTCTCCGTCGCCGCGGTGGCGGAGGAGGAAGCGGCCTATCTCGCCTCCGACGCGCTGATCCGCGACCGCGCCTATTGGAGCGGTCTATGCGGAGACTTTCCGGCGCCGCTGACCCTCTCGGTCCAGGGGGCCAAGCCGACCGAGCAGCAGGCCACGTCGGAGGTGGTGGCCCACGACGCCGCTCTCCCCGCCCCCCTGGCCCGCGCGCTTGGCACGCTGGCGGAGGCTTGCGGCGTGTCGGTCGCCGATCTGGCGATGGCCGGCATCGCCGTCTATCTGCACCGGCTGTCCGGCGATCCCCGCCCAGTGGTGGGCGTGCCCTTCATGCGGCGCATGGGCTCCGCCGCCGTCCATGCCATGGCGCCGGTGGTCAACGTGCTGCCGGTGCGCATCGACCTGACCGGGGCCGGCACGTTGGCCGAGGCCGCCGGGCGGGTGCGGACCGCGCTGCGGGAGGCGCGCCGGCACCAGCGCTACGACGCGGAGCGCATTCCCCGCGACCTGGGACAGGTCGGGTCGGGAAAGGCGCTCTACGGCCCGGTGGTCAATTACCGCCTGTTCGATTACGACCTGGACTTCGCCGGTGTGGAGGCGATCACCCACCATCTGGCGACGGGTCCGGTGGACGACTTCGAGTTCGGCCTGATGACCCGCGGCGGCGGCATCGCGTTGGAGCTGCGCGCCGACCGCACCCGCTACGACGCCGCTGAACTGGCCCGCCATGCCCGGCGCCTGATCCGGCTGCTCGACGCCGCGGTGGCCGGCACTCCGCTGGACGGGCTGCCGGTGATGGACGCCGACGAGGAGGCGGCCATCGCCGTATGGTCCGCCGGTCCGGTCTTCGTCGCCCCGGAGCGCCCGGCGAACCTGGTGGAGGTCCTGGACCGCCAGTCCGCCGAGACGCCGGAGGCCACGGCGCTGGTGTTCGGCGACACCCGCATCACCTTCGCGGAGCTGTCGGGCGCGGTGTCGCGGCTGGCGCGGCTGTTGATCGCGCGCGGCGTCGGTCCCGGCGACGTGGTGGCGGTGGCGGTTCCACGCTCCGCCGACGCGGTAATCGCCATGCTGGCGGTTCTGGCGAGCGGCGCCACCCATCTGCCGCTGGACCTCGACTACCCCACCGAGCGGCTGGCGATGATGTGCGAGGACGCCGGGCCACGCTGCGCGCTGACCTGGGCCTCGGTGGCCGGGCGGCTGCCCTCCGGTCTGGAGACGCTGTGCCTGGACGACGCCGACCTGCTGGCCGCCTGCGCGGCACTGCCCGGTGGTCCCGTCGCGGCGGCGGAGCGCAAGGCGCCCCTGACGCCCGGTCATGTCGCGACCATCATTTTTACCTCCGGCTCCACCGGGCGCCCGAAGGGGGTGATGAACACCCACGGCGCGCTTCTGAACCTGTTGCTGTCCCATACGGCGACGGTCTACGGACCGGCGCTGGAGGCCGTCCGGCGGCGCCACGGGTCGCGCGTCCTCAGGGCCGCACACACCCATTCCTTCGCCTTCGACTCTTCGTGGCTGCAAATCTTCTTGATGCTGCTGGGGCAGGAGCTTCACGTCTTCGACGAGGAGATGCGGCGCGACGCCCACGCGCTGGTGCAGGAGGTGCGGAGCCGGCGCATCGACGCCATGGACCTGCCGCCCTCCTTCTGCGCGCAGATGCTGGCCTGCGGCCTGATGGAGCCGGGGCACCATCACCCGACGCTGATCCTGATCGGCGGCGAGGCGGCCTCCCCCGCCCTGTGGACGGACCTCCGTGGCCATGCCGATCTGATGGCGGTCAATCTCTACGGCCCGACCGAGAACACGGTGGACACGCTGCGCGCCGCCGTGACGGTGGCGGAGCGGCCGGTGGTCGGGCGTCCGGTCGGCAATGTGCGGGTCCATGTGCTGGACACCCGGCTGCGCCCGGTGCCGGTGGGCGCCGTGGGGGAGCTGTGCATCGGCGGCGCCGGTCTGGCGGCGGGCTATGTGGGCCGGCCGGGACTGACCGCCCAGCGCTTCGTCGCCGATCCCTTCGGGTCCGGCGGGCGGCTCTACCGCACCGGCGATCTGGTGCGCTGGACCGACGACGGGCAGATCGACTTCATCGGGCGCGCCGACCACCAGATCAAGGTCCGCGGCTACCGCATCGAGATCCCGGAGGTCGAGGCCGCCCTGCACCGCCTGCCCGGCGTGTCCGGCGCGCTGGTGGTGGCGGAGGCGGTGAACGGCAGCCACCGGCTGGTCGCCTATTGCACCCTGGCCGATGGAGCGGGCCGGACCTCCCGCGACCTGCTGCACGGGCTGCGCGAGCGGCTGCCCGACTACATGGTGCCCTCGGCGCTGGTGGTGCTGGACGCCTTCCCGCTGACCGTCAACGGCAAGGTGGACCGCGCCCGGCTGCCCGCCCCGGCAGCGGAGAGCGGCGGCGCGGCCCCCGCCACCCCGATGGAGGCGCTGCTCTGCCGCGCCATGGCAACGGTTCTGCACTTGCCGGCCGTGGGCGCCGACGCCGATTTCTTCGCGCTCGGCGGCGACAGCATCAGCGCCATCGCGTTGGGCAGCGCGCTGCGCGCCCACGGATTCGAGCTGCGCCCGCGCGACGTCTTCGCCGGGCGTGACCCGCGGCGCATGGCGCTGGCGCTGAAGGCGCTGGTTCCGGAAAGCCGGGCCGCGACAGCGTCCCCCTCCGTCGATACGGCAGCGCTGGAGGCCCGTCATGGCCCGGTCGCCGCGGCGGTGCCGCTGCTGCCCCTGCAGAAGGGCATGCTGTTCCAGAGCCAGTTGGGCGGGAAGGCCAGCGCCTACAACGCCTTCACCGCGCTCGACCTCGACGGGCCGCTGGACGCGGAGCGGCTGGAGCGGGCCTTCAACGCGGTGCTGCGCCGCCACCCGCAGCTTGCCGGACTGTTCGACCATGACGGGCGCGGCGAACCGCTGCTGGTCATCCCCGCCCTGCCGGACGGCGGCGCCGGGCTGTGGCCCTTCGAGCGGCACGACCTGTCGGGCATGACCCCAGAAACCCGCACCGCGGAGCTGGCCCGCATCGAGGCCGCGGCGGCGGAGCGCGCCAACCCGACCGACCGCTTCCTGGGTCTGGTGAAAGCCATTCTCGTCCGCACCGTGCCCGACCGTCATCGGCTGCTGATCGCCGTGCATCATCTGGTGGTCGACGGCTGGTCCACGCCGCTGCTGCTGCGCGACCTGCTGACGGCCTATGCGCAGGGTCCCGACGCGCTGACGCCCCTGGCCGTCGGCTATCCGGCGGTGGTTCACGGCCTGCTGGCCCGTGACCTGTCCGCGAGCCGGGCCGCCTGGGGCGCGGCGCTGGCCGGGGCCACCCCGACCGTCCTGTTCGACCCGGCCCGGTCCGGTGGCGACGCGCCGATGGAGGAGTCGGAACTGGCCTTGCCGGCGGAACTGACCGATGCCCTCCTTTCCCGGCTGCGGGCGGAGGGGCTGACCCTGAACGCGCTGATGCAGGCGGTGTGGGGGCTTGTGCTGAGCAATCTGGCGGGGCGCGACGACGTGCTGTTCGGCACGCCGGTCTCCGGACGCTCCGCCGCCGTTCCGGGCGTCGAGCAGCAGGTCGGCCTGTTCCTGAACACCCTGCCGGTGCGGGTGGCGCTGGACCCGGCGCGACCGCTGTGGGCGCAGCTTCCCGCCATCCAGGAGCGCCACATCGCCCTGATGGAACATGACGGTCTGGGCCTGTCGGAGCTTCAGGCGATGGCGGGCGGCGCCGCTTTGTTCGACACGCTGCTCGTCGTGGAGAACTATCCGGACAGCGGTTGCGAGTCCCTCGACCTCGGCGGCGTCCGCGTCTCCGGCGTCCACAACCGCGGCTACAGCCATTACCCGTTGGCCTTGCTGGTCCTGCCGGGCCGGGAACTGACCCTGCTGGTGGAGAATCGCGGCGCGGTGCCCGACACACAGGGACTGGCCGAGCGGGTCCGCGGCTTGCTGACCACGCTGGTCCGCCATCCCGAGACGCCCGTGGCCGCCCTGCCGACGCTGACGGAGGGGGAACGGCGGCACCTCGCCGTGGTGAACGCCACGGCATGGGAAGTCCCTCGGACCACGCTGCGCGATCGGCTGGCCGAGCAGGCGGCGCGCACACCGGACGCCGTCGCGCTGGTCGACGAGCGGGAAAGCCTGTCCTTCCGCAAAGTTCGAGGGCGGGTGACCGCTCTGGCCGGGCGGCTGCGCGCCCTGGGGGTGCGCCCCGGCGACGTGGTGGCGGTGGGCGTGCCGCGCTCCGCGTCCCTCAGCCTGTCGATCCTGGCGGTCATCGAGGCGGGAGCGGCCTATCTGCCGCTCGACCTCGGCTATCCCGTGGAGCGGCTGGCCTTCATGCTGTCCGACGCCCGCCCGCGCGTCCTGATGACCGACACGGCCTCGCGCACGCTGTTCGGCGACGCGGTGCCGGTGCTGTTCGTCGATAAGGACGGCGAGGCGGGGGATGAAACACCTGTCCTTTCTGACGGGCTGATGCCGGAGCACCCGGCCTACGTCATTTACACCAGCGGCACCACCGGACGGCCCAAAGGCGTGGCGGTGTCGCACGGCGCCATCGTCAACCGCATCCTGTGGATGCAGAACGCGTATCCCCTGGGGCCGGACGACGCGATCCTGCAAAAGACGCCCTGCGGCTTCGACGTGTCGGTGTGGGAATTCTTCTGGTCCTTCCTGGTCGGGGCTCGGCTGGTCATGGCGCCGCCCGAGGCCCACCGCGACCCGGCGGCGCTGGTCCGGCTGATCGAGGATCACCGCATCACCACGATCCATTTCGTGCCGTCGATGCTGGCCCTGTTCACGGACAGCGTGATCGAAAGCCACAGTCCCGATGCTCCGGTCTGCGCCAGCCTGACCCGCGTCTTCTGCAGCGGCGAGGCGCTGGGGCGGGGCCTGTCGCGCGCCTTCGCCGACCGCTTCGGCGCGGAGTTGCACAACCTCTACGGCCCGACCGAGGCGGCGGTGGACGTCACCTATTGCCCGGCCTCCGGCGCCTGGATCAAGGGGGACGGCGGCGTTCCCATCGGCCGGCCGGTATGGAACACGCAGCTCCGCATCCTCGACCACGCCCTGCGCCCTGTCCCGCCGGGCGCGGTGGGGGAGCTGTATCTGTGCGGCGACCAGCTCGCCATCGGCTATCTCGAGCGCCCCGGCCTGACCGCGTCGCGCTTCGTCGCCGATCCCTTCGATCAGGGGCGGCGCATGTACCGCACCGGCGACCTCGCCCGCTGGCTGCCGGACGGCTCGGTCGAGTATCTGGGCCGCACCGACCATCAGGTGAAGATCCGCGGCCAGCGCATCGAGCTGGGCGAGATCGAAAGCGCGCTGGCCGCCCTGCCCGGCGTGGCCCAAGCGGTGGTGACCGCTGTGGCGCTGGGCGGAGGCCGCTCCGAGCCGGGCATGGACCAGCGCCAGCTCATCGCTCATCTCGTCCCGGCGGCGGGCCACGCTCTGGGCGAGGCCGCCATCCGCGCCGCTCTGCGGGACACGCTGCCGCCGCACATGCTGCCCGCCGCCTATGTGACGCTGGCCGCCTTGCCCCTGTCGCCGAACGGCAAGCTCGATCGCAAGGCCCTGCCCCTGCCCGCGGTAGGCGCCCAGGCGGCCTCGTCGGGCCGCGCCCCGGCGCCGGGGCTGGAAAGCCGTCTGGCGGTCCTCTTCGCTGAACTGCTGGACATGGAGCGGATCGGTGCGGACGACGATTTCTTCGCCATCGGCGGCCATTCCCTTCTGGCGATGCGGCTGGCCGCGCGCATCCGCCGCGACCTGGGCCAGCCGGTGGCGGTCAGCCAGATCATGGTCGCCCCCACCGTCGCCCGGCTGGCCGCCCTGTTGGCCGAAACGGGCGAGCGGGACGAGCCGGAGAATCTCGGTTTCGCGCCGGTGATCCGCCTGCGCGACGGGTCGGGCCCGCCACTGATCTGCCTCTATCCAGGGTCTGGCCTGTCCTGGCAATACAGCGTCCTGTCGCGTTACCTAAGCGGGGACCGACCCATCGTCGGGTTGCAATCGCCGCGCCCCAACGGCCCGCTGGCGCTCAGCGCCGACCTCGACGAGCTGTGCGACCGCCAGCTCGCCATCCTGCGCGAGGTGCAGCCGCAGGGCCCCTACCATCTGCTGGGCTATTCTCTGGGCGGCACGGTCGCCTACGGCCTGGCGGTGCGGCTGCGGCGGATGGGGGAGCGGGTGGATTTCCTCGGCCTGCTCGACACCTATCCGGCGGAGGCGCACGACTGGAGCGGACTCGGCCGCACCGACGCCGATCAGGCGGCCGAGCGGGAGCAGGAACAGTTCCTTAACGACGCCCTGGCCGACGTGATGGACGAGGCTCTGCGGCGGGAGAAGGTGGAGATGTTCGGCCACATCTTCGGCAACTACAAGGACGCCGTCCGGGTTCTCTCGAAGGCCCGAACCCCCGTTTACGACGGTGAATTGACGCTGTTCGTCGCGGAGAAGTCGATCCCCCCGGACATCGACCCCGAGGGAAGCTGGGCGGGCCGGACCGGACGCCTCTCCGTCCACCGCCTGTCCCACTGCTCGCACGAGGACATCATCGCCCCGGCGTCCCTGCGGATCGTTGGCCCCCTGCTCGACCGGGTGATCGGAGCGGCGACGGCTGATGTGGAACCGGTCCGCGCCGCGGTGGGCGGATGAGAAAGGAAAGGCGCATGAAGCGCCTGATGATCATGGGAATGGTGATCATGGTTCTGAACGCCTGCGCGGGGGTGCCGGACGGCTCCCCGTTGGTTCTCGACGTTCCCGTGTCCGGCACGGAGCCCAGCGCCGTCCATTCCTTGGACCTCGACGACGGCGACTATGTGGAAGGCGTGCTCGATTCGGGAACGGACGTGGCGGAGTTGCGGCTGATCGACCAGGAAGGGCACCCCGTCCGGCTGCTCCTGAACGGAACGGCGGGGCGGGAGGTCTTCCGTTTCGTCGCCAAGCCCGGCATGGCGGCGCTGCACGTCACGCTGCGCGGAACCGGAAGATATCGACTGGCGCTGACCCGCCGCATCGCCGTGGCGGACCAGCACCCTGTCCTTCAGGGGCATCTCAGCCCGACCATCGCCGCCCTGGCGGAAACGGTGAAGCGTGGCGGCGGGACCGACGCCTTCTGGCGGGACATCGCCCGGCGCGGCACGCCGTTGGTGGAACCGTCGATGGGCCCGCCGGGATCGGACCGGGTCACGTTGACCTTCCTGGCGCGGGGCGCGCGCCACAACGTGCGCCTGCTGGGCGGCCCGACCTCACGCCACGAGACCCTCGAACGGCTCGGCAGCAGCGACGTCTGGTTCAAGAGCTTCGTCGTCCCCGCCTCCACCCGCCTGTCCTATCAGATCGCGCCGGACGTGCCGGACTTCCGCGGAACCTGCCGCGAATGCCGGATGGCGATCCTGGCGCAGCTTCAGGCCGATCCGCTGAACCGCCGTCCCTGGCCGATGGACGCGCCCGATCCCTACAATCAGGTTTCCCTGGTGGAACTGCCCGGCGCCCCGCCCCAGCCTGGTTTGGAGGGCGGCTGGACCGAGCCGGCGGGACGCCTCATCGGCGAACGGTTCGCCAGCCGCATCCTCGGCAACACGCGCGATGTCGCGGTCTATGCACCGCCCGGCGTCGACCCGGCAGGAAAGGATACGGTCCTGCTGTTGCTGTTCGACGGTCCGGACTATCTCGACCGTCGCGCGCCGGTTCCAACGATGCTCGACCGATTGACAGGCGATGGCCGCCTGCCGCCGATCGTCGCCGTCTTCATCGCCAACCCCACCACCGAGGCGCGGGAGCGCGAGTTGCCGGCCAATCCCGCCTTCGCCGCGATGCTCGCCGACGAGCTTCTTCCCTGGTTGAGCGATCGCATGGGCGTCCGGCCCCGGCCCGACCGCACGGTTCTGGCCGGGTCCAGCTATGGCGGGCTGGCGGCGGTGTCTGCCGCGCTGGCCCACCCGGATCGGTTCGGAAACGCGCTTTCCCTGTCCGGCTCCTTCTGGTGGCATCCGGCCGACGCGCCGCCGGACCGCCCGGAACACGTGGCCGGTCTGGTGGCGTCGCGCGATCGTCGTCCGGTGCGTTTTTTCCTCAGCGCCGGCCTGTTCGAGAGCGGCAGCGACGGCGAGATCGGCATCCTCGAAAGCTCCCGCCACCTGCGGGACGTGTTGGAGGCCAAGGGCTACGACGTCGTCTACCGCGACTATGCCGCCGGGCACGATCATTTCGCTTGGCGCGGCGCGCTGGGCGACGGGCTGTTGGCGCTGTTCGGGCGCTGACGCAACGGCCCCGGCACCGCGAGCGGGGATGGAGGGCGGATTCAAGCCGTCACCTCCCCGAGGGCGAGGTGAAGGTTCGGAAGTTGGAGCAACGCCGTTCCCGCGGTTCTGCCCGCCGAGAACAAACAGAGTGTGATAAGGAACTCGCCGGTGACCGTTGGCACGGTCTTGGCGTTCGCCCAGGCCGTGAAAGCATTGGCGAGCGCCGTTGCGTAGCCATCGAGGCTCACGTCCGCACCGTCATCATCCCCGAGGACGACCGTCCGGCTGACCGTCACCGGCTGCACGGCGTAGACGATCCGTGCGGTGCCGGCAGAGTCCGTTCCGCTGTACTGGGCGAAGCGGAAGCCGAGCGTGGCGGATATCCTCGGCTGCGCGGCGGTTCCGACGACCTCACTCAGCAGCGCGCTCAACCAGTTGGCCAGGGTCGGCGACTCCGGTTCGGCGACGACCGTGGCGATGTCGTACCCCTCGCCCGGCCCGACAACCAGGGGCGTCACCGGTTGCGGGAACGTCGCGGGGGTCGTTGTCAGGATGAAGTCTGACGACACCGTCCAGCCGGCGTTGGGCATCAGGTCGGCATTGCGCTCGACAACCACCGTGGCGCAGCCGTTGTGGCGGAGCCGCAGGTCGAGCCCCGACAGCGACAACTCGACCATCACCGGCGCCTGGCAATCGGCGGGCTGGTAGGTGACGGTGAGCGGATCGTCAGCGACGATCATGGTCTCGGGCTGTGCCGTGCCGTCGACGGTCAGCGGCACGGCGGACAACGTGCTCCCATCCGGTAGGGCGCCCACGACCGTGACCGTCATCATCCAGAGGCCGCCGGGATCGTCGGCGCTTGCGGCCTCCAGCGTGACGGTGAGCGTCGTGGACACAACTGTGGACGCCGAAGCCGTTCGGACGTCCATTCTCATCGCTTCCGCGGGATTCCAGGTGACGTTGCAGCGCAGTGCGTCGACCAGATCCGCCAGCGCCGTCACGATGTTCGTCGCGTTCGGCCCCCCGCTCAGAAGCTGTGGCAGGGCAGGCTGGATCTCGGCCGCGCCGTCCTGGAACCTGACCACCGCCTCCGCCAGCGTGAGCGCCGGCGTGGTCATGGCCCTTGCGAGGGCCGGGGCCTCCGTCGCGGCTCCGGGCAGATTGTAGTCGATGGTCACCGTCGTCCGGTCCTGGGCCACCGGCTGCAGCCCCAGATCGGCGACATAGTCCCATTGGAACAGCGCGCCGAAGGACGGGGCCGTGCCGGATGCCGTCATCGCCCGCTGTTCGTCGAGGCCGGGAGCGGTGGGAAAGAAGCGGTCCACCACCGGAACGACGACCGCGTCCTCGCCGACCTTGATGGTTTGGGGTATCGCCAGGGCGAGCCACAGCTGGCCGTCGTCGCCCTGGAAGGCGACGTTGCTGACCGTGTAGGAGAGCGGCACCGTCACAGTCGCGTCGGCGGTCAGGTCGCCGGGCTGGAACATGTAGGAGAGCGTCGCCTCGGCCTGCGAACCGGACAGGCAGAGCGTGGCGTTCGCCGCAAGCGCGGCCTGCGAATCGTCGCTGGGCGCCACGAGCCCCCACAGGGTGAGAGCCCGGCCCTGCCATCCGTCGGGAAGCGCCGTCCAGACGGCGGGGAAGGTAAGAACGCCGTCGATGGCGTAAGCGTTGGAAAGCGCGTTCTGCAGGCAGTTGGTGAACGCCGATACGGCGGAAGCGAGGTCGTCCGCACCGCCGCTCGCCTGCTCCTCGAACAGGACGCGCAACTGATTGGCGCTGTACAGTTCGGCCAGGGCGGCCCGCCCTGTGGCCAGCCGCCGGTAGCTGGCGGGATTGGCCCAATACGCGGCAGCGGCGTACGCCCCGCCGAGGATCTGGTCGATGACATTGAAGGCGCCGAGGAGCATCTGGTCGCAGTCCACCGCATTGTAGGCGGTCATGACGCTCGCCCAGCTGTCGCCGCTGAAATCCCCGTAGACCGGCACCGCGACGGCCCCGGATTGCAAGCTGGTGTAAAGCGGCGCCGGCGCAAAGTAGGTCGCCTTGCCGGAGATGGTCGGCTGAAGCAGGCCGGCAGCCACCGTCCACAGCTGGCCGCTGCCGGACGAACCGGTTCCGCTGGCCAGCAGCAGGGCGGGGAAGACGGCCTGGAAGGCGCTTGCGAAACGGTCCAAGCCGTTTGAAAGGTCGGCGGTCGCTGGGGCCAGGGCGACGGCGATTCCCGGCAGCCGTGCGGTGTCCGCGGGATCGAGGTTGTCGATCCGCTTGAGGGTCAGCGTGACGACGATCTCCTGCGGTGGCATGGCCGTCGTCGGCGCCGAGATCGGATAGGTCAACGGCACCGGCGCCGGAACATCGTCCACGACACCCTCGAGATAATCGAGGATCGCGGTGACGTAATCCGTGATGGCCTGCTGATCCTCGCCGTCCACGAACCGGACGCCGCCGGTGTCGAGGGTGCTGGACAACTCGAACTGCACGTCGGCTGCCCGGTTCAACTGCCAGGACGCAGTGGTGTAGAGGGCCAGCGCGGTGTCGTGATTGCTGTCCAGCGTCGCCTTGTCGACGTCCAGCGTCACCGTCAGAGTGGCGTCCTGCTTCGCCGGAGTCCACAGGATGCGGCTCGCTGTCCAGGACGCCGGGCCGACCAACAGGTCGGTGTAGGTCTGCGCAACGGTGAAGGGTTCCAGGTCGGGGACCACCGCATTGCCGAAGGCGTCCCGCAGCTGCGGGACGACGGTCGGGACCGTGCCGACCGCCGCGTACGGGTCGTCCTGCAGCCCGTCCTTGATCAGGTGGTTCAGCGGAATGGACAGGAAGTAATGCCACCCGTCTTGATCGCTGGACGGGCTGCATGGCGGCGCGTAGCCGAGATCGGCGTAGGCATCCCCCTGGATCGCCACCGTGAACGGGCTGTAGAGCTGGTCGAGCCAGTTCTGGTTGGCGTCGGAATCGGCCGCCGCCGGGTAATGCCGGGCCACCGAAATGGGAAGAACGCCGGACGCAAACGCCGGCTGGTAGCTGGTCAGCCTGGTCGACGTCGCGGCCAGCCCCGCGTCATTCAGGTCCGAAGGCGGCATTGACACCACCAGCACCGTGTCGCTCGACCGCGCCGAGGTCGCCTCCCCTGCCTTGAACGCCGCACCACGGCTGGCGAGCAGCGCCACGTCGATCGTGCTGTTCGTCCGGGAAAGCGTGGTCAGCGTCGGGTCGGCAGCGGCAAGCGACAGGAAATAGCCGGCCGTGTTGGTCTGGGCGAAGGCCAGAAGAATGTTCAGCGCGCCCTCGGCATCGGCCAATGTGGCGTCGGTCAGTTCGGCATCGTCCTCGTCCGCATCGATGCTCATGGCCGCGAACGCCGCATCGGGCGAAGGAGGTTCGCTCTGTGTCGACAGGTTGGTGCGCAGCAGCGCGCAGTCTCCGGGGGCCTCCGCGCAGTCGACATAGCCGTCCGAGGCGCCGGACAGCAGAAGGGCGAGCGTGACCGTCTCCCCCGCCTTGATGGCGTCGGTCAGCTCGGCCAGAACGGTGAGCTGGTCGGTCGCCATGTCCGACAGGGCGAACACAGTGGCGTCCTGCGTCCCGTCGGGCAGCGTCACGGAACGCAGCGTCAGAGGAATGAGGGTCCCCCACCGCATCGACGCGCCCGGATCGGCAGTCCCGTCGCTGGTGGCGCCGATGCTCAGCGTCACCGTGTCCTGCGTGCCGGCGAGATCGGCAGGGACGCCGGCCAGCGTCGCCACGCCGCAGGCGGTGAAACCGGCGAAGACATAGGTGGTCGGGCTGGCGGTCAGGTTCGCCTGCGGAACGAGACTCAGCGGCGCCACGACCGTCAGTCCGCTGATCGCGCTCAGGTCGTCCGCGCTGAAACGGACGACCGTGCCGTCGGCAACGGTGAACCAGTCGCCGCCGGCACCGGCGGCCACCGACAGATCCATGCCGTCCGACAGGGGCGCAATGGTCGCCGCGGCGATCTGCTGGCCGGTCAGGCCATACAGCGGCGCCGGGACCTGTCCGGCCTGACCCGTCGCGGACAGCTGCACCCCGCCGCGGAAGCTGACCGTTAGGCCGCCGGCGGTCTGATCGAAGGCGAGCGCGTTCCACTGGTCCGCCGTGATCTCGTCGAGTGAAGCGGTGGCGGTGAGGCTTTCGGCCTCGCCAGCGCCACTGTTCAGCAGATACTCGAAGAAGGCGAGGAAGACGTAAGTTGCCAGCGACGCCGGGACATTGTCGGCGGTGACGAGCGGCGCGCTCATGCCGGCGTCGCTGGAGAAGAGCTGGAACCGCGCGTTCACCGCCTCGATCTCGTCCTCGAACGATGCGCTCTGCATGTTGCAGGTCGCGAAGTCGCAAAGGGGGACGGAGGTGCCGCCGATGGCGCCGCCGTGGGCCACGAGGTCCGGAATCATCGCGAAGGTCACGGCGGAGTCCGCGTCTTCGGTGAGCAAGGCGATCGTCACCCCAGCGAAACAGTCCTGGAAGAAGGCGACGATGGCCGCGTAGTCGAGTTGCGTCGTCGGATCGTCGCCCGCGTACAGACGGCTCAGCCGCGGCCGGGCCTTGAGCCGCTGCGACAGACGTTCCAGTCGCCCGCGCGACAGGGTCGCCCCGGCGGCGCCCTCCCCGTCCAGCGACATCGCCCATTGCAGCAGCGTGCGGACCAAGACGTTGAAGGCGCAGCCCGGTGTCGCCTCGGCATACTCGATCGCCAGGTTGAAGACCGCTTGCGGCGTCCCCGTCCCGGACTCCCCAAAGGCCAGCGCCAGTTCGGGGACGAACCAGAGCTTCAGGGGCGGCTTCTCCGTGCCGAGGACGGAGACGGCCGCGTCCGAAGCGCGCGCCCAGGACAGCCGCGCCGCGCTGACCGCGGCAGCGGCCACGGCCATGTCGGCGGCGTATTGGCCGGACCACGCCAACGCCGGCGGGCCGACATCGACGTCGGCCGTGTAGGTGAAGCTGATGACTATGGTGAACAAGCCGCAGCGAATTCTGATCTTCGCGCCGACATGGACGTGAGCCTTGCTCGAAAGGTCGACGGGCTGGCCATGCCTCAGCGAGATGCTCCGGCTCGTCTTGATGGACACGTGCACGGCGGCGGAGACGATGCCGAAGTCCACCGTGCCGTAGAGCGCGCCGGAGAATCCCAGCGTCAGCGTGCCCCGGAACTGGCTCGGTGTCGGGCCGGCGACCTGTTCCTGCCGGTCGGTGCCGTCCGTGCCATTGTCCTGCACACCGTCGCCATAACCGGCGATGGCGGAGAATCCGCCGGTGTAGGTGAGCGACCAGCCGCCGGTCAGCATCCCCAAATTCACGCTGCCGGTGTAGGACAGCTCCACCTCCGCATGGACGGCACAGGAATAGGAAACCGGCGGCCAGTCGTCCGGAGGGGATTCGCCGGGCGACAGGTTGGTGAGCCTGAAGCCCCCCTGACCGGACATCTGCGAATAGCCCGGCGTGCCCACGGCGATGAAGGCGCTCCGATTGCCGCCGTCCGGATAGCCGCAATCCAGAATCCAGCCGCCGTCGGTGTAGAACGACAGCGTCACGGAGGGGAACTGGAAGGTGAATGGGCCGAAGCTGATGGCCTTGAGGGCCGCACCGTTCGGCAACGAGGTGGAGAACACGCCCCGCGTGTCGTCCAGGCGCTGGTAGGGCAGGATCTGGTCGATCCCATAGCCGTAAAAATGGGCTGCGTACGGCCCCGGATCGGCCAGCGTCACGTCGAGCGTCGCGGTGCCGAGAAGATTCGCCGACACCGCGACCGTGGCCCCGCTCGCCGGCTGGGTGAGGTCGCTCCACGCGCCCTTGGCAACGCCATCTGACGCCGTGGTGGCGAGCCAGCCGATCAGGGCCGTCGGGTCGGTTTGCAGGGTCTGCGCGTCGGTATCCGTGGCCGGGCCGACCTGTTGGGTGACGGCTGCGAAGAGCAATTTGAGGCGGAACGCGTCGGTGATCGCCTCGACCAGCTCATCACCCCCGACGTTGTACACCGCCTCAAGCGCCTCGTACACATTGTGGACCGTGTAGCCGGCCTGGGCCATCAGCTTGGCCGCCTGCCGGTAGGTCGCCTTGAGAGCCGCCAGCGCGGCGGCGGCGGCGTCCGCCTCCAGCGTGAACAGCCCGTTGGCGAGCGCGCGTGTCCACGCGTTCACGTCGCCGAGCAGCGTCGACAGCAGTTCCTCCATGTTCTCCACGATCCAGGTGCCGACCGTCCGCATGAGCGTGGAGAGGTCGGCGAGGGTGAAATGGATCGAGGCGCTGAAGGACTGGTCCTTCCAGGCGAACGAGATCGTCCCATCGAAGCTGGCGCCTCCGACGTCCGGGATCGACGGACCGTAGGTGTAGGGAAAGCTGACGGCGAGGTCGAGCCCCATGCCGACATCCAGCGAAAGCGACGGGATCACCACGGTATCGCCGAACATGACCGGGTTGGTGGACCCGTTGAAATCGACCGACAGCGAGAAGCTCGCCTCGAACCCGTGATCGCTGTTGACCAGGCACGCCATGACGGCGTGCGCCGAAGCGCACGAGGCGACCTTGCCGTCCTTGTAGGTGGGAAGAGAGGCGTCGAGTTTGAGGTCGAAGCTGAAGCCCGTCTCGACGATTTCAACGTCGATGCTGGCCGAAAAGACCGACAGCAGAGTAACTGCCGCCTTGAGGTTGAAATGGGGCTGAACGTCGCCAATCCGGTGGGTGGCGAGCGACACCGAGGGGCCGGATTTCTCATCGGCCACGGCGCCCGGCGCCGAGAGGACGAGCAGGGCCGGCACGGTGCCGCTGTCCACCGGATAGACGATCGGATCGGGTGCGGTGACGTCGAGCCGCAGCGCCCAGGCCCCGACCTCCTTGCCGGGTTCGACCGGCTGAAGCTGGGCGATGACGTTCAGCGTCACCCCGGGCAGGACGAGCTGTCCTCCGAATCCGTAGCCGGGATCATAGGTCGTGGTGCCGAAACGCGTCTGTACCGGCGCGACGTAGAGCCACGGATCGAGCGACAGCGCGTAGGGCGGCGAGACGGCCGCATCCCGGGCCAGATGGAAGATCCGGCCGGACTTGAAGTCCGCTATGAACCACTCGTCGTTGGAGTCCTCGTCGTTCCGGCGCAGGACGAGTTGCGTCTGATCGGTGTCGGCCGACGCAGGCCCCATGGGAAATCCGAGTTCGCTCACGATCGCGCGGAAGTCGGCCGGGATCTGGTAGGCGTTCAGCGCGGCGAAGTCGTCCTCGTCGAGCGTCGTCTGCGCCTGCGACGGATGGAGGTCCAGCGGATAGACCCCGTAGGTGTCGAGCGCGCTCAGCATCAGCGAGGGCACCGGCACGTCCGCCGCCCACAGCAGCATCTCGGCGAACGACAGGAAGGACACCTCCTTCATGCTGGCAATGAAAAGGCTGTCGGCGGGATTCGTGCCGTCGAAATAGATCGCCAGGAACGCTTCGATGCCGGCGGGCGGGTAGCTGAGCAGGCCGGTCAGGCCGAAGGACGGAACGGGCTCGCCGGCCAGTTCGCCGATCCCCAGCAGGAAACCGGGATTGGCCACGGTCAGGCCGGGAATGTCCAGCGCGTCGCGCCACACGAACGAACCGAAGATGGCGGCGAAGCCGGCAACGCCTTCCGTGGCCTGATCGTAGAGGAAGCCCAGTTGGCCGGAGAAATCCAGCACGGCCGGCTGCCCCGGAGTGCCCACATACCCCGTTCCCATGTCGACGCTGACGTCGATGTCGAACAGAACCTCGTAACGGGTGTCGCCGGCGGTGCCGGTCATCGTGAAGGCCAGCCATGCTCCGTTCACCGTCGCGTCGTCGCCGAGCGTCCAGGCAATGTCGTCGATGACTCCGGCGAACGCGAAGGTCCAGTTTTCCGCCGTCCCGCAATAGCCGATCGAGACCTCGACAACCGGCTCCCTCGTCATCAGCGCCATCGCCCCGCTCGTGGTCGCGTCGTCGCAGAGGTCCCATGTGAAACTGCCGTAGAAAGTCATGCCCGACGCGACGCCGGGAAAATAGGCGTGGGAGTTGATGGGTATCTGATAGGAGGGGTTGGTGAAATCGGCCACGGCGATGGCCATGTCGGCCGACAGGCCGAAGGTGTCGAACATCGCGAGGCCGGTGTCGAGCGATCGGAAGAAGCCGGGCCCGGCCGTGAACTGCACCCCGGCGGCAAAGCCCGAGCTGGCGCGCCCGGTGAAGGCTGGCGGCACCTCCTGGAAGAAGCCGAACATGCCGACGGAGCCGGCGATCGCCTGTCCGTTGACCGTGAAGAGGTCCTGCTCGAAGTCATAGGTGAAAGCAAGCGACGCGTCGCATTCCAGGTCGAGAGACACCGGAATCTGCGTGGGGTATGTGGGCTGGCTGTCGGCGAAGGTCTGGGTGAAGGCCTTCCAGTCGTAGGTCGCCCCCTCGTTGATGGCTGCGCTGAACGCGCCGGTGAGCAGCCCGACCGTCGGTCCCCAGACGTAGGTCATGGTAAAGGTCAGGCCGCCGACGACGATCCCACCGCCGATCGTCCCGGTCCAACTGCTTCCCGAGTCAGGCGAAGCGACATCGATGGCGAAGGTGCCGCCGAGCGACACCCCGCAGGCCACGAGGTCCCAATCGACCCCGCCCCACACCGCCATCCGCCTGGTGTAGGTGCTGGCCGAGGCGCCGAACGACCGAACGACGACCGAAAGATCGAATTGGTCCGGAGTCGCCACCGGACCCAGGAGCTGGCCGACCACGTCCGAGACGGACACCATGTCGTGGTCCTGCAGTTCTCCCCGCAGGTCCAGCCCGTCTGCATCGACCTGCGCGGAAACGCTGAACGCCCAGTTGTTGACGGCGAGGACGCCGTTCACGGCATAGGCCAGCGCGCCGCTCTTCCCGCTGTAAAGCAGGTTCAGCGTGGCGGACGTGATGCTGACCTCAAGACCGCTCAGCGCGATGTCGCCGGCGGCAGAACCCTGGATGCCGACGGTCTGGTCCGCGAATCCCACGGAAACGCTGAACATTCCGAACGTCACCGAATTGACGTCGGGATTGAGCGGAACCGGGGCGGGGAAGACCTTGAACATGCCGGCGTTGAGGTCGTTGAGCGACAGCGTGACGCTGCCCGCCCAGTTGCCGGCGAAGGACATCGACGGGTAGTCGACGTTCAGCGCGAAGTCGAATCCGTTGAGCGACAGCACCGCAGAGAGCGACCATGTCAGGCTCGGCGGGTCGAGGAAGATGTAGGTCCAGGTGATGTTCATCACCGTGACGGCGAAGCCGGGCAGCGATTGGATCGGTGTCCACGGCTCGGTGATGCCGAGCGTGCCCAGGATGTAGGTGGCCTGCGGTGCGTTCGGATTGCCGGACAGGGCGAACGACGTGACGCCGAAGGACCCGATGCCGGCGATCGCGGTGAGCTGGTCGGTGGTCAGTCCGCCGGGAAAGCCCGAACCCGTCGGGAACAGCGGCTGCAGCACGGCCTGGGACCCGGCCGGATGGTCTTCGGGGTTGCCGAGAAAGACGATGCTGATGGTGTCGGCCCAGCCGAGCCCGAGTTCCATCAGGACCGATGCCTCGCCGGTCAGGCTGGTGGCGCATTGCGCGGTGAAGGCGTTCGCGATCGCCGGCACCTTCCAGCCGCCGGTCGCCGGATCCTCGTAGGGCGACGGTACGTAGTTCAGCCCGAGCCGATAGGCGGCCTCGCTCAGCTGGAGCGGCGGGTAGGACAGCGTGACGGCGCCGAGCGGACAAACCAGCTGGAAGGCGGGACCGAACGTCTCCAGCGTCACCCTTCCGATCACCCGCGCCGGGTCCGGAACCACGGCCAGCAGGTCGAGCGGCACCAGCGGCCCGACCGAATGGATGTCGGCCGCCAGGGTCAGACCGTCCGCTACGCCATCGCAATCGTAGGCGAAGAGCAGGGATGGGTCGGTCAGCGCATCGGCCGTGAACGGTCCGCCCATGAACGCATAGAAGCTGTCGCCGAGCACCCAGCCGTCCGCGAGCGCGACCTCAACGCGCAGGCTGACCGTCTCGTTCTCGCCGCAGACGATGGCCACGCTCACGGTGAAGGCGGCACCGTCTATGAAGCCGTTGCTGCCCCCCCAGTACTGCACCCCGCCCGCCAGAAAGCCCGACGTGCCGGAGAAGGTCAGTGTGTCGCCATTCGGCGGCGGCAACGCACCGGGCAGCGTCACCTGGATCGCCGGCGGCAGGCCGTCGGCGGACAGCAGCGCGTCGAGCCCGGCGGTGCCGAGCGAGGCGTCGTCCAGGCTGACCGTGCCGCCCTGTGCCGCCAGGGCCGTGTAGATCGTCTCGATGCTCATCGGCCGCGCCCTTCAAAACTGGATGTAGAGCGGCAGGTGGTCGGACGCCCCGCCCGTACCCGCGACTTGCGCCGTCGCCAGACACTTCGCGATGTGCCCGAAGTTGTTCCAGTCGCGGAACGTCTGCAGCGCCTGATTCTTCAAGACCTGGTTCGGTCCGCCATAACAGGTGGACAGATCCGCGTAATTGTTAAAAAGCTGAGAAGTCCAAGTCAGGCCGAGGTCGGCTATGGTCGTGCCGATCACTTGATCGACCACCCGTGTCACGGGAGCGGGCGCTGGGAAATTTCTTCTGTAAAATATGTTGTCCAGGGTTCCTGCGGCTTGCGATACATATCCACCGCCCGCAGGAACCGGGGTGTACTTGTTGAACAGGGTCGGCGTGTTCCACACCGACGGGACATATCCCGCCGTTCCCAGATTCTGGTAGGGTGTACCTTGCAGAACGTTGCTCTGCAGCGTCACGTTGAAATCGCCGAGGATGATCTGAACGGCCGGCGTGTCGCCTTCGGGCCAGTTCCGCACTTCGGCCAGGGCGCCGGTCTTCTCGACCGCTCTGTCCGCGGTGGGATCGTACACACGACCGTTCTGCAAGGTCTGATTCGGCGATGTATGCAGAGCGAAGACATCGACATAGCAATTCTGCGTCAGGTGCCAGAACAGGCAGCGGACCGGCGCCCGGTTGTACCAGGAGGGGAAGGCGGTGAAGCCGTTGTAGAAATTCGTTCCGTCGATGTTCTCCCAGGCGATGCTCCTCACCCTGGGGTTGGGGAACAGGACCTGCGGCGCCGGCACTTGGATCGGGGGGGCCGGCGGCTGTGGCTGGACGACGTTGAACGGCGCATACCGATTCCACGGAGCTGGATAGCTCGCGGGGGTGAATTGGGGGTTTTCCTGCCCTGGTGAATGGATCTTGAGAATGCCCGACCACGGCCAAGCCACCTGCTGGTGGGATTTGTTGAGCTGGTCCGCAGGGACGGGCCCCAGCTCGGTCCAGACGTGAGGGCCGCGAAATTGCAAGACATCGGTGTTGTAGATGAAACCGACGGCCTCGCAATATCCGTTGCATCCTGTGGCAACCGGAGGAACGGAAGAGTAGGTGTTGGCGTAAAGCCTGACACTGTTGAACAGCGCATTCAGGCCGTCCGTACCCTGAGTCTGATAGATGCGGGTGTTGAAGCGTTCCTGTCCCAGCGTCGCACGGCAAAACACCTCGACGATAACGATCAGATCCGGATTGGTGGCCCCCAGAAGCGCCTGGAGGATGACCTCACGCATTGAAATGTCGAAGAATTTGTTGTAGGTCAGGTTTTCGATGTTCCAGTATAAAATCTTCATTTCCCGGCAACCCCGGTAGAACGATCCATGCTTGTGGTGTAGGCGCTTCCGTACCACAGCAACTTGGTCGCGAGCGTGCCGGGGGCCGTGGCCGGAACTCCGAACAGGGAGAGCGTGAAGGGCTGCGCGCCGCCCGGTGCGCTTCCCCCCATGAAGCGCAAGGAACAGCGCTGCAGCAACAGGACGGTCCGCGTGACGCCGCCCTGCGCGATGGCGGAACCGACGGACACGCCGCCGATGGTCAACTTAGCCGCCCCCTGCAGCGTCACGGTGCGGCCCTGCCCGATGCCGTCGATGAGCAGGCCCAGGCTGTAGTTTCCGTCCGCCGTCCAGCCGAGATAGAGGGTGCCCGTCAGGCTGCCGGTCTGCGACGCTTGCAGCCCCGGCGTGCCGAGCGTCAAGCTCAGGGCGATGGCGAAGTCGAACGCATCGCTCGGAATGGTCCAGCCGGTTGGAACATCGAGCGGGATGGCGCCCAGGTCCGAAATGCTGCCGGCCGGCAGCATGGCCTTGGCGGTCAGCGGCAGGTCGCTGGCGAGACCCGGACGCAGGTCGTCCCGCGGTGCCGGGAACGTTGCGTGGCTGACATCGAAGGCGTAGGTGACATCCGCGCCGCTGCCGGACATGACGATGCCCAGGCCGGCGTACGCCAGCCCATCGAAATCGAACAGATCGACGGTCGGCGGAATGCCGAGGTCGAGGCGTTCCTCGTCCGCCGCAGCCGCCGGCCCGTTGAAGACCAGCGTGCCGGATAGCGAGAAGCATGAGGCGTCGTCGCCGATCGGCGCGAACTGCACCGCCGCCACGACGACGGTCCTGAGGATCTGAGCCGGCGCCTGGGAATCGTCATACTCGTATGACATGCGGAACGTCGCCGTTTCGCCGGATGTGAACTTGTAGTAGCCGACGGCGCCCGCCGTGGTCGGCTGCTGGTAGCTGCCCGACAGCGGGATGATGTTGCTGGGTGCGTCCCCGTCATCGTCCTGAAGCGCCGCCGGCACGCCGAACAGACGGTTGATCTCCAACCGCCCGGTCGCAGTGAAGCTGGTCATCGTGCCGTTGTCGAACCCGGCACGGAGGCGGTCGAGGGCGTAGCCGTACGCTCCGCCACCCGCCGGGGAAGCGGTGCCGCCGCCGGACTCGTCGACGACGGCGAACGGCGCGCTGCCGGTGATGATGGTGCTGCCATCCTCCGCAGCACCGAGGTCGTTGATCTGCACGGCCAACGCCCATGCGCTCAGCGTGCCGTTCTCGCCGGCCAGCATGCCGCTCACCGTGGCCGGCAGCGTCGTGGCGGGCGGAGCGAGGACCATCGCGCCGTTCCAGCCCGGGTCGGTGAGCGCCGACCACAAGGTGGCGTAGAGCGTGTCGCCCGCATCGACGGCGGCCGATACGGACTCGATGAAACTCAGCAGGCTCGTCTGCACCGCTTGCGGGTCGGTGTTGAAGGTGGGCGCGTCGGTCCAGGCGGCGAGCGTGCCGGCCAGGGTCCGGATGTCGGGCGTCGCGAACTTGAGAATGAAAAGCTGCGCGGCGCTCACCGCCGGCGTGAACGTCCAGTCGAAGAACGCCACCTCGCCGGCCAGCGTGAACAGCACCGCCGCGTCGGAGTCGGCGGTTCGCGAGGCGACGACGAAGCACTGGCTGGACGCCAAAGCCGTCTGCAGCGCCGGGGACAGGTCGTCCACGCTCCACACATGCCCGGTGCCGCCGGAATCGACCGTCCGGGCGAGGCAGAGGGAAGTGGACGCCGCCCCCGATTCCGTCACCACCAAGCCGGCGTTGGTCACGCAGGTCTGCTCTTCGGCGACGGCCCGCGGCTTCACCGTCGATTTGGCCGACACGGCGGTCAGGCGTGTGCGCGCCGACGCCAACGCCTTGGTTTCCAGCGCCCGGTAAGCGTCCGCCGCGACCGACTCCAGTTCGTCGAAGCAGCCGTAGGGCGCCATCGGCAGGGCGGGAAGGCCGGCCCCGCTCAACAGCGGTCGGGCCACCGCGGAATAGAGGTAGGCCGGTTGCGCGGCATCCGCCGCGAACAGGGCCGATTGCGCCGGCTGGGTCACGTAGGCGGCCGTCGCCGCTCCGACAGCCGACACCGATACCCAGGCGGTCACCGCCTCCCCATCCTGGTCCTCCAGCGGCACGGCGACGCTGCTGCGTTGGGCGGCGGTCGGGTCGAACGGGCAATAGGCCGCGCCAGCGCCGAAGGTCAGCGTCGATCCGGCCGGCCCTTCCAGGCTTTCGGTTCCTGAAGAGCCGCACAGCAGCCCGACCACGGCATCCTCCGATGCCCCGCACAGCGTCGCGACGAAGGTGCCGTCGGGCTCCAGGCAGCTGCCGCCGTCGCTGCCGTAAAGCGAGCGGAAGACCAGTGCCGCCCCCGGTTGCGGGGCCAGTTGCACCGTTCTCCCGGTCGGGCTGGTGTAGCCGCTGCCCAGCGCGCCGGTGGCCGTGCCGAAAGCGAAGCGCGAACGGGTGGGATCGAAGGGCGAAGCGGGGTCCAGGGCGACGGCGTAGGTTCTGTTCTCGAGCGTTCCGCGGCCGAACAGCGGGAAATCGAGGCCGGCAACGCCGCCCTGCTCCATTCGGTAGCGATAATGGATGCCGAGGTTGCTGCTGTCCGGCGATGGGTCGAAGGACAGCTGGGCGCCCAGCGTCAAAACCCCGGCGGCGGTGCCGGCCATGGCGATGTCCAGGCTCGTGTCCAGGCCCGACGAGATCCCCCTGCCATTGATCGAGAGCGTGAAGGTTCCCTTGGCCGTCACGGTCAGGGTGTCGGAGTCGGACGCGTAGCGGATGACGCTGTTGGGCGGGATGTGGAAATCGAAGGTCCGGCCGAAGCCGAAATTTGTGTTCCCGATGGATTCCAGCCCGTTCGACCCCAGGTCGGTTGCCATGAAGGCTGGACTCTCGAGGGCGGCCAGCGCCGCGTCCGTGTACCATACGGGAATTGACGCGCAGGTGAGCGCGCGGCCGGCCGCGCTCACCCACAGCGACCTTGCGAAGGCCGCGAGATCGGTCGGCGGTGTGGGCGCGAACACCCAGTAGCCGAGTATGGTTTGCCCGTCGTTCGGCCAGATCCAGTCGCTGATCATATAGGACTGCGACGGCAGAACGGCCGTCTTCGGCAGGACGAAGGCGATCCAGGGACCGCCCGGCGCCCCCTCGGGCAAATACACATGGGGACAGGCGCTGCTGACCGTGAGTTGGATGGTCATGGGCCGACGCTCGCCACGCGAACCGGAACGGATAGGCTGTCGGAGAGGTCCGCGCGCCTACCCATCCCCGATCGCCGGCGTGAAGATGAAGCGGGATTGCTGAGGCACCGCGTTTGCCGCAAGGCTGCGCGGAGCGGAACGGCCGGCCACCGTCCGATCGGAAGCGTCCCGGTTGGATGCTGCCTTTTCCGGCGGCCGGCTGGGATCTAGTCCTGAGTGCCGATGGAGGTCCAGGCGAACAGCTGGCCCGAGTAAGTCACGTTCGGCTTTTCCGGCTGGGTCAGCGTCATGCTGTCCAGAATGATGGTGCCTTCGTCGGTACCGGCAGGTGGGCTGTAGGTGGCCTTGAATTGAAGCGTGCTGTTGCCCTGGACGGCGCTCATGGACCAGCCCGTCTCGTACGGTGTGAAATTGAACGTCCCGACCTTCTGGTTGTTCAACGTCACGGTAAGCTTGGCTGAAGCGCCGTAATTGCTGGACGACGGCACATCGGCGCTCCAGCCAGTCGATGAGATCGAGGTCGTCATGATGAGATCGCTGCCAGACATAAGAATACTCCTGTATATTCTTCCAGGAACTGCTCGGAATCAGGATGTTCAGAATCACACTACAACCAACAAGAGTCAATATCTGCGCTGCGCTGATTTTTAAGAGTATCTCGGCAGAAAACAAGTCGCAAGATGGGCATTGATGACCTATGGTTGCTTATGGGGCCTGGGCATTCGTTTGGTCCGGATGAATCCATCAATGAGAACAAATTAACAGGAACACTCTTGGCGCCCGATCATGTCTGTTGGCAATGCTGTAGACATCACGATCTTAAAAAAGAGGCTATCAACGCGATTACTCTTATAATAAAGGGAGGACCTGAACGGTGCTTAAGGCGATGATTTTCTCAGCCGGGTAACGGGAACAGCGCTCAGAACGCCGATAACTTCGCAAAATCCCCAGATGCCGTATCGCTTGTCGGCAGAAGCGTGTTGGGCCGGGGTGCTGGCGCTCACTTGGCCTGGATGGCCGGGAAAACCATAAATGCCAACGTCCTCTGAAATCTGACCGCCACCGTTGGAATTGGCCGCCCCAAGTTGCTCTGGCGCACGGAGGCGGGTGGGAGGAGCGCTGCCCTGGTTTCTTGCTCTTCAGACGGAGCGGATGGGTCCCTGATTCCAAGGCCGAGCATACGGTTGACAAGGTTGACGGCAAACTCGGTTTCGTCCCGCGGCGCCGGTCGGGGATAGGCCCGCATGGCGTCGCCGCTCATCCGCTGGCAGCGGTTCACACCATGGGCGGGTGACGGCTTCCATCATCCGCCCATGGTCAAACCCGACAGATCAATGCGATAGCACCGATTGAAAGGATGACACGGACGAAACCTCCAGGCGCCGTCCGTATCATTGACCCCAGCCCAGGTCCTGGCATTGCAACCCGTGCTTTTCTGCCACGAGCCGTGTGGGAGTTCGATGACGGCCTGATCAGGCGCCGCCAGGTTATTGCCGAGTTATCACCGCCTCGCGCCGCCATTATCACCGCCACGAGGCGGTGATAATGGCGTCGATCTGCGGATAGGATCCGGAGGAAATGCTCGTCGTACCGGATGCCGGCGGGGTAACACCGGCCATGGCCTGAACCATCTGGTCCACCAACGTCGCCTGCAACACCGGGCCGTCGACGATCTCGATGCTGTCCAAGCGATGAGTGGTGCCGGAAAACCACCCGGCGACCGTCACTTTGTCGGAAGTCCCCACAAGTTGCAGTTCCAGGTCCGTCCCGACCTTGCGGAACCACAGTTGGTGCGGATCGACGGCGCTGTCGAACAAGAGGCGGTCGGTGCCTGTGTCCGCATCGTTTTCCACGATGCGGTCGCTGCCGCCGCCGGGAGCGAACCGGTAGATGTCGTTGCCCGGACCTCCGGCCAGCGTATCGTTGCCGGCCCCGCCGTAGAGATCATCGTCGCCGTCGCCACCCGAAAGCTGATCGTGTCCACCGCCGCCGATCAGCGTGTCGTCGCCGGCCTCGCCGTAAGCCACGTCGGCAAAACCCGTGCCGACCGCGTCGCTGCGGCTGTCCAACAGGTCGTTCCCGGCGCCGCCGTGCAGTTCGTCCCAGCCGGAGCCACCGATCAGCGTGTCGTTTCCACCCTCACCGAACAGCGTGTCGTTCCCCCCGCGACCATCGATCCGATCGTCCCCGGCGTAGCCCCACAGCGTCTCCGCCGACTCGCTGCCGACCGTCAACAGCGGCAGATCCTGAGCCGACAGGTCGATGTCGGTGCCATCGGCGAAGCGGACGGTCTGAACATAATTCGTCCCGTTCCCGGTTCCGTTGAACCGGTTGGCGATCACGATCTGCTCCTCCCGGTCGTGGAAGCGCAGCACAAGGTAGGTGCCGAAGCGCGCAACATGGAGTTGGTCCGCCAAGAAGCCTTCGCCCATCAACAGCACGTCGTTGCCGCCGCCGCCCAGGATGGTGTCCCGCCCGCTCTCATACAGGATCAGATCGTCCCCCAGGCCGGCGTCGATGCTGTCGTCGCCGACACCGCCGTACAGCGTGTCGTCGCCGGCCTCGCCGAACAGGGCGTCATTGCCATCGCCACCGTTGACGACATCGTTTCCGCTGCCCCCGAAAAGCAGGTCGCTGCCGGCTCCGCCGGACAGCGTGTCGGCGCCCGCCCCACCATCCAGGGAGTCGTTCCCGCCGAGACCATCGAGCCGATCGTCGCCATCGCCACCGTACAGCGAGTCGTTGCCGCCGCCGCCCACGATGGTGTCCTGTCCGGCGTCCCCATAGAGCTTGTCGCGGCTCGCTCCGTCGTCGCTGCTGTCGATCAGGTCGTCGCCGTCACCTCCGCTGACCAGGTCGCTGCCCGCCCCGCCATAGAGGCTGTCGTTGCCGCCATGGCCGTAGATCGCGTCGTCGCCGCCGTTGCCCCGCATGACGTCCGCAACCTTGTAGCCGTCCAGCGTATGGCTGGCGTTGTCGTCCCGCGTGTCGATGACCAGGTCCTGGCGGCTCAGGTCATAGGTCGCTCCATCGGCGAAGCGCAGGGTCTTGAGATAGTTCACCCCATCGCCGGCCCCACTGAAGCGGTTCGCCACCACGATGCGGTCGGGCAACCCGTCGAACAGGACATGCAGGTCTGCCCCGAACCGCTCAAAGCGCAGGTTGGCGGCATCGAACCCTTCCCCGAAGGCCAGGGTGTCGTTCCCCCCGCCGCCGGTGATGGTATCGCGGCCGCCCTGGTACAGGACCAGATCGTCGCCGGCTCCGGTGACGATCCAGTTGTTGCCAAGCCCACCCGCCAGCGTGTCGTCCCCGTCATCGCCATAGAGGGTATCGGCATCGCCGCCGCCATCGATCACATCGTTCCCGGCACCGCCAAAGAGAGTGTCGTTGCCCGTACCGCCGGACAGCGTGTCCTGGCCGGCATCGCCATACAGGATGTCGTTGTCCGCACCGCCGTCGGCGATGTCGTTGCCAGCACCACCCTTGATGGTGTCGACACCGGCGGCGCCAACGATGCGGTCGTCACCGGCTCCGCCTTCCACCGAGTCGTTGCCAGCGCCGCCATCGATCCAATCGTCGCCGTCACCGCCATAGAGAGCATCGCCGCCCGTCCCGCCGAGCAATGTGTCGTTGCCGCTGTCACCGTAGGCGGCGTCGCCCGCGGTGTCGTCACGGCCGTCGATCAGGTCGTCGCCGTCGCCGCCGTACAGCCTGTCGACCCCGGCCCCGCCATACAGCGTGTCGTCGCCGCCATATCCGTAAATGGAATCCGTGCCGCCATTGCCCCGGATCACGTCGCCGGCGTTGTAGCCGTCCAGAATGTGGCCGGCGTTGTCGTCGTTCGTCGTGATAATGATGTCCGGACGGGACAGGTCGATCTCTGTGCCGTCGGCGAAGCGCAAGGTCTGCAGATAGTTGGCCCCATCGCCGGGGCCATTGCTGGTGAAGCGGTTGGCGATGACGATCCGTTGCGCCGTTGCGGCGAACACCAGATGGAGATCCTTGCCGTAACGCTCCAGACGCAAAGCGTCGGCGCCATAGCCGTCCCCGAAGACCAGCACGTCGTTGCCGCCGCCGACGATGGTGTCGGTTCCGCCGCCATAGACCACGAGGTCGTCGCCCGCCCCTCCGTCGATGCCGTTGGCGCCCGTCCCGCCATTGAGCGTGTCGTTTCCGGCACCACCGAACAGCGTGTCGTTCTCCGTACCGCCGGACAGGCTGTCGTTGCCGTCGCCGCCCTCCAGGTAATCGGCGCCGGCTCCGCCTTCGAGCACGTCGTCGCCCAGCCCGCCATACAGCGCGTCGGCGCCGTCGCCGCCCTTCAGCGTGTCGTCACCACCATAACCGAGGATCGAGTCGTTGCCGCCGTTACCCTCGATCCGGTCGTCGTTCCGGTAGCCATACAGCGTTTCCGCCGCGGCGAGCCCATAGGTTTCCAGTGCGATGTCCTGCGCGGTGAGGTCGAACAGAGTCCCGTCGGCGAAGCGCAGCGTCTGGACGTAATTGGCCCCGTCCCCTTCCCCGTTGAAGCGGCCGACCACGGCAATGCGATCGCCCGTGTCACGGAAGGTGAGATACAGGTCGCCGTCGAAGCGCGAGAAATAGAGCTGGTCCGCCGTCGGCCCGACACCGAGTTCCAGCACGTCGTTGCCACCACCGCCACGGACGGAATCCTGGCCCTGTCCGGAGCCGGAGTAACGGAACAGATCGTTGCCAAGGCCACCGTCGAGCGAGTCATTGCCCGCTCCGCCATCCAATGTATCGTCTCCGTCCTCGCCATAAAGCTGGTCGTTTCCGCCTCCGCCATCAATCAGGTCGTTGCCGGCGCCGCCGTAGGCCAGATCCACCCCGCCGCCGCCATAGATGGTGTCCGTCCCGCTTCCGCCATAGGACTGATCGTTGCTGCCGCCAGCGTTGGGATCGTCGCGGTTGTCGATCAAGTCGTCGCCAGCGCCGCCATGCATCTGGTCGGAACCGGTGCCGCCGATGATGGTGTCGTTGCCGGCGCCGCCCAGGATCGTGTCATGGCCGCTGCCACCGTTGAGAAGATCGTCGCCGAGGCCGCCGCCGAGCATGTCGTTTCCATCATTCCCCATAATGACGTCGTTTCCGGACGGCTCGTCGGGGGACGAATTCGGCACGGCCGTTCCAAGATTCCAAGTGTACGTGGTGCCTTCGGCCACAAAACCCGGAGCCGACAAGGGAACGCCATTAACCTCCAACCCGCGGACTTCCACACCGCCGTAGCCATTGAAGCCAGGCCATCTGTGGTCAACCACAGTGAGTTGGAGATAATCTGCGTCGCTTCGATCCCGCAAAACAAATTGATAGTCCGTCGTATTCCCAACGACCACGTAGTATCCATCCCAATGAGAGTAGTGAACCGTGATCGTTTCTCTCATCAGGAAGGTGCTGTTAATCGTAAGGACCGTGTCAGGCCACCACATATAGTAATAGCCACCAAGCCTGATCCGCACGATGACGACTTCATTGCCGGTGTTCGAAATCACATCGCCCCAAAGACGGTCATCGCCGGTGCCGCCAGTGATGGTGTCATCCCCACCGTCGCCGAAGGCCATGTCGCTGCCGGTTCCGGCATCCAGAACGTCGTTGCCGTCGCCACCCCGCAGCCAGTCCGCATTGGCCCCGCCATAGACGGTATCGTTGCCGGTATCGCCATACAGATTCTCGCCCTGGCCGGACCGGCCATCAATCACGTCGTCGCCGTCGCCGCCGTAGATGTAGTTGTAGCCCGTCCCACCGGTCAGCGTGTCGTCGCCGCCATAGCCGAAGATGGTGTCATTGCCACCCTGGCCGTCGATGGAGTCTCCGACCTTGTAACCTTCGATCTTCTGACCGGCGTTGGTATCGACGGTGGTCATCACAAGATCCTGCCGGGTCAGGTCCACCAGGGTCCCGTCGGCAAAGCGCAGCGTCTGGGCGTAGCTCGCCCCGTCGTCGCCCCCGTTGAACCGGCCCGCGATGATCAGCTGCTCGCTCATCCCCTGGAACCGGACATACAGATCGGTCCCGTAGCGGACGAAGTAGTGGCTACCAGACGCGAAAGCCCCAGCGAGGTCGACCACGTCGTCGCCGCCGGTGTTGTGGATCGTGTCCACGCCACTGTCGAACCGGATGAGGTCGTTGCCGGCGCCGCTGTGGATCACATCGTTGCCGGCCCCGCCGACCAGCGTGTCGTCGCCGGCTCCGCCCAGCAGCGCATCGTCGCCGTTCCCGCCTTCGAGCGTGTCGGCGCCGTCGCCGCCTTCCAGGCTGTCGCTGCCATCCCCTCCGATCAGGCGGTCGTCTCCTGCCCCGCCGTAAAGCGTATCGGCTCCGAGCCCACCGTCCAGCAGATCGTCGCCGGCATAGCCATAGACGGTGTCGTTCCCGCCCGATCCCCGGATCGTGTCGTTGGCGTTGTAGCCTTCCAGCTTCTCGGCCGCGTCGGTCGCCACCGTCTCCAGCACCAGGGCCGGATCGGTGATGTCCGCCAGCGCGCCGTCGGCGAAGCGCAGCGTCTGGACGTAGCTCGCACCGTCCGCCGCCCCGTTGAAGCGGTTCCTCAGCACGATCTCATCCGCCGCGTTGCGGAA